>JBFHML010000004.1:0-70443 GCA_041594335.1 Porticoccaceae bacterium
ACGAATGCTGGCGCAGGCTGCCCGAGATACCGATCAAACGACTCATAGGGACCTCCATGGCTAATTAGGGATTGCGTGTGCGAGGTAACTGTAACGCAGGGAGCGAGGTCATGGGGCTGCCGAGGCTTATCGGTCAAGAACGCTCTTGCCAGCCTAGATTTAACATAATATACATTATGCGAATACTTCGGGCATTGTCGTAAGCGCCCGAGCGCGAATCTCTGGGTGTATGATCCGGGCGACGCTGTTTCCCCACCGCATATAACAAGTTTGCTTAGCGCGGGTTACCTGCAGCAGTCGACATCTTACCGAACCTAAAAATCAGCAGAGGTTGCGAGGCGTATATGACGATCAAAGCCAAGGCCGTGGTGCTTACCGCGAAGAATGAATACTCGGTGCGTGAGATCGAGCTGGATCCGCCGAAGGACAACGAAGTGCGCATTCGGATGGCGGCCACCGGCCTGTGCATGTCGGACCTTTCCGTCATCAATGGCAAGTTGCCGATGCCAATGCCAATTGTGCTGGGTCACGAAGGCGCAGGTGTCGTCGAGGAAGTTGGCGCCAACGTAACCAATGTCCAGGTCGGCGACCATGTCATCACATCGTTCATTCCCATGTGCGGCACCTGCCATTTCTGCCAGCATCAGGAGCCCTGGCTGTGTACGGCGACCGATTTGTTCAGCGGTATGCAGCCGGACGGTACCAGCCGAGTCAAACTCGATGGTGAATACATCGCCGCCTTTGCGGCCTTGGGCAACATGGCCGAGCAGGTGGTTTGCCCCGCGATGTGCGTGGTGCCGATTAAGAAAAAATACAGCCTCAGTGCTGCGGCATTGGTCGGTTGCGGGGTAATGACCGGCGCCGGTGCGGCGCTGAATACGGCTGCGGTGCAGCCGGGCAGCAGCGTCGCGGTATTTGGCTGCGGCGGTGTGGGCCTCTCCGCCTTACAGGGCGCTAAAATCGCTGGGGCCAATCCGCTGATCGCGGTTGATCTCAACGATGCCAAGCTCGAAGCGGCGCGCGAATTCGGTGCTACGCACACGGTCAATGCTGGGAAAGATCCGGTCGCCCAGATCATGGAGATTACGGGAGGTGTGGGCGTCGATTATGCCTTCGAGGTCATCGGTATTCCCGCGGTCGCGAATCAGGCCTACGCGGCGACCCGCCGCGGCGGCACCTGTTGTTTGGTCGGCGCGCCCGATGCTACCGCAGAGTACAAGTTCAGTGGGCTGGAGATGGCGCTGTCCTCGAAGAAAATCTGTGGGTGTATCTATGGCAGCACCAACGCCAAGGTCGATTTCGAGAAGCTGCTGGGATTCTACGAGACCGGCCAGTTGGATCTGGATCGTATGCAATCGCGTACCTATACGATCGACGAGGTACACCAGGGCTTCGAAGATATGGTCGCCGGGCGCAATATTCGCGGTGTGATTCATCACGGTAGCTAAGCCGCAATTCCCAGGGTTCCGTTCGCGCGGAGCGGGACCCTGGTGTGCCCGTGTCGGGGTTCTGCGCGGGCTTGCCCTCCTCTGCTGCTGCCGTGATATGCCGCTCAGGCATTATTCCCCTATACTTCCAGTACTTTCTTTTTGATTCTCTTGATTCCCACTGCCAGCAGGCGAGGAGGTTATTCATTATGGACGTCGGTCTTTCGATTATTTTTCAGGGGGTAGACCCCAAGCTGAGTGACAAGCAGGTCTATGACAATGACCTCTACCTGGGTAGCTTGGCCGAGGAGTTGGGTTTCCAGTCCATTTGGGGCGTGGAGCACCATTTCACCGATTACACCATGTGTCCGGATGTCACCCAGTTTCTCTCCTACTGGGCGGGGCGCAATCCGAATCTGGGCTTGGGTACCATGGTCATCGTGCTGCCCTGGCATGAGCCGATTCGCGTCGCCGAGGAAGTGGCGATGCTCGACAACATGTCCGATGGACGCGTGATTCTCGGCATTGGCCGTGGCTTGGGCCGCGTCGAATTCGAGGGCTTCGGCCGCGACATGAACAGCGCCCGGGAATACTTCACCGAATCCGCGGAAATGATACTGGAAGGGCTGGAAACCGGATTCTGCGAATATCAGGGCAAGCATGTCCGTCAGGCGCGCCGGGAACTGCGCCCGCGTCCCTTCAAGACATTCCGGGGCCGCACCTATGCGGCGGCGGTATCGCCGGAGTCATCGCAGATCATGGCCAAGCTTGGGGTCGGCATTTTGGTCATACCGCAAAAGCCTTGGGAGCACGTGGACAAAGAGCTCGCCAATTACCGCGAGATCTTCCGCAGTGTGAACGGCTTTGACGCGCCACCGCCGATTCTCGCCGGCTGGACCTATTGTGACAAAAGCGCCGATCGTGCCGAGGAAATGGCTACCCGCTATATCGGGGCTTACTACCACTCGGTGATCGAGCACTATGAGATGGCCGGCGACCACTTGAAACAGACCAAGGGTTACGAAGCTTATGCCGCCATGCAGGATCACGTCAGCAAGAGTGTCGATGACGCGGTCAAGTTCTTCATGAACCTGCAGGTTTGGGGGACGCCTGAGCAATGTCTGGAGCGTATCCGCAACTTCAGTGAGCGCATCGGTGCGGGCGCCTACAATGGCGTGTTCAGCTACGGCGGCATGCCGCTGGCCGATGCAGAAGCGAGCCTGAGGCTGTTTGCCAAGGAAGTGCTGCCCGAGTTGCGCAAGATGCCCGGGGAGCCCTTGCTGCAACGACAGGCCCCGGCGAAGAAAGCCGCCACAGGCTGAGCGGTAGCGGCATTGACCGCCCTGCCCTGTTTTTATGTTCCCCACGGTGGTGGCCCCTGCTTCTTTATGGAATGGAAGCTGGGCCCCGCCGATACGTGGGTACGTATGGAGGTGTTCCTCCGCGAGCTGCTGACGCGGGTTTCGCCGCTGCCCCGCGCCCTATTGGTGGTGTCCGCGCATTGGGAGTCGGATCCCATCGCGATTACCGCCAGTGCCGATCCGGCGCTGCACTACGATTATTACGGTTTTCCTGAACACACTTACACATTGCGCTACCCCGTGCCGGGAGCGCCCGGACTCGCCGCGGAGCTCGCCGAGCGGCTGGATGCCGCCGGCGTGCCGGCGGTGCTGGAGACCACCCGTGGGCTGGATCATGGGGTCTTCGTTCCCGGCCTGCTGATCCGCCCCGAGGCCGACATCCCGGTCGTTCAGCTTTCGTTGCACCCCAGTCTGGATCCGGCGCTGCATCTGCGGCTGGGGGCCGCACTGGCACCCCTGCGTGAGCAAGGTGTCCTCATCATCGGTAGCGGGATGAGCTATCACAATCTGGAAATGCTGATGCAGCAGCCGCTCCAGAATTCGGCTGGCGATGCCTTCGATGCCTGGCTGGATGAGACCTGTACGGTCCCCCGGCAGCAGCGTGAGCGGCGCCTGGTCGACTGGACCACGGCGCCTGGGGCGCGGGAGTCGCATCCACGCGAGGAGCATCTGCTACCGTTGCATGTCGTCGCCGGTGCAGCGCGGGAGGATCGCGGCGCCCGTATTTATCGGGACCGAGTACTTGGCGCGCCGGTGGCAGCCTTTGCGTTTGGGGGCTGACCAAGCCCTGGACCGTCGAGCTCCGTTAACCCAGTGACGTTACTTGGTTTTGGCGCTGGCTTGTGCGAAATAGCGCAGCACCGGGAATAGCGCCAACAACGTCAGCACTGCCCCGCCGCCGAAGACCGTGCCATAGCCGGTAGCTGCGGCGACAAAGCCACTCGACAACGCCGCGATGCCGGTGACGATCACCAGCAGGGAGGCCTGCAGTGTGTAGTCGACGCCGGGCGAATGTGGTCGGCAAACGTCCATCATCACCGTAAACAATGCGACGGTAGACAGCCCGTCAGCGAATTGTTCTGCACAGATGATGTAGATAAAGAGATCGGGGTTTGCCATGCCGCTGGTAATGGCGAGATAGGCGGCGAGCCCCCCTGCCTGCAATCCCCCAAACAACAGTAGCGCATTGCGATGCCCGAGGCGGAGTAACGTTAAGCCTCCCAAAAGCGCGCCGACCAGTCCGGCCAGGGCCGCTGCGCTGGTCAGCACACCGATCTGTCCCAAGGTCATGCCGTGATCCTTGAGTAGCGGTCCGATCATCCGCGAGCTGAGCGAGTCGCCGATTTTGAAGGTCGCTACCGTGACGAGCCACCAACCCAGCCCGGGTCGTGCGGCGAAATCGCGCAGCAGATCCCGATAGCCTGCTAGGCCGTGCCAGCTCGGATGGCTTTCGAAATACTCGGCTGGACCGCGTGGCTCGGTCATGAACCACACCGCGAGCAGCACCGGCAGTAGCAGTAACGCCATTCCGCCATAGGCCACTGCCCATCCCGAGTGCGCGATCCACCACAGCAACACCCCGCTGCCCAGGGTCATCCCGATCTTGTAGCCGATCACTTGGATACTATTGCCTACGCCTCTGAGGCGTTCGGATAGCCGGCTCACGGCCAGACCGTCGGTTACGATGTCCTGACTCGCTGCGATGCAGTTCAGTGCCAACAGCAGGCTGAGCAGTAGAGGGAAGGCTTCTCCGGTCCAGACGGAGAAGTCGCGGCTGGCCAACACCAACATCAACGCCGCCGTCGTGGCGTTCAGTCCCAACAACCAACGCCGCCGCGTTCCGCTGCGCTCGATCAATGGTGCCCAGAGAAACTTCAACGCCCAGGGCGCGGCGAGTAGACCGGTTAAACCGATCACGGGAAGAGAGATCCCTTGTTCGCGCAAGAGCGGCGGTAGCGCTTTGGCAAGCAATCCAGAGGGCAACCCTTGGGCGAAATACAGCAGTCCCAGGAGCCCCAGTAGACTCGCATTGGTCTTTCGGCTTTGGGCCGTCCAGACACTCATCGGGCGGCTTGCCCTCTGGCGACTGGGCTGGCAGACTGCGGGCCCGCGCGGGTGTAGTTCAATGGTAGAACGGGAGCTTCCCAAGCTCTTAACGTGGGTTCGATTCCCATCACCCGCTCCATGTGCCTCCCGGCTGGTTGCGCTTAAAGCTTACGGATATGGCGACGTAATCGCTTCAGATCAGGGGTGCCGCCGCCGTAGAGTCCTTGCTCGAATAATACGTTGATCATTTCGATCTGCGCGGCGAGTGCCGGGTGTTCACGCGCTGCCCGCAGGGCCAGACTACGTGGACCCTCCCCGGCTCGGCGAGCGAGACCGAGCCGAGCCAGTTTGCGGCAATAGTTGGTGAACAAGCGCTCCAGCGGTGGCTGTGGCGGTCTGCGCATCGCGCGGAATTGGACCAGCAATACCGGGATCAGGGCCAAGATTCCCGCCGCGATGACAAAGATCCCGGCCCGCCAAGGATCCCACCCCCCGAGCCAGCTGCGTAGCAATTGCTCCTGGCGCAGTTCATAGCCCAAAACCCATTTCGCCCACAGGTAATCGTAATAGTCGAGGCGCAGGCGCAAGTGGGCGCGCCAGCCGGCGCCATGGCGTGCACCGCTAGCCAGTGGGGAGTCTGCCAACACGCTCTGCTCGGTGCCGAGCAATTCGTTGACGCTGGTCTCGATACGTTCTGGTGCGACTGCAGCCGTGGGATCGATTCGTATCCAGCCGCGATGTTGCAGCCAGACCTCAGCCCAAGCGTGGGCGTCGTATTGGCGTACGATCAGGTAATTGGCACTGGGATGAAACTCGCCACCTTGGTATCCGACTACGACCCGCGCCGGGATGCCCGCGGCGCGCATCATGAATACGAAACTGCTCGCAAAATGCTCGCAAAATCCGCGACGCGTCTCCCAGAGAAATTCATCGATGGCCTGCGCTCCCAGCGTTGGTGCGCGCAGACTGTAGATGTAATCACGATGATAATGCGCCAGTACGAGGTCGATGAAATCAGCCTCAGAGGTCGCTTCGGCGCGTAGCTGTCGCGCCCATTCTCGGGTCCGGGGATTACTGCCGCCAAGAAGCGCGGTTTCCAGAGACTGGTGGCTGGCAGACAGGCCTTGGGCTCCGATTCGATGCGTCGGCCAGGAACGTACACGGTAACTCCAACGTTCCGTGAGCGGCAGTTCGCGGATCAACGTGAGATCGCGTTGCAATAGTACTTCCGGGTCTTCCGGCGACGGGGTGTCAAGGGCGAATAGCCAACGCTTGCCGGTGGGTTCAATGATGACTTGGTAGCGCAGCGCTTCACCAAAGCGCTCGACCTGGCTTTCCCAAGGTCGTGCGGGGGCGTTTCCACGACGCGGTTCGCTCCCTCCCGGGTAGCCCCAGGGTTCGATCCGATGCCAGCGTCGGCCGTCGAATCGAGATAACACCAAGCCTCGCCAATACAGTTCGCGCTGTGGTGGCGGCTGCCCTTCGAATTCCACGCGGAAAGCGACGGCATCGGAAACGCCGAGTTCTCCGAGATCCCCCGGGGAAAGCTGATCGTCAACCCCTAGGCTGCCCTGCGCCGAGGGCCGGGGTACGGTCCAGAGGGAGCCGAGCCGAGGCATGACCAAAAACAACACCATCATCAGTGGTATCGCCTCCAGCAGCAGCATGGAAGCCACGCCCAGCGGGCGCCACAAGCCGCCGTCGGGGCGTTGGCATAGCGCTGCAAGGACACCGGTGACCAGGAGCGCTCCGGCGAGGGTCGCTACCGCCGCTGTCGGCGTTTGATAAAACAGGCAATGACTGGCGGCGACAAAATAGCCGAGGAGGACGAGAATCAGTGCGTCGCGGCGCGCATGCATCTCTAGCAGCTTGAGGATGAAGCCACTCCATAGCAGCGCCACCATCGGCTCCAGCCCATAGATCCGACCGTAATCGACCAGAATCGCGCCACCGCAGGTCGCGACCAGCGCGGCCTTCGCCGCGGCGCCTGGGTAGCGCCACCGCCCGCGGTAAATTTGCATGCGCCAACCCAATACGAGGGCTCCCGCCAATAGCAGCCAAAATGGCAACTGGCGGAATTGCAATGCGGCAAGGGTCACTTGCGTGCCGAGCAGCCAAAACAGCGCTGGCCGGGGAATCTGCCAGCTCGGATGCATCAGGTCTGCTCCGCCGGTGGCAAGCCGTAGAGGGCCAGTGCGGTGAGGGTGCGATCGCGGTGCTGGTGACCCTGACTCGGTGCAATTTCCTGCCCTGGTAAACGCAGGCCATAACTCAGCCCCGTAGCCTCTGCGGCCAGCACGGCGCCGCAAAGCTGCGACAGGCGGACCTCGCTATCGGTCGCCGCGAGGTCGCGCCAATCGAGCCACAGCCGCTGATGAACCGGATCCACAAAGGTCTTGGTAAACAGTCCTAATTCCCGCGCATACTGCTTCCAGGCGATATGGGTGCGCGGTTCCCCGGGCCGATAGCGCTGCAGAGCTGAAAAATCCTCGCGCCCGGGAACCTCAGCGGCGTCTGCGTGGCCGGATAGCGCCATGCCGGCAGTGGGGGGTGGCCCCGGTATCGGGCGTGGGTAGACCAACCCTTGGCCGGGCAGGCGAACCCGGCTCCAGACCCGCAAGATCCCCAAAGGGTAGTGGCTCTCGATACACAGGTAGCCCGGACTGAGCCAGCCGCGGCGGTGAGCGTGGAGTGGTAGGCGAACGGTGCAGATCTCTCCGGCACCGAGTTCGATCGTGCGGCGCTCGCCGCCACGGAAGTGCAGTTGGATGCGCTGCCGGGCACGGCGGCCCCGGTTGCGTAATGTCACCGCGAAGTCGACCGAGTCGCCCGCGAAGCCGCTCCCGGCACGCAGCGGCCCGACTTCGATGCCGTGAAGATTGGCGTAAGTGTGGAATATGGTGACGACAAATAACCCGCAGAGCCAAAACGTTAACCCAAAAATGAGGTTGTTCTCGAAATTCGTGGCCGTGAGCCAAAGTACGACCAGGAGCGCTGCAAAAAGCCCTCCGGCAGCTGAGGGAAAGATAAAGAGACGCCGGTTTTCGAGGCGGCAGGACACGACTTCCGGCAGACGCCGGTCTAGCCACCGACGATACCCTTGCTGCAGGCTGACACCTAGCCTCGACATCTAAGCCGACACCGCGGGTGCGCCGGGGCGGGCGCGCGTCCGACTACAGGATATCCACCGCATCAAGGGTCCGTTGGGCGGCGGCGATGGCCGGCTCTCCGGCGGTGGTCTGTAAGCGGTGCGCGACCACGGGGCCGAACACGGCCTGCACGTCTTCCGGGATCACATGACTGCGGCCGGCCAAAAAAGCCCAGGCGCGGGCGCTTTGTAAGAGGGCCAGTGCGCCGCGTGGGGATACACCGTGCTCGCATTCGGCAAGCTCGCGGGTGTGTTGGACCAAGCGTTGCACATAGGCAATCAAGGCAGGCGATGTGGAGATACGATCGACTTTTTCTTGGAGCCCCAATAGCTGATCCTCGGCGAGGAATCTGGGAAGCTTGGGCAGGCGCAGTTGCGGATTGGCCCCGGCGAGTAGGCGCCGTTCGGCCTCCGGATCTGGATAGCCGAGATGGAGGCGCATCAAAAATCGATCGAGCTGGGATTCCGGTAGTGGAAAAGTGCCATATTGAGTGCTGGGGTTTTGTGTGGCGATCACGAAAAAGGGTTTTGGCAACGGTCGGGTTTCGCCCTCGACGCTGACCTGCCCTTCGGCCATGGCCTCCAGCAGCGCACTTTGTGTCTTCGGTGTACTGCGATTGATCTCGTCGGCCAGCAGCAAGTGGTGAAACACCGGCCCGGGATGAAATTGAAAGCTGCCCTGCTCGCGTTCATACACGGAAATCCCCACGATGTCCGCCGGCAACAGGTCGCTGGTGAATTGAATCCGCGCGAAGCTCAGTCCCAAAACGCGTGCCAGCGCACGTGCCAACGTCGTCTTGCCGGTGCCGGGTACATCTTCGATCAGCAAATGTCCGCGGGCGAGCAAGCAGGCCAGCGCCAGCCGCAGCTGACGTTCCTTGCCCAGCACCACGGTATTAAGTGCGGCGATCGCTGCTTCCAGGGGGCGCGGCGAAAGATTCAAAGGGCGTCTAATCCCCCGGCCAAATCCCCCTGGATGTCTTCGAGCGCTTCCAGGCCTACAGCGACCCGGATCAGATTCTCGGTGATCCCGGCACGCGCTTTTTCTGCGTCGCTGAGTCGTCCGTGGGTGGTAGTGGCCGGATGTACGATGGTGGTTTTGGCATCGCCAAGGTTGGCGGTTAGAGAGAGGATTCGGGTACTGTCGATGACCTGCCATGCCTGTTCGCGACCGCCGCGCACCTGAAACGACAGCACTCCTCCGAATGCGCGTTGCTGACGTCGGGCCAGGGCGTGGCCGGGATGTTCCGGCAGTCCGGCGTAGAACACGCGCTCGACAGCGGGATGCTCAGATAGCCATTGGGCGAGCGCAAGCGCGGATGCGGAGTGCGCTTCCATGCGGAGTCGCAGGGTTTCCAACCCCTTGGTGAACACCCAGGCGTTGAACGGGCTCAGGGTGGGGCCGGCGGAGCGAATAAAGCTCAGCACCTCGGCCATGAGTTCCGCGCGGCCCAGCACCACGCCTCCGAGGCAGCGGCCCTGACCGTCCAGATATTTGGTGGCGGAATGGATGACGATATCGGCCCCCCAATCTAGCGGACGCTGCAGTGCGGGCGTGCAAAAGCAGTTATCGACCGCGAGCAGTAGTCCTCGATCGCGGGCCAGCTCGGCGAGCCCGGCCAGATCGGCGATCTCGCACAGCGGGTTAGAGGGCGTCTCCAGCAACAGTAACTTGGTCCGCGGCGTGATCGCTTGTCGCCACGCGTCGATGTCGGTCAATTCTACGAAGGTAGTCTCGACACCGAATTTGCCGAGAAATTTGTTCAGCAACACCGTGGTCGTGCCGAATACGCTCCGCGAGCAGATCAGATGATCGCCGGCACGCAGCAATGCCATGCAGGTGCTGAGGATTGCGGACATGCCCGAGGCGGTGGCCACTGCCTGTTCGGCCCCTTCGAGGGCTGCGATGCGTTGTTCGAAGGTGCGCACGCTGGGGTTGGTGTAGCGCGAATAGACGTTTCCCTCAACGTCGCCGCTGAAGCGCGCCGCCGCCTCGGCGGCACTGGCAAATACATAGCTGGACGTGAGAAACAAAGCCTCGCTGTGCTCTCCTTCGGCACTGCGGACTTGCCCGGCGCGGACCGCGAGTGTGTCGAGCGCCGCGCCGCGGAGTGCCTCTGGGTCCTTCTGGAGAGGCATCAGTGCTGCCCCCGGCTGGAGTTGTAGAGGCCCACGACATCGTCTCCGGCCTGGATCAAACGCGGCCTGGCACTCTGGCCGCGGGCGCTTTCCAGACGTTCGAAATACCCGTGATCGACATCGTTGGTGATGTACTGCCCATTGAATACCGAGCATTCGAAGCGGCGAATATTGGGATTGCCCTCGCGGGCACTTTCAATCAGATCCTCCAGATCCTGGTAGACCAGCCAATCGACACCAATTTCCGTTCCGATTTCCATTTCGGTACGGTCGTGCGCCACCAGTTCCCGGGCGGCCGGCATGTCGATGCCGTAGACGTTGGGATAGCGGACCGGTGGCGCTGCCGAGGCCATGTACACGCGTTCGGCGCCCGCCTCCCTGGCCATTTGTACGATTTCCCGGGAGGTGGTACCGCGAACAATGGAATCGTCTACCAGCAATACCCGCTTGCCCTGGAACTCGAGGCGAACCGGGTTGAGTTTTTGGCGGACCGATTTGGTCCGCTGGCCTTGCTCCGCCATGATGAAAGTGCGACCGATGTAACGGTTTTTCATCAGCCCTTCGCGGAATTTTAGGCCGAGGCGTTCCGCCATCGCTTGCGCGGCGACACGGCTGGTGTCCGGGACCGGAATCACGACGTCGATATCATGATCGGGCCAGACCCGGAGAATCTTTTCCGCGAGTCGCTCGCCCATGCGCAATCGCGCCTTGTAGACGGAGATATTGTCCTGCATCGAATCGGGGCGGGCAAAATAGACATGCTCGAAGATGCAGGGCACCAATTCGGCGTGTTCGGCGCATTGACTCGAATGGACGCCACCCTGAGGATCGATAAAAATCGCCTCTCCCGGCGCGAGGTCGCGCTCCAAGGTATAGCCGAGTACGTCGAGCGCCACACTTTCGGAGGCAATCATATATTCCCGGCCTTTGGCGGTATCTCGATAGCCAAAGACTAAAGGGCGTATGCCAAAGGGGTCGCGAAAGGCGAAGAGCCCATAATTTGCGATTAACCCGACAGCTGCATAAGCGCCTCGGCAGCGCCGATGCACCCGCCCTACCGCAGAAAAGATATCTTCCGGCCGCGGTTGCAGCCTGCCTTGCAGCTGGAGTTCGTGGGCAAAGACGTTGAGTAAGATTTCGGAATCCGAATCCGTATTGACATGACGGAGATCCGAATTGAAAACGTGGCGACGTAAGTCTTCGGAGTTGGTCAGGTTGCCGTTATGCGCCAGGCAGATCCCATACGGCGAATTGACATAGAAAGGCTGTGCCAGTGAAGGACCCGAACTCCCGGCCGTCGGATAGCGCACATGCCCTACCCCCATGTGGCCGGCCAGTTGGTCCATGTGTCGTTCGCGAAATACATCGCGAACCAGGCCTTCGTCCTTCCGTTGGCTGAGCTGGCCATCTCGACAGGTCATAATCCCTGCGGCGTCCTGGCCGCGGTGTTGGAGTACGGTGAGAGCGTCGTAGATCTGATATTTGACGTCTGCTTTGCCGACAATGCCCACTACACCACACATGCCCTGCCCTCCCCGTTCAACCGATCCAGCGGCGGAACCAATCGGCGATCTCGCCCGCCAGTGCGCGAGCGGTGTCCTCGAAGCCGAGAAACACGGGGATCAAGATCGATTGTTGCCACCAGGGGTCCTGCCGTACAGGCAGAAATTGCGGAATCACGATCAGGAGCGCGAGGACCACGACAAAACCGCGCGCCACACCGAACAGAGATCCCAGAAAGCGGTCGGTTCCGGAGAGGCCGGATGCACGTACCATTTGCGATAACAAAAAGTTGATCAACCCCATCACCAACAAGGTCACCAGGAACAGCGCGAGCCAGGCCGCGATTGCGCGCAGTGACGGGGTTTCGATGGCGCCGGTGAGTTGGCTCGCGAGTTGCGCGTGAAACACCATGGCCACTGCGAATGCCACCACCCAGGCGACCAGCGAGAGCGCTTCGCGGACGAAGCCACGGACCAGGCTGATCAGCGCAGAACCCGCGATTACAGCCAGGATGACCCAATCGGCACCACTCATCGAGCCACGCCCAAGACCGGAGGGACCATTGTACCAAAGTGCCTATTGGCATCACGGGGCAAAGGGCACCACCAGGGGCTTGATCTGAAATTGCCGCTCTAGTTCTCGTTGTGCGGCCGCCACCTGGTCTCGCGTCATCTTCGGTCCGACGAATACCCGGAAAGCAATGGGCTCGCCGGCCGCCGAGCGCTGTACAAAAGCGCGATGTCCGGCACCTTGCAGTCGATCGCGCAATTCCAGGGCGTTGCGCTCCTCTTTGAATGCGCCGAGTTGTAACACCCAAGCTTCCGGTAGGCCCTCCGCCGTAAGGCGTGGGGTCTCGGCCACGGCGTTGTGCTGAGCCTCTCCCGTACGGTCCCGAGGGGCCTCTGGGAGCTGGAAGGGCGTGTCTTCAGCCGTTGCTGCGGGTGGACTGGCGGTGGCGTCGTCCGCTGGAGGCGGCTCGGGTTCATCGAGCTGAGGCAATGGCTGGGGGGTAATGGCCGGCGGTGGCGGAATGCGGGGGGTCGTGTCCACCGGGTAGCCGCTGCGGAAATCGAGCAGCAGTGGTAACAGGATACTGGCCAGTGCCACCAGGACCAGAATGCCTAGCAGCCGCTGGCGCATGCCTTGGTTCATCAATTGTCCCCCCCGGCTCGCTCAGCGCCGTCGGCGATCAGCCCGAGCACCGGCGCCACGGTGTGAAAAGAGCCGAACACCACGATACGCTCGCCAGGGCGGCTGGTCCGCAGGGCTGCGGCAGCCGCCGCAAGCGGGTTTTCGTAGCGCCCGGCGACTCGGTCACCACAGCCTGCATTGTACAGCACCTCAGTGAGCCTGGCGCTGGGTGCTGCGCGCGGCACGCCGGGCAGATCGCAGCAATACCAATGCGCGATCTGCGGGATCAACGGTGTCAGAATCCCCGCTAAATCCTTGTCGGCCAACGCGCCGAATACGGCATGGCGTACAGTCCCGGGCGTTGCGGCCAGACGCCCTGCCAGCAAAGCCGCCGCTGCCGGGTTGTGCGCTACATCGAGAACCCAGGCGCGCTCCCGATACAAAGCGCAATGGAATCGCCCTGCCAATCGCGTGCGTTCGAAAGCGGTCGCAATCTGCGTTGGTGTGGGCTGAATGCCGAGGGAAAGCAATCCTTGAACGGCGCAGGCGGCACTCGTCGCAGGGAGCTGGGGTTCTGGGAGTTCCTGATAATATCGAGCCTCCCCGTCCGCGGTACGACAAGCCAGATCCAGTCCCAGTCCCGCGCTGCCCTCTTGTAGACAAAAGTCTGCCTCTCCGAGCACCAGCGTGGGAGATGGAAGCGCACGTAAGTACTGCAGTAACGCCCTGGGAGGATTGGGGTCCCCGCAGATGGTAGGAATCCCCGGTCGGGCGATCCCCGCTTTCTCGAGCCCGATACTGTCGCGGTCGGCGCCCAGCCAGGCCTGATGGTCGAGATCGATCGAGGTGATGATGGCGACATCGGGATCGACGATGTTGACAGCGTCGAGGCGCCCTCCCATGCCTACTTCGAGGACGGCCACCGACACTTCAGCCTCACGCATCAACAGCAGTGCGGCGAGGGTGCCGACTTCGAAGTAGGTCAGGCGGATGGTGTCGCGTGCCGCTTCGATTCGGGCAAAGGCCGCGCACAATGCGGCATCGCTCACCGCCTGTCCATCGATGCGGATGCGTTCGTTGTAACGGAGTAGATGCGGCGAGGTATAGCAGCCCACCCGCACGCCCTGACTTTGCAGCAGGGCCTCGAGCATCGCGACGCAGGAGCCCTTGCCGTTGGTCCCGGCGACGGTGATCACTCGTGGCGCTGGACGCGCGAGATCCAGGCGTGCAGCGACCTGGCTGACACGTTCCAGCCCCAGCTCGATGGCGAGCGGATGCCGGCGTTCCAGCAGTTCGAGCCAGTCAGTCAGCCGAAGAGGTTTGGGCATCGAGCTCCGCAGATTGAGGGGGCGGCAAGGCGCTGAGTTTCGCCAAGAGTCGGGCGATGGTCGGGCGCAGATCTGACCGCGCGACGATCATGTCGATGGCGCCGTGTTCGAGCAGAAACTCGCTGCGTTGAAATCCGGCGGGCAGCTTCTGACGGATGGTCTGCTCGATGATATTGGGGCCGGCAAATCCCGAGCGTGCCCCCGGTTCGGCGATGTTGATATCGCCAAGCAGCGCCAAGCTCGCCGAAACACCTCCATACACCGGGTCGGTAAGCACGGAAATATAGGGCACGCCGGCTGCTTTGAGGCGTTCCAGAATGGCGCTGGTTTTGGCCATTTGCATCAATGACACTAGGGCCTCTTGCATTCGGGCGCCACCCGTCGCCGAAAAGCAGACCAACGGGATTCTCTGCTCCAATGCCAATCGCGCCGCTCGGGTGAATTTCTCACCCACCGCATACCCCATGGAGCCGCCTTGAAAATCGAATTCGAACGCGGCGGCAACGACGGGGAGGCTGAGCACGTGGCCGCGCATGGCCACCAAGGCGTCCTTCTCCCCGGTCTCGCGCTGTGCGCTGGCTAGCCGGTCTTTGTACTTTTTGACATCACGGAACTTGAGGCGATCGATGGGCAGGACCTCGGTAGCCAACTCCTCGCGCTCTTCGGGGTCGAGAAAGATGTCGAGGCGGCGGCGCGCGCCGATGCGAATATGGTGATCGCATTTCGGACAGACTTCGAGATTGCGTTCTAATTCCGGCCGATACAGCGGTGCCGCGCATTTCGGGCAAGGGGTCCAGATCCCTTCGGGTACGCTACGCGGACGATCTCGGGTCTGGGTCTTCAGGCCCGACGGACGGATCTTATTCAACCAGCTCATGCTTGATTCCTCTGCCCTGACCCGGGCGCATGCTAACGTCGCCGGGGCCGCTGTCAATCGGTTCTAGCGCACAGCGGCGAAAATACTTGTGCGCGACCGCGCACGGGTCGCAAATCACGCCGCCCGCACTGCGCCAATCAGGGCTCGCATCAGCGCCGGATCCTTATGCCCCGGCGCGGACTCTACACCGCTGCTCACATCGACGGCATAGGGGCGTACCTCGCGCACCGCCGCCGCGACGTTATCGGGCCGCAGACCACCGGCAAGGACGAGCGGTATCGGCAGCGTGGCCGGCAGCCGGCCCCAGTCGAAGGCGGTACCTGTGCCGCCGGCGCGATTCGGGTCCCAGGCGTCAAACAGACAGGCAGCCGCATCTGCATACTGGTGTGCCGCGGCTTGCGGATCCAGATTGGGATGCATGCGGATAGCCTTGATGTAAGGACGGCCGAACGCTGCACAGTACGCCCGGGTTTCATTGCCGTGAAATTGCGGAAGGTGAATGCCTGTGGCCGCCAGTACCGTTTCCACCCAGGTCGGCTCGGCATCCACGAAGAGCGCGATCGTCGTGACGAAGGGACCCAAGAAAGCCGTGATCTCCCGGGCTTGATCAATGTTCACCGCTCGCGGACTGGCTGGGTGAAAGACGAAACCCAGTGCGTCGGCGCCTGCGGCGACCGCAGCCTCGGCATCCTCGGGCCGGGTAATACCACAAATCTTCACGAAGGTCTTGATCATGGATGTCCGGACCATAGGGGCGTTTCGATAGCGGAGGACAGTGCGCTGTCGATCCAGCAAGGCCCACCGACCAATGCCGGGACAGCAAACTCTGCGGGATAGTGTACTCCCACCAGGTAAAGCCCGCCGGGGGGAGCGGTCGCGGGACCCAGGGCGCGTTGGCCGGAAGCGAGCAGTGCCGCGATCCATTCCGGAGGGTGGTCGCCGCGCCCCACCGCGCAGAGGGCGCCGACGATATTGCGAACCATGTGGAGAAGGAAGGCGTTGGCTGTGATTTCGACGATGATCAGCGCGCCTTGCCGCCAAATACGCAGATCGCTGATATGGCGCCATGCACTATGCGATTGACAGCCGGCGCCGCGAAAGGCACTGAAATCATGCTCACCAAGCAGATGCTGCGCCCCTTTCTGCATCTCTTCGAGCGCGAGCGATTGCCGTGACCAGCAGGTATGAAGCCGCAATAGCGCGGGTTGATGCTGCGTAGGACAAATCAGGTAGCGATAGGTGCGTGCGAATGCGCTGAAGCGCGCGTGGAATCCCGCCGGCACTTCCGAAACCCAGGTGAGGCGAATATCTTCCGGCAACCGGGTGTTCGCCCCATAAAGCCAATTGTGTGGTTCGCGGAGTGCTTGTGAATCAAAATGGACTACCTGCGCGGTGGCGTGCACACCCGTATCCGTGCGCCCTGCGCAAGCCACGGTGACAGGTTCGGCGGCAATCGTTGAAAGTGCCTGTTCGACCTCTTGCTGGACACTCTCACAATGGCGTTGTCGCTGCCAGCCGCGATAGCGGCTGCCATCGTACTCAAGCACAGCGGCGAAGCGTCGAATCCCCTCGGGAAGACGCTCCCCCTTGGGAATTCGACTGTTGCGATGATAGGCCCAGGCCGTTGCTGACATATCGACCTTGTAGGAAGCCGGCAACGACGGTTGGACGCCGGCCGAAGCCGACGCCGGTACGCTGTGCCGGCCGAGGTTAGTTGAGCTTGGCGAGCAATTCGCGCGCCGCTTCCTGCTGGGACTCGTCTCCCGCTTCGACGACGTAGTCGAGAATCTCCCGAGCGCCTTCGGAATCGCCCATTTCGACGTAGGCCTGCGCGAGTTCGAGTTGAGTGGCAACCTCCTGACCCGGCTCAAACAGATCGAGATCCTCGAAGCCGATCTCTGCTACCCCGTCGGTCGGCGGGTTAGGCTCTGGTTCCCCGAGTCCCAGGTCAAAGTCGGCTAGATTGACCTCGCCATTGCCATTGTCGGTGCGTGTTGCTGTCGGGTATGACTCCGCTGTCGGCTGGGGGCCCTGCGCGGTTTCCAAATCGAGATCCAGCTCCAAGTCCAGATCAAAATCTTCCAGCGGGGCCTCTTCCGCTGGTGTGTCTACCGGAGCCGGCGGCTGATCAGGTTCGGCTGCTTCGGTCCAGCGTTGACGTTGCAGTGCTTCTGCTTCGGCAAAAGCCTCGAGGTCGCCTAAAGCGGCCAACTGTGGCAGGTGGGACTCGAAGGCGTCTCGGTTGTCGCGTGTCGCCAACACTTCTAGCAGCTTGAGGTGGAGCCGGGGTTCACTGGGATATTCGCCGAGTGCTTCGCGTAAGAGCTCTTCAGCCTGCTCGTCATGGCCGAAGGAGAGACAAACGTCGGCTTCGCTGAGAATGTCTTCCGGGCCACCTTGGGTGCTGGGTGCGGCGAACAAATCTTCGTCGGCAACGGCCGCAAGCGCACCATCTGCAGGATCGAGCCCGGAGCTATACGGGCCGCTTTCCACTTCGCTGGGAAGCTCGAGGCCCTGCTGCTGAACGCCGGAGCTCTTTCGCAGCGCGGCCAAGACCACCAACCCAAGCAATAAAATGGCGCTCAGCCCGAGGGCGGGAATGAGCCACTCGCTGAGACGAGACATCGCGGCCAGCGGGCCGCTTTCGGCAGGCGAGTTTCGGGGAGTCTGCTCGGTGGATGCTGGGGCGGCCGTGGCCGGAGTCGGCGTAGGGTCGGTGTCGGCGGGGCTTCCCGCCGCTTCGACGTCGGTTTCCTTTGCCGCTTCGAGGGCGTCGGCGGCTGGTGCTTGTACGGCCTCGGATGACGCCTCATCAGGCGACGCGTCGGCCTGTTGCTGCAGTGCAGCCAACGCCGGATCATCAAGCTCTACCAGCCGGCTGACCGTGTTCAATTGGCTTTCCAGGCTTTGGATGCGTGCTTCTAGTTCGGCATTCTCTCGCTGCAGGCGATCCCGCTCCTCTAGCACCGCGGCGAGTTGGGGCTCACCCTCCGCACCAGTGCCATCGGCGGCTGCACCGGGCGTATCGCCGCTGCCTGCCGCCGCGAGATGCAGTTCCCCACTTGTGACATCGGTGACAACGTCCGGCGTCTCAGCGGCGGCACGAGACTCGACGACGGGAGGCGTTGCCGGCGGATCCTGCAATTTACTGAGGGCGGTGGCGCGATCTACCGCACGGACCTGCTGTAGGTCTGGCATCTGCAGCCAGGCGCCGCGGCGGATGAGATTGACATTGCCTTGGATGAAGGCTTGCGGGTTGGCGTCGGCGATGGCGACCATTGTTTGCGGGATAGTGGCTCCTGGCGCCCGGTGACGCGCTGCGATACCCCATAACGTATCCCCCGCACGCACTTGCACGCGTCCGCTGGGGTCTGCCGATGACGTGCTGGGCTGCGTCGGGCGCGGGCTGCTAGTCGGTGGGGGCGCGGCCGGACGACGGGATTCAGCCGCGACGGTCGGCGTCGCGGCGACTTTCTTTCCCACTTGAGCGTCCCCAGCAAAAGTGGGCAGGTCCAGCAGCACGGTATATTCGCGCAATAAACGCCCCGATGGCCAACGCAGCTCTACAAGAAAATTGAGGTAAGGCTCGCGAATCGGCCGTAATGAACTGACTCGGATGAGGGGGCGATTGGGGTTGGCGAGATCTACCCGAAATTTAAGGTCGGCGAGTTGAAAGTCGCGATCGATGCCGGCGTTCTGGAAGTCCTCCGGCGGCGCCAGACCGACGGCCATCTGGTTTTCATCGAGATCGCCGATATTGAGCAGCTCGATTTCCGCCATGAAACGCTGGTCCATGGCCGACTCCGTGGCGATTTCGCCGAGTCCGATGGCCAGGGTCAGATGGGACAGTAGCAATGCGCAGGCACCCAAAGGCCATTTCAGAATCCTTGAATTCATTGTTCTAACCTTCCCGCAGTGGTCCATGGTGTCAGAGGTCGCTTGGGCGGATAGCTGAATGCTTACACCAAAAATTTTGGCTAACCAGCTATCAGTTAACACAATTTGCACGCGCGTAGTCTACGCGCCCCGTTCCCGCCTGGAAACTCGCCGCCGTTTCTCCCGCAATGGGCCTACCGCACCAGGGTCAACATTCGCCGGAGCGGCTCAGCTGCGCCCCACAATAGTTGATCGCCGACGGTAAAGGCAGCCAGATACTCCTCGCCCATAGCAAGCTTGCGCAGTCGCCCGACCGGAATTTCGAGATTGCCGGTGACGGCTGCGGGGGTCAAATCTCGCAAGCTGTCCTCGCGGTGGTTAGGGATGACGCGCACCCAGTCGTTAGCCGCGGCAATGAGCTCTTCAATAGCGGAAATTGGCAGTGCGCGATGCAGTTTGATGGTCAGTGCTTGGCTGTGGCAACGCATGGCGCCGATACGTACGCAGAGTCCGTCGATGGGAATGGGATTGCCATCCCGACCGAGGATCTTATTGGCCTCGACGCCGCCTTTCCATTCCTCGCGACTCTGCCCGTTGTCGAGCTCGGTGTCGATCCAGGGGAGCAAGCTGCCAGCTAACGCGTGGCCGAATGCCTCGGTGGGAAAGGCCGGGCCGCGAAGGGTTTCGGTCACTTGGCGATCGATATCAAGAATGGATGTGGCCGGATCCGCCAGCAGTGACTCGGCGCCGCGCTGCAGTGCACCCATTTGCTGCAGCAGCTCGCGCATGTTGACCGCGCCAGCCCCCGAGGCGGCTTGATAGGTCATGGCGCTGACCCACTCGACGGCGCCGGCGCGAAACAGGCCCCCCAGCGCCATCAACATCAGGCTCACCGTGCAGTTGCCGCCGACGAAGAGTTTGCCTCCCGCATCGAGCGCGCGCTCGATAATCTCTTGGTTCACCGGGTCGAGCACGATGACCGCCTCGGGATCCATGCGTAGCGCCGAGGCCGCATCGATCCAGTAGCCTTGCCAGCCGCTGGCGCGCAGCTCCGGGTAGATCGACTTGGTGTAATCGCCGCCCTGGCACGTCAGGACGACGTCCATAGCGCGGAGTGCATCCAGCGACCGCGCGTCGAGCAATGGCTCGCAACCCGCGCCAACGTCGGGTCCGAGTTGCCCAACCTGGGAAGTGGTGAAGAAGTGGGCGCGGATGCCGGCGAAGTCATTCGCCTCGCGCATGCGTTGCATGAGCACGGATCCAACCATGCCTCTCCATCCAATAAATCCTACATTTTTCATTCAATTACACCAGCTAAATCAAGTGGAGTGGAAGCTTGATGGGCGGGCTATCTCGTCGCCCAAAGGGTGAGCACATCGACGCTGAAGGAGCCGTCGGGCTCAATTTCAAAATAATCGCGCACCTCGGCACTCGCGGTATCCTGTAGCGCCCGTATCGCGATTTGCTGCGATTGGGGCGTGTTCATGCGCGCGACCCAGGCGTCGAATGCCAGCCGCAATCTGGTGCGGACCTGGCGTTGCGGTCGCAGCCCCGCTGCGATCACCATGTCGCGCCATTCGCCGGCGCTGTAGTCTCGGACATGGCTGGGGTCGCGCAAGACCTCTACCGCCTGGAGATGGGTATCGAGTAGCGCAGGTCCGGGGCTGGCGACGTCGGCCAGCACCCATTGCCCCTCCGGTCGGAGCACGCGACAAACCTCTCGAAGGGCGTGAGCCGGGGCGCTCCAATGGTGGGCAGAATAACGGCTCAACACTAGGTCATAGCTGGCGTCGGGAAAGGGTAGCGCTTCTGCTGTGCCGCAGGAAACCCGTATATTGGGTAGCCCGTGTCGGGCGGCATGGGCGCCGACCAGTGCCAGCATCTGTGGCGCCAAGTCGTAGGCGACCACTTCGGTGACCAGGGGCGCTACCCGATAACTGACATGTCCAGCGCCGCAGCCGAGGTCTAGGACCCGGGCTCCGGGACGCTCGCGCGCGACGGCTTCCAGTGCATCCAGCTCCGGCCCTTGCGCATGTACCGCACTGTGCAGATAGGCGTCCGCTTGGGCGCCGAATCGCGCACTGACCCCTTGTTGGTGAGGGATCATGGATCGCCGAGCTCGTCGCGAAACAGCCACGGGTGGCGCGCGCGGTGCGCTCTTTCGTACGCCTGAATTTCGTCAGCGTGCGCCAGCGTCAGCCCGATTTCATCTAGCCCTTGCAGTAAGCAGTCCCTGCGAAAGGCATCGACTGCAAATCGGAGCGCCTCGCCGCCGGGCCGAAGGACCTCTTGCCGCTCCAGGTCGACGATGAGCCGGTACCCGGGTGATGCGAGGGCTTCCGCAAAAAGATCATCTACAGAATTGGCATCCAATAGAATTGGCAAGATGCCGTTTTTAAAGCAATTATTGAAGAATATATCTGCGAAGCTTGGCGCGATGATCGCACGAAATCCATATTCTTCCAGCGCCCAGGGCGCATGCTCACGCGAAGAGCCACAGCCAAAATTCTCCCGGGCAAGGAGGATACTGGCGCCTTGGTAACGGGGTTGGTTGAGAACGAAGTCGGGATTCAAAGGTCGCGCTGCGCAGTCCTGTCCAGGCTCACCGACATCGAGGTAGCGCCATTCGTCGAACAGATTGGGGCCAAAGCCGGTACGGCGAATCGACTTCAAAAACTGCTTGGGGATGATCTGATCAGTATCCACATTCGCGCGATCCAAGGGAGCGACCAGTCCCTCATGGCGAACAAAGGCTTTCATGATTTTTCCTCCAAGGTTCGCACATCGACGAAGTGTCCCGAGACCGCGGCCGCGGCCGCCATTGCCGGGCTCACCAGGTGGGTCCGCCCGCCGGCGCCCTGACGGCCTTCGAAGTTGCGGTTAGAGGTTGAGGCGCAATGCTCGCCGGATTCCAAGCGATCTGCGTTCATGGCCAGGCACATGGAGCAACCGGGCTCGCGCCACTCAAAACCGGCGGCGCGGAAAATCTGATCGAGCCCTTCCCGTTCGGCCTGCTCCTTGACCGGCATCGAGCCGGGGACCACCAGCGCCTGCTTGACGGATGCCGCGACCTTGCGGCCCTTGGCCACCGCCGCCGCCGCGCGGAGATCCTCGATACGGGAATTGGTGCACGAGCCGATAAATACCCGGTCGAGCTGAATTTCGGTAATGGGTTGATTGGGCTTCAACCCCATATATTTCAGGGCCCGGGTAATTGACTCGCGGCGCGTGAGGTCTGGCTCGGCTGCGGGGTCGGGGATTCGTCCGCCAATCGGCAACACCATTTCTGGCGAAGTGCCCCAACTGACCTGTGGCTCGATGGTGGCGGCATCGATTTCCAGGAGTTTGTCAAAATGGGCATCTGGATCGGAACGCAGCTGCTTCCAATTTGCTACCGCTTGCTCCCAGCGCGCTCCAGTAGGCGCAAGCGGCCGACCGCGGACGTACTCGATGGTCTTGTCATCGACCGCAATCAGGCCCACGCGGGCGCCGGCTTCAATCGCCATGTTACACAGGGTCATCCGCCCTTCCATGGATAGCGCGCGCACGGCGCTGCCGGCGAACTCCAATGCGTGGCCAGTACCACCAGCGGTACCCATGCGGCCGATCACGGCCAGGACGATGTCCTTGGCTGTGACGCCCGGCGCCAGCTCCCCTTCGATATGAACCAGCATGTTCTTCATCTTTTGGGCAATCAGGCACTGCGTGGCGAGCACATGCTCAACTTCGGAAGTGCCGATGCCGTGGGCCAGCGCGCCGAAGGCCCCGTGTGTGGAGGTATGGGAGTCCCCACAGACCACCGTCATCCCCGGCAGGGTAGCCCCCTGCTCTGGCCCGATTACATGGACGATGCCCTGACGGCTGTCGTTCATTCGATATTCCAGGATGCCATAGGCACTGCAATTGTCGTCCAGGGTCTGGACCTGGATTCGGGATACCGCGTCGGCGATCGCCGCAATGCCACCTTGGCGCTCCAGGCTAGTCGTCGGGACATTGTGATCTGGGGTCGCCAAGTTGGCGTCGATCCGCCAGGGTTTACGCCCCGCTAGGCGTAGCCCCTCGAAAGCCTGTGGTGAAGTCACTTCGTGGAGCAGGTGCCTATCGATGTAGAGCAGCGCAGACCCATCGGGGTTTTCGCGAACGAGATGGGCTTCCCAAAGTTTGTCGTAGAGTGTTTTGCCAGCCATCGCTGCTTCCGAGTCAGTGGTCGAGATGTCGCGGGAAAGCGCCAGTGTGGTGGGTGGCGCGTAGGATCGTTGCCGACGACTGCGAGTGACAGAAATTTTAGCGAGGGGATTTAAATAATACAAATTCATCATTTTTATTCTTTCGATTCCAGAATAGAATCCGGGCTATGGATGCCCAACAGCTCAGCGCTTTTGTCGCCGTCGCGGAGACGCGCTCGTTTTCGGCCGCCGCGGACCGCATTCACGTCACCCAACCCGCTGTTAGCAAAAGGGTCGCGCTCTTGGAGCAGCAGTTGGGTTGTCGCCTGTTTGACCGTGTTGCACGCCAAGTCGATTTGACGGAGGCTGGGCGTACACTGCTGCCGCGGGCGCGGGACATCCTTCGCGCGACCGCTGACGCCCGCCAGGCAATTCGTGATCTGCGTGGTACCGTGGCCGGCCCACTACGTATCGCGCTCAGCCATCACGTCGGTATGCACCGCCTGCCTGGTCCGCTGCGCGACTACGCAGCGCGTTACCCCGATGTGGCGCTTGATGTCCGCTTCATGGAATCTGAAGCCGCCTATGATGCGGTGCTGCAAGGGGCGTTCGATATCGCGGTGGTCACGCTGGCGCCCAATGCCCATGACCGGATCGAGGCGCGATTGTTGTGGCGAGACGCCCTGGTTTTGGTGGCCGCCTGCGACCATCCGCTCGCTGCCAAGGGTCGGCTTGAGATGGCCGATCTGGGCGACCATCCTGCGATTCTTCCCGGTGCGGCGACCTATACCGGTCGGTTGGTTCGCCGGTACTTCGAGCAGCACGGGCTGACGCTCGACATCAGTATGATGACTAATTACCTGGATTCCATTCGCATGATGGTATCCATCGGGCTGGGCTGGAGCCTGTTGCCCACCACCCTGCTCGATGGTTCGGTGACCACGCTGGACTGTCCCGGGCTGCAGCTGTCTCGTTCGTTGGGTTATATCCGCCATCGCGAGCGGCAGCTTTCCAATGCCGCTGGCTGTCTGGTCGCACTGCTAGAGTCCAGCGCGGATGCCACCGATTCAGCCAAGGGATGATGAATTCCGCTGACGCGCGCGAGGTCGTGCCCGCCGTACTGGAATGGCGTGATGGCAGCCCCTACTCCACAGAGTTCGGTGACATTTACTACACGCGCGGTGGTGGTCGCAGCGAGGTGGAGCATGTCTTCCTCGCTGGCAATGACCTGCCGGTACGGTGGTCTGGCGGCGACTTCAGCATCGCCGAGACGGGCTTTGGCACAGGGCTCAATTTTCTCGTCGCTGCGGAACGCTGGTTGGCCCGGGTGCCAGCGCCGGCCGTGCTGTATTACCTCAGCGTGGAAAAGCACCCGTTGTCGCGCGATGACTTAGCTCGGGTATTGGCGCTGCGCGGTGACGACTCTGCGATCGCCACAGAACTGCTCGCGCACTATCCACCTCCCGTGGCCGGGGGGCATCGCCTCACCCTGGCGGGCGGTCGAATCCAACTTTCTCTCTGGTTCGGTGATGCGGCCCAGCAGCTGGCTGCTGTACGCGCGGCGGCCCTGCCGGGCTTTGAGACGGAAGACTGCCGGGGGATCGATGCCTGGTTCCTAGATGGCTTTGCGCCAGCCCGTAATCCTCAGATGTGGTCCGAGGACTTGTTTGCGCAAGTCGCCGCACTCAGTCGGATGGATACGACTTTTGCCACCTTTACCGCTGCCGGTGCGGTACGGCGCGGGTTGCAAGCCGTCGGCTTTCGGGTGCGGCGTGTACCCGGCTACGGGACTAAGCGAGAAATGCTCCGTGGCGCCTTCGTGGGCCGGGATGAACCCGAGTCGGCGTTTCCTACTCCGGACGGTGAGTCCCAGCGACGCCGCCGTCGCGGCGAGACGCCGTGGGATCTCGGTGCCGGCTACCAGGGCAGGTCGGACCGCGGGATCGCCGTGGTGGGCGCGGGGATCGCCGGTTGTACCACGGCATGGGCGCTCGCGGAACGTGGCTTGCGGGTATGCGTATTCGATGGTGGTGGGATTGCCACGGGGGCTTCCGGCAATCCTCAGGGTATCGTGTTTCCGCGGCTGGCTGCCGTGGATTCTCCGTTTGCCCGGATTAACCTCGCGGCGTTGCTTCACGCGCGCCGTTTTTATCAGTCCCATTGGGCCGCCGGCGTGGGACAAAATCTGGGGGTGCTGATCTTGCCTCGGCACGCGGGTGAGGCTCGGCAGCTGAAAAATTTGGCATCCCACTTCCCCGACGGTGTGGCACGCTATCTGAGCGGTCCGGACGTCGCGGAGACCGCCGGCGTGCCGCTCGATGCCAGCGCGGGGCTGTTGTTACCGGGGCTTGGATGGCTGCCGCCGGCGGAACTGTGTCGGCGTCTGCTCGATCATCCCGATATCCAATTTGTGCGACAGCATGTCGAGCAGCTGGTGCCGCAAGGTGACGGCTGGTGGTTGATGGACGACGCGGGAGGCAAGCTCGGCCGCTTTGCTCAAATCGTACTCGCCACGGGTGCGGCCCCGGGGATCATCGCAGCGACGGCGATGCTACCGCTGCGCGTCATGGGCGGACAATTGACGGGTTGCCCGGCGACCCCAGCCTCGCAGCGGCTCCGTGTGCCGGTTTGCGGACAGGGCTATCTAGCGCCGGCCTGCAACGGATTTCACAGCCTGGGGGCGACGTACCGACCAGATTCTCGCGCCCTAACCATCGACCCGCTGGAGCACCAGGCCAATCTGCGGGGTATCGAAAACACCGATGCCGCTCTCGCCGCGGCGCTGGGGAATCCGCCGGATGCGATGCTGACCGGGCGCGTGGGCTTACGCGCTGTGACCCCTGATTACCTGCCGGTCGTCGGTCCGGTGCCCGAGGCGGAACATTTTTTGGAGACCTTTGCCCCGCTGCGGCGAGATGCCCGTGCGGCGCTGCCCCGCCGCGGGCATTATTGGTCTGGGCTCTACGTCAACTCGGGGTATGGATCACGCGGTCTGTCCTACGCGCCGCTATGCGCGGCGCTACTGGCTGATCTCATGGGGGGTCACCCGCGAGCCCTCGCGCGAGACCTGGTGCGGGCGTTGAGTCCCGCGCGCTTCCTAATTCGCGATCTGCAGCGACGTCGGCGCTGAATGTTCCCCGGCCCCGGGACAGCATTTCCGCCGACCCTGCCCCGCAGGCAATGACGGTTCGCAGTGCGGTCTCCACGCTCGTTCCGGATAGGATCTCGACACAATTTGCCGGCAAGTGGTAGACGAACCCAGAAGTCGGAAACGGCGCCGTCGGTACATAGACCGTGTAGCTTCCGTCGGCGTGCCGACTGGTAATGATGGCCGTTACGCGAACCGGCGAGTCTAGGCCATGGATACGCGCCAGGGCCGGTTCTCCGTTGAGCATACGCGGTCCTTGATGACTCCCGAGGAGCTCGCGCACCAGATCTCGGGTGACGCGGTAGCCGGGGACGATCCGCGAGAGCGTGCCCTCCAATACATGATGCAGCCAGCGCCCAATCCGAGTACGTACGACTAGCCCGATTGTGAAGCATGCGGAGAGCAAGAGCAGCACCACGGCGATGAACGCTAGCCAGTGCTGGAGTCCGGCTTGGCGAGAGACCAGTTGAGTGGCCGGCTCCAACAGCTCGGCAAAGATCGCGACCAGCCATTGCATCAACATCAGCAGGAGCAATCCTGGGAGGACGACGGCGAGTCCGCCGAGCAGGATCAGTGAGAGGTGCTTTTTCATCCGTTTGTTGCCAAGAAAACCGGTGCCGAGCATAGGAAGAAAGACGGGGCCTACACAAGCAGTGCCGCCATGGTATTTCCGTTTGGCTTGGGGTTAACTAGGTTGACAACCTCGGGGTACGACTACGGTTCGCCAGGTACAAAGATTTCTCTGCGTTACTTCTCGCATACCCATTACACAAAACGAGGATTCCAGCATGAGCAAACCGATCATTTCTGCTGATTCGCATATCGCTGAACCGCCGCATTGTTATATCGACTTCATCGAGCCACAGTTTCGTGACCGCGCGCCGCGCATGATCGAGCACGAACAGCTTGGCGATATTTATGTCATCGAGGGCCTAGACACACCGGTTCCCATGGGTTTGGTAGCGGCTGCAGGCCGCAAGCCAGAGGAGCTGAAAACCAGTGGCATGAAGTTCGCCGACCTCCCGCGCAGCGCTTGGGATGCCAAGCATCGGGTGGCCGATCAGGACCGCGACGGCGTCGCTGGCGAGTTAATTTACCCGACCGTCGGCATGATGCTTTGCAACCACCCGGACATCGACTATCAGGTCGCTTGTTTCGAAGCCTATAACCGATGGCTCGAAGGCTATATTGCCGATGCTCCGCCGGGCCGGTTGTTCGGTTTGGGTCAGGTAGCCCTACGCTCTGTCGACGAAGGGATCAAAGAGCTGGAAAGCGCAAAACGGCGCGGTTTTGTTGGGGTCATGATGACCGGTAACCCCCCGGAGTCGGATTACCATGATCCCTTGTACGATCCCCTCTGGGAGGCGGCAGTGGACCTGGATCTGCCACTTTCGTTTCATATTCTAACGTCCAAGGCGGATTCTCTGAGCAAACAGCGCGGACCCAAAATCAACGGGTTTCTGGCGATCATGCGCGGTTGTCAGGACATTCTCGGTACCTTTGTGTTCGGCGGCGTGTTTGAACGCCATCCCGGACTGAAAGTAGTCTGCGCCGAGGCCGATGCCGGTTGGGTCCCGCATTTCATCTACCGTATGGATCATGCCTACAATCGCCATCGCTACTGGATGAAGTGCCCTCCGCTGGCGAAGCTGCCCAGCGAATACTTTCAGCGCAATATCTATCTGACCTTTCAGGATGATTGGACAGCCTTTCGACATCGGCACGAGATGAACCCGCGGCGATTGATGTGGGCCAATGATTTTCCCCACAGCGATTCCACGTGGCCATGGTCACAGGAGGTATTGGCCCAGCACACCCGGGATCTTTCCGAAGAAGAAAAAAACTGGATTCTTCATGACAATGTGGTCGAGTGTTACAACTTGCCCGTTTGATGGGGGAACCAGTGGGCGTTGAGGCGGCGCGGCTGGGTCGGCGTCGCGTTGGCTACGGGCCTGGAGGCCAGGTTTCGAATGCCGGTCGCCAACGCCGCTGAAGCGGCGGTCGAGCGGCTGCTTCACAGTCCGCAACCGGCTGTGGGCCCCTCGGCTGCCGGGGCCCACAGCTAGCCGGCCGCGTGATGCGTGCCCGCCCACCTATCTGTTCGGGCTCTGGGTGCGCGACAACGGGGCGATTTCCTTCGTGGAAGTGATCCGCCTGCGGGTATCCCGTCCGGCAGCGGTCTTGGGCATCCGGGATCGCAGCCGGTTGATGGCGGAAAAGCGGGCGGATGTCGTGCTCATCGATGCCGCGACCGTCCATGCAGGAAAGTTGCAGCGAGTCTACGATCTGCTGGCGGGACAAGGTCGAAGGACCGCTTCCGTCGTCGAGATCGATGTGGTAATCGTCCATGGTGTGCTGCTACGGCAGCACAACGAAGACGTGATCGGTAACGCCCTCTGCCCGGCCGCCTCTTGCGTTAGGGCGGCAATGCCTAGGTCTCGGTCTGACAGCCGCTGGTTTTCCCTTCAGGCCGGGGATGGCGGGCCAAACGCACCGGTTGCACGCATGGTGTCGATGTCCGCATCAGTAAAGCCCACGGTTCTGGCGAGCTCGGTATTGTGCTCGCCCAGTGACGGTGGGCGCGGATCGAATCGGCCCGGCTCATTGCGAAATTTGATCGCAACACCGATGTGCTCGTTTCCGGCCTCGTCTTCGACGATCATTTCTCGCGCACGAACTTGCGGGTCCTCGACCCCCTGCCGAAGGTCGTTGACCGGCGCAAACGCGGCATCGACATCCGCAAACCATTCGACCCATTCGGCCTGCGTCCGCGTCTTGAAAGTCTCGGTGAAGAAATCCTTCACCGGTTGTTGCGTGGGTCCCGGCGGAGGCTCGCAATGGGGCAGCAGATCCAGACGCCCCATTTTTTCGAGGACATTCTTGGCAAAATGTATCTCCGAGGCGCCGAGGACAATATATTTTTGGTCGGCGGTCTCATAAATGTTGTACATGGCATAGCCACCCCAGGTGCGCTCCTCCTTGATCACGGGCGGTTTTTTCTCCGCAAAGACACTGCCGAGATTATTGGGGATACTCGCGATCAACGAGTCCATCATGGCCAGATCGATATAGTCGCCCTCGCCAGTTTGGCTCCGGCGCAACAGCGCCATCAGTACGGCGGATAGCCCCATCATGGCGGTGAGCATGTCGGCGTTGGGGATGGCGGGTATCGCGGGCTTGCCGTCGAAGCCCAGATTGGCACTGAGAATGCCGGCATACGCCTCGGTTGCCAGATCATGGGCGGGCTTCTTCACATAGGGTCCGGTTTGTCCGAAAGCGGACAATGAGGCGTAGACCACGCCCGGATTGCGCTCCCGAACCTGTGCGTAACCGATGCCCAACCGATCCACGACACCGGGACGAAAAGCTTCGATCACCACATCGGCCCGTGCTGCCAAACGCAAGGCCATTTCCAGTCCCGCCGGATGCTTGAGATTGAGTTGCACGCTTTTCTTACCGCGATGGGTGTTGGCGAAATACACGGAAACGCCGTTGCGCACTGGGCCGATACTGCGATTGGGTTCGCCACCGTTGGCCGGCTCGAGCTTGATCACCTCGGCGCCATGATCGGCCATCATTTGGGTGAGGGCCGGCCCGGGCAGGAACAGAGACAGGTCGAGGACCTTGAGGCCTTCCAGTTTCATACAACTCCAACCTTAATCGATAACAAAAGACACGAAGCGGGTAGCGGGTGATCGGCCAAAGATCACCGAGCGAGGCGGTATGTTCGCTGGCAGATGCCCATCAATTTGTAGATCAATTGGGCAGCCGCGAACTCATAGGCGTGAAATCCTGGAATGGGTGCGAACTCCATGAGATCAAAGCCGATGATACGCCGTTGCCGCGCCACCGATTCAAACAGCGCCAGGGTTTGATACCAGCCGAGTCCGCCAGGCACCGGGGTGCCCGTACTGGGGAAGACACTGGGATCGAGTCCATCGACGTCTAGGGTGAAAAATACCTGCTCCGGGAAATCGGCAGGCAGCTCGATGCTCATGCGGTTTCCTGTGACCAGTTCGCGAGCATCGAATGCAACCACCGCGTAATCGCGGCGCGCCTGAAGCTCTTCCTGGCAGCAGGCGCGCACCCCGAGCTGCACCAGGGGCACCCCGGCTTCCACTACCCGGCGCATGACAGATGCATGGCTGTAGGGGTTGTCTTCGTAGCGGTCGCGTAGGTCCGCGTGGGCATCGATTTGTACGACGCCGAAGTCGCCGATACCGCTTTGCTGTAGTCCCTGCACTATCCCCCAAGTGACCGTGTGCTCGCCGCCGATGGCTACGGGCATGGCGCCTGCGGCAACTGCTCGGGTCGTCGCCGCGGCAACACGGGCCAGCACGGCTTGCGGCGTTCCATCGACCGAAATGGCCGGCTGAGTGTGTATGCCCAATTCCGCGGGCAGGCTTTCGCCGTCCCAGACTTCCAGCTGTGCGGACGCTTCGAGAATCGCCGCGGGCCCCAGTGCCGTACCCTCTCCATAAGAGGTCGAGTCTTCAAAGGGCACGGGAATGATATGGAACGCCGCTTGATCGGGGGCCGCATTCTCGATTTCAGAACCCAGAAAGCCGCAGTATTCGGCTGCAGTCATGCTTCGACCTCGATCGGATAACGGATGTAGGGGCGCCACATTATATCGGTGTGGCCCGGGTAGCTAGCGACAGTGGTTGCGCCGCGGTTGGGCCAAGAAGACGGCGATTGCTCGGGACACCGTGCGATCGCGCTCCGCGGGACCAGCGATGTCCACGCCCAGCAGCGCCTTCAGATGTAGGTCTGCTCGCGCGAGACTCAGGAACTCTCGAGCCTGTACGTCCGGTGCGCAATCTGCCGGCGGGTGATGTGAGCGTAGGTATTCGGTGAGCTGGGCGGCCACTCGCCCCGGCCCACGGGTGTAGAACAGTTTACCGAGCTCCGGGAAACGACCGCTTTCGGCCATCACCATGCGATACAGCGCGAGACTTCGGGTTTCCAACAGTACATCGAGATAGGCACGTCCAAACCGCGCCAGGGTGCTCGCGAGTTCTTCGGTGGTGCCATCCGGCGTCAGTGGCTGCCGATCGATCGGTGCCGTCATTTGCGCGACCAACGTTTCGATGATGGCCGCAAACAGCTCGGCTTTGCCATGAAAATAGCGGTAAATGGTGGCCTTGGATCCCCCGGCACGCTGTTGGATGCGATCCACGCTGGTCGCGGCATAGCCGTGTTCTAGGAAGACCGCGATTGCTGCTTCGATAATGCGGTGGCGTTTGGAGCCCTCTGGCGCCATCGTTTCCCCCGATGCCTGGATGCGACGCGCCGGTCACTGCTGCACGATTGCGCAGCGCCCGGCGCGACTGCTACTGTACCGTACAGTACAGTTCAAATGTCTGACAGCGCCGCACGATCATCGCTGTGTAGATCGGCGAGGAGCGGCGGGTGGGCGCGCGGCCAGATACAACAACGAGGGTCGGGCAAAAATCATGAAACGCACATTGGGCCTGTTGTTCATCCTGTTAAGCGTAGCCGCCGCCCTGGCCTTGGGTGGCCTGCATTGGTGGGCCGAAGCCCGCCATTGGGAGAGCACGGATAATGCGTACCTGCGTGCCGATATCACGGCGATTAGCGCGCGGGTCCCAGGGCCGGTCGCCGAGGTCGCGGTGCGCGAGAATCAGTGGGTGGCGGCTGGTGACCTCCTTTTTGCGCTCGATCCGGCCACCTACCTAGCGCGCCGTGACCGCGCGCATGCCCGTGTTGCGCAGCGTGCCGCCGAGGTGGCCCACCTGCAAACGCGTATCGATCACCACCGAGCCACGATCGGGGCGGCCGAAGCTGAAGTGCGCACCGCCCGTGCCGAGTTGCACAAGGCGCGCTTGGATTTGCAGCGCGCCGAAGCCCTGCAGGCCAAGGGATTCACCGATCGTCAGCGCTATGATCACGCCAAAACCGATGTGTTGAGCGCAGAAGCCGAACTGGGGCGGACTGAGGCTAACCTGGAGGCGGCGCGAGCCCAGTTGCGGGTGCTTTCCGACGAGGTCGACGAGTTGCGTGCCAATCTGGAGCTGGCCAAGGCGGAGTTGCGTCTTGCGGAGATCGACCTGGGTTTCACCCAGATACGGGCGCCGCGGGCCGGAGTGGTCGGCAACAAACGTATCGAACCCGGAGAATACGCAAGTGCCGGCGTGCGCAAATTGGCTGTAGTCGATCTCAGTGATGTCTGGGTGACGGCCAACTTCAAAGAAACCCAATTGACCAAGGTATTCCCTGGCCAGCGCGCGTTGGTCGAAGTGGACGCCTTCCCCGGGGAGGAATTCTTTGGGGTGGTGGAGAGCCTTTCACCGGCCAGTGGCGCCGAGTTCAGTCTGTTGCCGCCGGACAACGCCACAGGTAATTTCACCAAGATCGTACAGCGGGTACCGGTCAAAATCATTCTCGATCGCGATCATCCGCTGCTCGAACGTTTACGCCCCGGAATGTCGGTGATTGCCCGAATCGACACCCGTACCGCGGGTGACAACCCCGGAGAACTTGCCCAGGGCACAGCCAGCCCCTGAACCGCCCACCCGCACCGCCGCCCTTGGATTAGCCTGCATGAGCGAAGTGTCTGTGGCATCCGCGGCCTCTGTCGCCGCCCCTCCCGATCGCGTTTCGGCCGGTACCTGGCTTACGGTATTCGGCGGTGTCCTGGGTGCCTTTATCGCGGTGCTCAATATTCATATCACCAATGCTTCCCTGAAAGACATTCAGGGCGCCTTGGGCGCGACACTTGAGGAAGGTTCCTTTATTTCCACAGCCTACCTCACCGCAGAGATTGTGGTGATTCCCATCACTGGCTGGCTCACCCAAGTTTTTAGTCTACGGCGCTACATTCTGTGGAATACGCTGTTTTTTATGGGCTTTACCACACTTTGTGCCACCGCCTGGAACCTGGAATCCATGCTGGTGTTCCGGGCGCTCGCTGGATTTACCGGCGGGACGCTGATTCCGCTGTCCTTCGCCATTATTCTCACCCTGTTACCCCCGGCAAAGCAGGCGATCGGTATGGGCATGTTCGCCTTGACGGCGACTCAGGCACCGACTATCGGTCCGACCCTGGGGGGGTATCTCTCCGAGAACTACGGTTGGGAGACCATTTTCTATCTGCAATTGATTCCTACGGGGATCATGTTCTTTCTGTTGTGGCGCGGTTTGCAGCCGGGCCCGCTCAAGCTGGAGCTACTGAAAAAAGGGGATTGGTGGGGTATCGCCACCATGGCCATCGGTCTGGGCGCGCTGGAAATCGTCCTGGAGGAAGGCAATCGCAAGGACTGGCTGGAATCAGATTTCATCGTGCGTGGCGCCTGGCTCGCCGGAATCAGCTTGCTGTTGTGCGTCCTCATTGAGCTGCGCCGCCAGGATCCTTTTATTAACCTCCGGTTGCTCGCCAGGCGCAATTTTGGGCTCGCCAATATCGTCAATATCGTACTGGGACTCGGGCTCTACGGTTCCGTGTTCATCATGCCCTTCTACCTGACCCAGGTGCATGGCTATAACGCTATGCAAATTGGGCAAGTGATGATGTGGATTGGCCTTCCGCAACTGATAGTGGTGCCCATTGTGCTGCGCCTCATGCAGCGGGTGGATATGCGGATTTTGCTAGCGATTGGGGCCGGCGTGTTTGGCCTCAGCTGTCTGATGAATATTCACATGACCGCCGATTACGCCTACGACCATATTCTATTGCCCCACGTCATCCGTGGACTGGGCATGCCCTTCATCATGATTCCGCTGTCGGTGATTGCTACCGCAGGTATTGAGCAGCAACAGGTCGGCTCCGCATCTGGCCTGTTCAACGTCATGCGTAATCTCGGCGGGTCAGTGGGGATCGCGCTCTTGGCAACCTTCGTGTCGGTGCGTGAGCATTTTCACTCGAATCATATCTTGGATGCGGTTTCGCTCTACGCCCCGGCGACCCAGGATCGACTGGAAGCCATGACGGCCTATTTCCGCGAATTGGGCGCCGATCCGGAGTTGGCGCAGATGCGCGCCCTCCTCGCCATTGATGCTGTCGCCCGCCGCGATAGCTATGTGATGGCATTCAACGACGCCTTTTTCGTCATCGGCGCCGCTTTTGTACTGAGCCTGATGGTAATTCCCTTTTTGAAGAAAGTTCCCCCGGCCGGCCATTGAAACCACTAGAGATAGGGGGAAAACAACCAACACAGAGCATTTCGAGTGCGCGCCACCAGGGATTCCTCGCGCAGTGCGGTTCGAGTGACAGGCGTTGCGTTGCGTACCCGGTCGAGAAAGCGCTCGCGTAGCGCGCCGGCAAAGTTGGCGTCAAACACCTCCACCCCCAACTCGTAGTTCAAGCGCAGGCTGCGCGGGTCAATGTTCGCTGAGCCGAGTAGAACATAGCGGCCGTCGACGATCAGCAGTTTGCCGTGATGAAACGGCGGAGGTTGGTAGTACACAGCAACGCCGCGACGAACCAGGGATGGCAACAGGTGTCGTGTCGCCCAATGGACATAAGCGAGGTTATTCTGTCCTGGTAGCAGAATCGTCACCGCGACGCCACGCAGGGCCGCGCTTTGCAGACCGGCGATGAGTTCCCGCGACGGCAGGAAATAAGGCGTCATAATCTCCAGGCTCGTACGGGCCACCGCGGTGGCGACCTGTAACACCAACGCAAGCTGGTCCAGGTGTTCGTCTGGCCCATCGGCAATCACCCGGCAGAAACTGGTGCCAGCGGGTCTTGGCGGCGGGGTCTCATTTTCCAGGCTCATGGTGGTTTCCGTGCGTCCCCAGGAATCGACGAAGACGCTGGCCAAGTCCCTCACCACCGGACCACGTAGCGAAAAATGCAGATCCGCTACGGGATTGCGCGTCTGTGGCGGGTCTAGTAAATGGCGATCGCCGATATTGATGCCCCCGGTAAATGCCAGCCGACCGTCGATGAGCAGCAGTTTGCGGTGATTGCGAAGATTGATATTGATGTTCGGAGGTAAAAGCCGTAGCGGATTGAAATGCCGTACCGCCACGCCCTGGCGCCGTAGCCTGTGGCTGATCCCGGGCGAATACCATTCGCCTAAGCCATCGATGAGTACCCGCACGCGAACGCCGCGCGCCTGGGCTTCTCCGAGCGCATCGGCAAATGCCCGCCCTGTGGCATTGTTTTCAAAGATATAGGTCGCGAGATCTATGGTGGTCTGGGCTGCGCGGATTGCGTCGAGCATCGGCGGATAGGCCTCTTCCCCGTTCCACAATGGCGTCACGGCATTGCCGGAACGCAAGGGTAAGCCGGTGATGGCGCGCCCTGCCCGCACCAGATCAGCGAGCGCATCGAAAGCCCTCTCGGTAACGGCCGGGTCTGTTTCCGCCGGCTCTGTGGGATCCGCCGCGGCTACGAGGGGGGCAACGGATACCATCTTGCGGCGGCGACGCGCTCGGGATCGGGCCCGGTTGATCCCGAACAGCACATAGAGCACCGCGCCCGCAATGGGCAGGGTCAGCGCTACCGCCATCCAGCCCAGGGCGGCGCGCGAATCGCGCTTGTGCAGTAGCGCGTGCCAGGCCGCCGCGATGCCGAAGGTTGACTGGACCGCGAAGATCGCCCAACCCCAATGGAATTCGATCACACAGGTTCTCCGACCATGCCCCCTGCCCCTCTGCCCGGCAGGGAACGTCGAAGTTACAGTATCATGCAGGCCCTTTACCGGGTTTCGCCCGCGGCTTGTAGAGATCATAAGCAATGAATTTTCCGCACTTGCTCGCACCACTCGACTTAGGTTTCACCCAACTGCGCAACCGCATCATGATGGGCTCGATGCACTCCGGATTGGAGTTGCTGGATCGGCCATTTGAACGCTTGGCGGCTTTCTACGGTGAGCGTGCGCGTGGCGGCGCTGGTCTGATTGTCACCGGCGGCTACGCACCCAACGAGACTGGCCGCATCGAGGAAGGCGGACCCATTTTTCATCAGCCGGAAGAGATAGCGGACCATCGTCTGATCACCCGCCGAGTGCACGATGAGGGCGGTAAGATCCTGTTACAAATTCTGCATACCGGCCGCTATGCCAAGGACGACAGCATCGTCGGGGTATCGGACATCCGTTCGCGGATCAACCGCCGTGTACCCCGAGCACTCGACGGCGAAGAGATCGCTCGCTACGTGGAGGACTACGCTGATGCCGCGGCACTGGCCCAGGAAGCCGGTTACGACGGCGTCGAAGTGATGGGCTCCGAAGGCTACCTAATCAACCAATTTTTGGTACGGCGCACTAACAATCGTACCGACGAGTGGGGCGGCAGCTATGAAAATCGTATGCGGTTCCCACTGGAGATCGTGCGCCGAATCCGCGAGCGTGTTGGCCACAACTTTATTCTCATGTATCGGATCTCTTGTATCGATCTGGTCGAGGGAGGCAGCACGGGCGCGGAGATTGTGGAGCTGGCTCAGCGCTTGGAGCGCGCCGGCGTCACCGTATTCAACACAGGGATCGGCTGGCACGAAGCGCATGTGCCCACTATCGCGTATATGGTGCCCCGTGGCGCCTGGCGCTTTGCGGTGCGCAATGTCACCGAGAACGTCGGCGTGCCCGTAATCGCGTCCAACCGCATTAATACGCCGGAGGTCGCCGAGAATATCATTGCCAGCGGCGATGCCCAGATGGTCTCCTTGGCGCGTGCCATGCTGGCCGATCCGGAATTTGCGGCCAAGGTGGCGGCCGGCCGGCCGGAGGCGATCAATACCTGTATCGGTTGCAATCAAGCCTGCCTGGATTTTATTTTCAAGGGCAAGGCGACCAGCTGCCTAGTCAATCCTCGGGCGGGTCGCGAACTCGATTTCGAGACCTTGACCACGACGGCATCACGGTCCCACCGCGTCGCCGTGGTGGGTGCCGGTCCGGCGGGTTTGTCCGCGGCACTCGCTGCAGCAGAGCGTGGGCACAGTGTGACCTTGTTCGAGGCGGGCAGCGACATCGGCGGTCAATTGCATCTGGCTCGACGCATTCCCGACAAAACGGAATTCAATGAACTCCTGCGTTATTACCGCACCAGGCTGGCCGAACTTGGCGTCGAAATCCGGCTCAACGCGCCGGTCGAGGCCGACCAATTACGAGCCGCTGGGTTTGAGGATGTCATTGTCGCTACCGGCATCGTGCCGCGGCAGCCGGACATCCCTGGTCTCGACCACCCTGGAGTGATCCCTTATATCGACCTGATCACAGGACGCCGTGAAGCCGGTGCCCGAGTCGCCATTCTGGGCGCTGGGGGCATTGGCTTCGACGCCGCTGTGTTGCTGGCGCATGGCGCTGGCGGTGAGCCGCCGGATACCGCGGCCTTTCTGGCCAAGTGGGGGGTGGATACCACGCTCGAGGCCCCCGGCGGGCTGCTGCCGGAGGGGCCTAGGATTCCACCGGCACGGCGGGAAATCACGCTGTTCCAACGCAAGCCTGGGCCCATGGGGCGGAGCTTGGGTCTCACCACCGGCTGGGTGTTACGCGCTGAGCTGGAGGCGAGCGGTGTCCGCTTCGTGCCGGGCGTCAGCTACCGGCGCATCGACGATCAGGGGCTGCATTACGAACTCGATGGCGAGCCGCAGGTCTTGGCGGTCGACAACGTCATCCTTTGTACCGGTCAGGATCCATTCGATGAACTGAGCGCACCCCTGATCGCCGCAGGCCTTCGGGTACATGTCATCGGCGGCGCCCGAGAAGCAGCGGAGCTGGATGCTTTTGCCGCCATCGCGGCCGGAACGGAGCTGGCAACGCAACTCTAGCGCGCGACACGGGGGCCGTGATTGGCGCCGTGTCGCGCGCGGTCCGTGAACATCGCGATGCGTGTAGGCCCTTAGGTATCCGAGCGAAGCGCGGCTATTGCTCTGACGGCGCGCTTCGGCTCAGCGCAGTGTGACAAATTCCTCTGCGGCAGTCGGGTGAATACCGATAGTGCGGTCGAAGTCGGCTTTGGTCGCCCCCATTTGTACTGCCACGGCGAACCCCTGAATGATTTCGCCAGCATGGTCTCCGAGCATGTGGCAGCCGAGCACTCGGTCACTGTCGGCATCCACCACCAGCTTGATTAGCGCGCGGTCGCTGCCACCACCTAGGGTGGCCTTGAGCGGGCGAAATTCGCTCCGGTACACTCGGATATTGGCGAAGCGTTCGCGTGCTTGTGCTTCGGTAAGTCCCACGGTGCCAATGGCCGGTTGGCTGAATACGGCACTGGGAATATTGTCGTAATTCATGACGGCATCGCCATTCCCGAATAGATTCTGGGTCAGCATCATGGCTTCGCGAATCGCTACTGGCGTGAGTTCGATGCGCCCGGTGACATCGCCGATAGCATAGATCGACGGCTCGGCGGTACGGAAATGACTGTCGGTACGGATGGCACCGCGGGAGTCGGTTTCCACTCGGGTATTTTCCAAGCCCAGACCGGTGCTATTGGGCTTGCGTCCGGTGGCATAGAGAAAGGCACCTGCGGTGAGCTCCTCACCATCGCTGAGTAGCGCGCGAAATTCCGCGCCGGCGGGCGCGATACGCGCGACTTCTGTGTTGAAGTGGAGGTGGATGCCGCGCTCCTGCATCTGCGCGGCGAGGGCTTCGCCGAGTTCGCTGTCGAAGCCGCGCAGCAGGTGGTCGCGACGATGGACCAGATGCGTCTCCACGCCTAAGCCATGGCAAATACCGGCAAATTCGACGGCGATATAGCCTCCACCGACGATGGCTATGCGCTTTGGCAGCCGCTCCAGATAGAACATATCATCCGAGTTGAGGACATGCTCTCGACCGGGGAATTCGGGGATAAAGGGCTGCCCACCAGTGGCGATAAGAATATGGCGGGCGCGGTATTCGCGGTCGGCCACAGCGACCCGATGAGCGTCCAGCAGGCGGGCAGTGCCGCGTAGCACGGTTGCCCCGCTATCATTCAGCAATTTCTCGTATATTTCGTTTAGCCTTTTGATTTCCTTGGTTTTGTTGTCTCGCAATGTCGACCAATCAAATGCGTGTTCGGGCACGTTCCAGCCATAGCCTCGGGCGTCACCGAGCGCGTGGGAGAATTCGGCCGCGTAGACGAACAGCTTCTTCGGGACGCAACCGACGTTGACGCAGGTACCACCCAACGCCCGGTTTTCGGCGATGGCGACCCGAGCACCATAACCGGCGGCCATCCGTGCGGCACGCACACCGCCGGATCCAGCTCCCATCACCAGGAGATCGAAATCGGCTGTCTTCATGATGCCTCCCCGGCGGGCCCTAGCAGGCCCTCAGATGAGCTCTGATCCTCGAACCAGGCCAGTTGTTCACGGAGTTTCACGACCTCCCCCACAATGAGCAGGGTCGGTGCATGAACGCGGTACCGGGCGACCAGGTCCGGCAAGGTGGCCAGCGTGGCGCTGAACACCTGTTGTTCCGGGCGGGTCCCCCGCTCGATCAGCGCGGCGGGCAGCGTAGCCGGCAGACCGTGCTGGATCAGCTGTTCACAAATGATCGACAACCCCTCCAGCGGCATGTAGAACACCAGCGTCTGCCCAGGGCGAGCCAGGGCTTCCCAGTCGAGGTCGACAGTGTTTCCGCGCCGGTGGCCGGTCTGGAAACGGACGGACTGGGCGTAATCGCGGTGTGTCAGCGGAATGCCCGCGTAACTGGCGCACCCCGACGCCGCTGTGATGCCAGGCACGACCTGGAAGGGAATTCCCGCGGCCGCTAACTGCTCGATCTCTTCGCCACCGCGACCGAAGATAAAGGGATCTCCTCCCTTCAGTCGCAGCACTCGCCGGCCCGCGCGGGCATGCGCGATGAGCCGCGCATTGATATCGGGTTGCGGCACGGCATGTGTGCCAGCGCGCTTACCCACATACTCTCGCTCGGCATCGCGGCGTACTAGGGCGAGGACGGGTTCGGAGACCAAACGGTCGTAGAGCACAACATCCGCCTGCTGCATGAGTCGCAACGCGCGGAAAGTCAGCAGGTCTGGATCACCTGGGCCCGCACCGACTAAATAGACCTCGCCGCAAGATGCGCGGTCTTTGGCTGCGGACAGCAGCGCCTCTAGCTCGCGACGAGCTGCCGCGGGTCGACCGCTATAGACCAGCTCCGCGACCGGCCCCGAGAAAACGTCCTCCCAGAACCCGCGCCGTGCGGTGATGTCGCTCAGCTGCGCCCGCACTGCGGGTCGGTACGCTTGTGCGAGCCGCGCAAGCTCGCCGGTGCGTTCTGGCAGAAGTGCTTCGATGCGGGTGCGGAGCATGCGTGCCAGCACAGGCGCCGCGCCGCCGCTGCCGATCGCCAGGCATACCGGGTCGCGGTCAACGATGGCGGGAAAGGTAACGGTGCATAACGCGGGTTGGTCGACGACGTTGACCGGGATACGGCGCACCCGTGCAGCGCGGTGCACCGCACGGTTGACCGTGGGACTTCCGGTGGCCGCTACCGCGAGCACGGCATCGTCGAGGTCCGCAGCACGAAAACGGCGGCGCAACAGGACCAGCGCGTCGGTGGCGGCCAGCTGTTCGATCTCCGCGCAACACTCGGGGGCGATCACTTTGACGCAAGCCCCCGCATCGCGGAGTAATCGAAGTTTGCGGGCAGCCACGCTACCCGCACCCACCAATACGCAGGTCTCCCCCCTCAGGCGGTGGAATAGTGGTAGCGCGTCCACTTCAGGCGATACGCTCGCTGCCGCCCAGATAGGGCCGCAAAGCCACCGGTACAGTGATACTGCCGTCGGCCTGCTGGTGATTTTCCATGACCGCGATCAAGGTGCGGCCGACCGCCAGCCCGGAGCCATTGAGCGTGTGCAAAAGCTCCGGCTTGCCGGTTTCCGGGTTGCGCCAGCGCGCTTGCAGGCGACGTGCCTGAAAGTCACGGAAGTTGCTGCAGGAAGAGATCTCGCGGTAGGTTTCTTGAGAAGGCAACCAGACTTCCAGGTCATAGGTCTTGGCGGCCGCAAAACCCAGGTCGCCGCCACACAGGGCAACGGTACGATAGGGTAGTTCCAGGCGCTCCAGGACGGTCTCGGCATGGCGCCGCAGACTTTCCAGTGCAGCCGCCGACTGCGTGGGTTGAACCAATTGAACCAACTCGACTTTCTCGAACTGGTGTTGGCGAATCATCCCACGGGTGTCACGGCCATGACTGCCGGCTTCGCTGCGGAAACAAGGGCTGTGGCAGACATAGCGCACCGGCAGTTGCTCGGCGGTGAGGATCTGGTCCCGAGCGAGATTGGTGACAGGTACTTCCGCTGTGGGAATGAGGTACCAGGGCGTTTCTGCTTCGACTCGAAACAGATCTTCGGAAAATTTGGGGAGTTGCCCGGTACCGAACAACGACTGGGCGTTTACCAGGTAGGGAACATAGACTTCTCGATACCCATGCTCGGTAGTGTGCAATTCCAACATGAACTGGGTCAACGCGCGTTGCAGGCGCGCCAGGGGTCCGGACAGCACGGCGAACCGCGCCCCGGTGATACGTGCAGCGGCTTCTAGATCCAGCTGCCCCAGCTCCGCGCCCAGATCGACATGATCGCGCACGGGGAAATCAAACTTGCGCGGCGTTCCCCAACGATGCACCTCTAGATTATCGGCTTCGGAACGACCATCGGGGACATCTGCGTCCGGTAGATTAGGTAGTCGGCTCAAAAAATCGTCCAACCGGTGCTGCACTTGCTGCAACTGCCCGGCCAGCTCATCGAGGCGGCGTTTGTCCGCTTCGACGGCTGCGAGTAGTGGCGCGATGTCCTCTCCAGCGGCCTTCGCCTTGCCGATGCTCCGGGCGCTGGCGTTGCGCCGAGCCTGGAGTTGCTCGGTTTCCACTTGCAAGGTCTTGCGCTCAGCCTCCAGCGCCGTGAATTCCTCGGGGGCGAATATAAATCCCCGGCGTCGCAGGTGGTCGGTCACGGCAGCGAGGTCGGAGCGCAAAAGCTTGGGGTCGAGCATGAATAGAAACTTCCGGTCGGCTATAGGGAGAGGCGGGTCAAGGCCATGGCTGTGGCCGCGGCGCCCAAACAGAGTACGAGATTGGCGGCGGCATTGACGATGGCGAGCAGTGGCTGGTGATTCTGCCACAAGCCTAGGGTATCAATCGAAAAAGTGGAAAATGTGGTGAAGGCGCCTAGCACACCGATCATCAATAGCTCGCGCCAGATCGCCGGCAGCAGCGCTCGCTCGACGATCAACACGTGCAGTATGCCGATCAAAACACAGCCGAGGACGTTGGCCGCCAGGGTAGGAAACGGGAAACGTCCGACGCTCACCGGAGCGAGCCAGATGCTCAGTCCATAACGGCCGAGTGCCCCGAGGGCGCCGCCAACGGCCACGGCGAGCCACGCCGGCATCAGCGAGCGCCCCGATTGCGGGCCGCCGCATTGCGCGAGCGCAGCTGGCGCAATTTGTCGCCGATCTGGCGCTCGAGGCCACGGTCGGTCGGCTGATAATAGGTACGTGGTTCGAGTGCATCGGGGAAATAATTTTCCCCCGCGGCGAAGGCCTCGGGTTCGTCATGGGCATAGCGATACCCCGTGCCGTAATCGAGCGTTTTCATCAGTCGCGTGGGGGCATTACGAAGACGCAGTGGTACCTCGTGGCTGGGTTGGCTACGAATGTCAGCCCGCGCCTGGCTGAAGGCGGTATAGACCGCGTTGCTCTTAGCCGCCACCGCCAAATAGATGACCGCCTGAGCGAGACTGAGCTCCCCCTCTGGGCTGCCTAAGCGCTCCTGCACCTCCCACGCATCCAAGGCCAAGTGCAGGGCTCGGGGATCGGCGTTGCCGATGTCTTCGCTGGCCATGCGCACCACCCGGCGGGCGATGTACAGGGGATCGCAGCCACCGTCGAGCATGCGCACGAGCCAGTACAGCGCGGCATCCGGCGAAGAGCCGCGAACCGCTTTGTGAAGCGCGGAAATCTGGTCGTAGAAGTACTCTCCTCCCTTATCGAAACGTCGCGTGCCACCGGCGGCCACTTCCCGCATCACGGCGGCGGAAATGTGCCCTTCCTGGGCAAAATCGGCGGCGATTTCGAGCAGATTCAACGCGCGACGGGCATCTCCGTCGGCGCTGTGGATCAGCAATTCGAGGGCCTCGGCATTCAGGCTCACGGTGCCGCCGAGCCCGCGTTCCGTATCGGCGAGTGCACGTTCGACTACGGCGCGGATGTCGTCGTTATCCAATGTGGTGAGGGTGTACACACGGCAGCGAGACAGCAGCGCGTTGTTGAGTTCGAACGAGGGGTTCTCCGTCGTCGCGCCAATCAGCAAAATGGTGCCGTTTTCGACGTAGGGCAAAAAAGCATCTTGCTGGCTCTTGTTAAAGCGGTGAACCTCATCGACGAAAACAATGGTCTCGCGGCCTTGGGCGATACGCTCCGCCTCAGCGCGGGCAATGGCCGCGCGAATCTCCTTGACGCCCGCCAGGACCGCCGATACCGGCTCGAAATGGGCATTGCCTTGAGTCGCGATTAGGCGCGCCAGCGTGGTTTTCCCGGTCCCCGGTGGGCCCCAGAACACCATCGAGTGGCAGTGCCCCTGTTCGATGGCGGCGCGCAAGGGTTTTCCCGAGGCGAGCAGGTGCGCCTGCCCGGCAAATTCCTCCAGTGCCCGGGGACGCATTCGATCGGCCAGGGGCGCATAGCCAGGAGTCCGGGGCTCAGTCATCGCGAAACACGTCCACTCCGGGGGGCGGAGTGAATTGAAAGATCGCGGTATCCACGGGCTGATTGATCTCGACCTCGGTCAACGCAATGCGGGTTTCCTGGCCCAGGCTGTCGATCATGCGAATGCCAACCGGAGATCTGCCCTCGAAGCGCATTTCCAGTTGAGTGTAGATCGCCTCGGTATGGAGGGGACGCAGCAATATGCGACTTCCCCGCGCAGTCTCGAAGGCGCAGACGTGGAACTCCTCGAGCACTCGATCCGCGTCGCCGACCAACAGTGCCGCCGGCGAGTTATCCAGCTGGGAGGTCAGCGCGCGTACCGTAGCCTGCTCTAGATCGGGGTCATAGACCCAGAGGTGCCGCCCATCGGAAACCACCGTCTGCTCAAAGGGTGGTTCGGCGACCCAGTAGATACGCCCGGGCTTGGCCAACTCCAGCACCCCGGAACTTTCTTGCAGGGGGTGGCCGTCTGCAGCGATGATTTGCTGCTCGAAACTGGCGCTGAGTGTGTGCAGATTGGCGAGGCGCTGCTTCAAAAGCTCCGCGCCGGGCGGACAATCGCCCTCGGCTGCATAGGCCACCGGGAGAACTCCGCTTAGCAGCAGGCACACTGCGGCCCGAAGAATATGCATGATTCAGTCTCGTTCTCGGCTAGGGACCAATACTTCGCGGCTGCCGTTACTGTTCATGGCGGTGACCACCCCGGCTGCCTCCATGGCCTCGATCAGGCGCGCCGCGCGGTTATAGCCAATCCGAAGTTTGCGTTGTACGGAAGAGATCGATGCCCGGCCGCTGCTGATCACGAACTCCACTGCCTCATCATAGAGGGCATCGGACTCGCTGTTGCCCTCTCCTTCCGTTTCAGCATCTGCGTAACCCGGCACCGGGATCGCACCGGTCGCGCCCTCATCGGTGATCTCGCTTAGATAATCGGGGCTGCCACGGCGCTTCCATTCTGCGACCACTTTGTGCACCTCATGGTCGTCGACAAAGGCGCCATGGACTCGAATGGGTAGCGAAGTTCCCGTGGGCAAATAGAGCATGTCACCGTGGCCGAGCAGCTGTTCCGCTCCGCCCTGGTCGAGAATGGTGCGTGAATCGATCTTTGAGGACACCTGGAACGCGATCCGTGTAGGGACATTGGCCTTGATGAGCCCAGTAATGACGTCTACCGACGGTCGTTGGGTGGCTAAGATGAGGTGGATTCCCGCGGCACGGGCTTTTTGGGCGATACGGGCGATAAGCTGCTCCACCTTCTTGCCGACGATCATCATCATGTCGGCGAATTCGTCGATCACCACCACGATATACGGTAGTTTCTCGAGCTCCGGTGCCTCCTCCGGGTTGTGCTCTGTGGAAAAGGTCTCGTTCGGGCTCCAGGAAGGATCGCGCAGCGGTGCCCCAGCCGCTCGCGCTTCCTCAATCTTACGGTTGTAACCGGCCAGGTTGCGCACGCCCAACTGAGCCATCAGCCGATACCGGCGTTCCATTTCGCCCACACACCAACGCAGGCCGGTGGCGGCATCTTTCATATCGGTAATGACTGGGGTTAACAAGTGGGGAATGTCGTCGTAAACCGACAGTTCCAGCATCTTGGGATCGACGAGAATGAGCCGGACTTCCTCGGGTGTGGCCTTGAGCAACAGGCTGAGCAACATGGCATTGACCCCGACTGACTTCCCCGAGCCGGTTGTACCGGCTACCAGCAAATGCGGCATGCGCGCGAGATCAGCAATCACCGGTTCGCCGGAGATATCTTCACCCAGCGCAAGCGACAGGGGAGACCGGGCGCTGTCATAGGCTGCAGACGACAGTACCTTGCGCAGGTAGACAACCTCTCGCGCTTCGTTGGGAATTTCGATACCGACCACCGATTTGCCTGGGATGACCTCTACTACCCGGACACTGATTACCGCCAACGAGCGGGCGAGATCCTTGGCAAGATTGGAAATACGGCTAGCCTTGACCCCGGGAGCTGGCTGTAATTCGAAGCGGGTAATCACCGGCCCCGGCAGGACTTCGACCACCTCGGCGACAATACCAAAGTCCTGTAGTTTCAGCTCCAGTTTGCGCGACATGGCTTCCAGCGCGGCGGGAGAAAAGCCGCCGCGATTGCTGGGCGGTGGCGCATCCAGGAGATCGATCGGCGGTAACCCTTCGCCGCTGGTCTCTCGAAACAGCGGTTGTTGCCGCTCGCGCTCGACTCGCGCGCTGGGTTCGATTTTTTCGGTGGCAACAGTAATGACGGGCTCTTTGCGCTGAGCGCGCGTCTCGCGGTCTCGCTGCAAGGACTTGCGGCGACGCTCGACGGCGGTGCGGGTTTGCTCCGCCTCTGTTGCTTGCTGACGGCGCTCGCGCAACAGCGCCACCGCGCGTGCCCAGAGGAGCAGGCAGAGATTGCCGAGATAGTCGGCGACCGCGAGCCAGGAAAGGTCGGTGAACACAGTGACGCCGAACAGGAACGCGCCCAAGAGGAGTAAGGTGCTACCGGCGTGCCCAAAGCTGTTGGCTGCCGCTTCGGCAATGGCCGCACCGATGATGCCGCCGCCGCCAAAGGGCAAATAGCCTCCGGTATGACCGTATTGCAGATCGATGAGCGCACTGCCAGCGGCCATCAGCAGGATCAATCCGACCAGCCGCAAAACAAAGGTGAGGCGATCGAATACCCAGGCTTCCCGCTGCCGGGCGCGGAATACCTGCCAAGCGCGGATAGCCACTAGCATGGGTCCCAGTAGCGCCAACCAGCCCAGCAGCGAGTAGCTGAGATCGGCTAGCCACGCACCGAAGGGGCCGGCCAGATTGCGATAGCCCGCCCCGCTACCCGTGCTCGACCATCCCGGGTCGCCGCGATGATAGGACGCCATGGCGAGCAGTAGATAGCTGGCCACCAGCATCCACCCCAGGAAAGCGCCCTCGCGCCGCACCAGGGTGATGCGCCGTTGCCGCGTCTCGGGTGCCGCGGTTTGTTGACGTTTGGAAGAACGGGCTTTTGCCAAGGTGATTCCAAATCCTGGCTGCTACGCGAGGGCGATAGTGTAATGCATGGCACCCGCCCGCTTGGGCACGCGTCTCTCCTAGCCTTGTATTCCTTATCATAGCCCCCACTTTTGCACTTTCGATGGTTTCGGGATCCCACCATGTCACAAGCTCAGCACCACCGCCTGATCATCCTCGGTTCGGGGCCGGCAGGGTGGACCGCGGCTGTCTATGCGGCGCGCGCCAATCTGCAACCCGTGGTCATTACCGGGATTCAAACCGGCGGTCAGCTGACCACGACCACAGATGTCGACAACTGGCCGGGGGATGCCGAGGGGGTGCAGGGCCCTGACTTAATGATTCGCATGCAAAAGCATGCGGAACGATTTGACACTAAAGTGATTAATGATCATATAGAGCGCGTTTTTCTGGGTGATCGCCCCTTCCGCTTGGAAGGCAGTCAACACTACACCTGCGACGCCTTGATCATTGCCACCGGCGCCAGCGCCCGCTATCTTGGCCTTCCTTCCGAGCAGGCCTTTATGGGACGCGGCGTGAGCGCGTGCGCGACGTGTGACGGTTTTTTCTACCGCGATCGTAAGGTCGCCGTCATCGGGGGCGGCAATACTGCGGTCGAGGAGGCGCTCTATCTGGCCAATCTCTGCTCGGAAGTCACTCTGGTCCATCGCCGAGATCAGCTGCGCGCTGAAAAAATTCTGCAGCAAAAATTGTTTGAGCGGGCGGAGACCGGCAAGGTGCGGTTGCTGTGGAACCACACATTGGATGAAGTGCTCGGCGATGCCAGCGGGGTGACCGGCGCACGGGTACGCGCAACAAACGCCGACACTACCACCGATCTGGCGGTGGACGGTGTTTTCATCGCGATCGGTCATACACCCAATACGGGGATTTTTGCTGGTCAGTTAGCAATGGAAAACGGCTACATCCAGGTGCGTGGCGGCATCGAGGGGGATGCGACTGCGACCAGCGTGCCTGGCGTCTTTGCCGCGGGAGATGTCGCCGACCACGTTTATCGACAGGCGGTAACCTCTGCCGGCACGGGCTGCATGGCGGCACTCGACGCGGAGCGCTTTCTCGACCAAAGTTGAGGCTCAGCGATGCGTTTGCCGATTCTGGACCCGCTGACCCCGGTGTTTCCGGATCCCGAGACTGCGACCGATGATCCCAACGGCCTGCTTGCCATCGGCGGGAACCTCAGTGTCGAGACGTTGCTGAAGGCGTATCACCAGGGCATTTTTCCCTGGTTTGAATCCGGGCAGCCGCTGCTGTGGTGGAGTCCGGATCCGCGCGCGGTGCTCTATCCCGAGCATATCCAGATCAGTCGATCCATGGCGCGATTGCTGCGGCGCGCTGAGTACCGGATTACGACCGATCGCGCTTTTGGCGCGGTCATTCGAGGCTGCGCGGCCCCGCGCACAACCGGCGCCGGCACCTGGATTATTCCGGAAATGATCGCCGCATACGAAAATCTGCATCGCGCCGGGCACGCCCATAGCGTCGAATGCTGGATCGACGATACGCTGGCGGGTGGGCTCTATGGAATCTCTGTGGGCGCGGTGTTCTGCGGAGAATCCATGTTCAGCCTGCGGCCCAATGCCTCCAAACTGGCACTAATCCATTTGGCGCGCGGTTTGGCTAACGGGGGATATCACCTCCTTGATTGCCAGATCGCCAACGCCCATCTGACAACCATGGGCGCGCGCAGTCTGCCGCGCACAACGTTCCTTCAGGTTCTGCGAAAAGCGCAGCTCAGCCCTCCCCCCGCTTGGCCGGACATGGCGATATCCGGTATGGTGAGCCTCCGGTAACCTCGGAGCTGCGCCATGACCCGTGACGTAAGTCCGGACCTGGAAAAACTCCGCCTCTATTTGACTGAGCCTCATCCATGCAGCTATCTGCCGGATCGGCAGGCCACCACGGCATTTGTCGACCCTCGGGTTAATGTCGACGTAGAGCTTTATAACCGACTCTCCGATCTCGGTTTCCGACGGAGCGGGCGATACATTTACACGCCGCGTTGCGCCAGCTGCAAGGCATGCATTCCGATTCGCGTCGATGCCGTGGATTTCCGCCCGTCCCGGGTGCAGCGCAAATGCCTCAATCGCAACCAGGACATCGCGGTTCAACTGGTCCAGCGGGTCGATATCGAGGAGCATTATCCGCTCTATGAAAGCTACATCAGTGCCCGCCACAGTGAGGGCGATATGTATCCGCCATCCCGTGCCCAATACCAGGATTTCATCGGTAGGCCGTGGCATTCGACGAGCTTCATGGAGTTCCGTGAGCGAGGCAGACTGCTGGGTTGCGCGGTGACCGATTGGCTGCGCAATGGCTTATCGGCGATCTACACTTACTTTGACCCCGAAGAAACGCGCCGCAGCCTGGGCACTTTTGCGATTCTCAAGCAGCTGGAGACCGTACTGGAGTCCGGCAAGCGCTATGTTTACCTCGGGTTTTGGATCCGCGATTCAGCGAAGATGAGCTATAAGATTCGTTTTCGCCCGGCCGAGCTTTTTGTCGACGACATTTGGCTCCGAGTCAGTTGATCTCAGGGGATCCGGCCTCTGGGTTGACGCAGTTTAGCAACGCTTCTCCCTGCCGTAGACGCTCGATATTGGCAGCGACACCGCGTGCGATGCCGCGCAGTCCGAGGTCTGTCGCCCCGCCGATGTGTGGGGTCACAACGACATTGTGTGAAAAGATGGGATCTTGAGGATCCGCCGGTTCTTCCCAAAAGACGTCTAGACCTGCGCCGGCGATGCGTTTCTCTTCGAGCGCCGCGAGCAACGCGTGATAATCGATCACGCCGCCTCGGGCGACGTTGATCACATAGGCCGAGGGTTTCATGGCCGCGAACTCGGCGGCACCGATCAGGCCACGCGTGTGGTCGTTCAAGGGCGGCGCCAGCACCACGAAGTCGGCTTCTTGCAGCGCTTCGTGGAGTCCCTCCTGCGCATAGTGGCGCGCTACCGACACCGCGGACTCCACGGGATCTTGCTTGGGTCCACGGCGCGATACTGCGAGCAACCGCATGCCGAAACCATGCAGCCGGCGAGCCACCTCACGGCCGATGCCACCGAAACCAACAATGGCGGCGGTTTTTCCTTGCAATGCCAGGCCGATGGGCGAAGCGACGCGTCCTGCCCGCACACTGTCTTGGGTAGCGGAAAAACGTCTCGCCAGGGTCAGCATCAGCAACACGGCAACCTCGGCCACAGATTCGGCATTACCGGTGCCAGCTGCAGGGACATTGGCGACGTAGATGCCCTTCTCGGTGGCCGCAGCGATATCCACGGTATCCAGGCCGGCACCGAATTGCTGGACGAGGCGTACGCTACCCCCAAGTTGCGCCGTATTCAGTGGGGTAATAGTAGGGATGAGTACATCGGCGTCGCTCAGGACCTCAGGCAGGTGTTCTGGCGCACATTCCAGGACTTCATCATTGGGCAATTCCGCCTGTAGCAGCTCCCGTATTGCCCCCAGCCCTTGGCGACAAAAATAAATCTTCATGTGCGCGGTCCCTCCGCTGCCGGTGCCACGTCGGGATCTTGCTGAAACTCGACGGTATTGCCTGCCGGATCCCGGGCAAAGAGAAACCGATCGAAACGGTCGAAGGCTATATTCTGCGCCCTGAGATGGGCCGCGGCGGCCTCGAGATCCTCGACGTAAAAGGCGGTGTGCGGACCCATGGGATCGGCGTGCTTGCATGGCATGCCAGGCAACGCCGCCGCGCGTTGGCCGTCGTATTGGATCACATGCATTTGACCATTGGGGAACTGCATCCAGAAACCAGGAATACGATCGGCAAACTTCGCCGGGATATCCCGCTCTACCGTTTGGACGCCCAGCACGTCGACATAGAACCGCCGCATCGCCTCCAGCTCGTCTTTTGTATTCACCGCGGTATGATTGATTCGAGTGATTTTGAGCATGATGGCCTTTCCGACAATTTGCCCCGAGTGTAGCGAAAACCTTTTCCGAGACGCGGGCTTCGGTTGCCTATAATGCGACCGATCAGCCGCAGAGGATTGTCTACATGGGGACCCTGGGAATCATCGTCAATCCGCTTTCGGGACGCGACAGTCGCCGATTGACGGCACGTGCCGATACCGTCAGTCACGAGAGCAAGCGCAATCAAATCGCGCGTATCGCGGTCGCCGCGGCCGCTGCTGGCTGTGCACGGCTGCTGGTTCCCTGGGAGCCGCGACGCCTAGCCATCGGCGCGGTCGAGCACCTACAGTTGGACATTGCCGTCGAGCAGGTCCGTACACCCATCGAACACAGTGCGCGCGATACCACCGCCGCGGTCCATCAGATGCGCGAGCGGGGCTGTGATGTAGTCGTTGTGCTGGGTGGTGACGGGACCAGTCGCGCCGTTGCCAAGACCTGGCCCAATGTCGTGATGATGCCGTTGTCGACCGGCACCAACAATGTGTTCCCGTGGTGGATAGAGCCCACGATCGCAGGGCTTGCTGCAGGGCTGGTGGCTGCCGGAAGAGTACCTGTGGCGGACGCGGCCACGCCAGCCAAGGTCGTTGAGCTCGAGATTGAGGGAGAAGCTCCGGATCTGGCGCTTATCGATGCCCTCCTCCTTCGCGGTGATCGTATTGGCAATCTGGGGCCTTTCGAACCTCGATTTATGGAAACGCTGATTCTGACCCGCGCAGAGCCGGATGCAGTGGGCATGTCCCCTTTGGGGGGCTTATTGTGCCCCGCCGGATTCGCCGATGATTACGGTGTTCGGGTGGATTTCTGTGGTCACGCCGAAGGTGGCCGGCTGCTGCGCGCTCCGGTATCCCCGGGCCTCTTCCGATCTGCGCATGTGCGTGGCCATCGACGGTTGGCGCTCGACGAAGCGACGGCCGTGGAAGGTCCCGGAATCATTGCCTTTGATGGAGACCGAGAGCGCGTACTACAGTCTGGGCAGCAAGCGATCTTTCGTGTATCGCGTGCCGGTCCCAGCGTAATCGATCCGCGCCGCACCCTGAACTTGGCCGCCGAGCGAGGCCTCATGCTCGACATGCCGCACTGGATCGATCCCTATGACGGCGGTGTCGGTGGAGGCTGCTGCTGATTGCTATGACAGATTCCAGCGCGTACAAAACCCAGTTGCGGGAGTTGCAGGTCGAGTTGGTCCGCCTGCAGCGCGACATCATTGCCGATGGTCGCAAACTCTTGGTGATCTTTGAAGGCCGCGATGCCGCAGGAAAGGATGGCGCCATCAAGCGCATTGTCCGGCACCTGAGCCCTCGGGAGACCCGGGTGGTTGCTCTTGGCAAACCCTCTGATCGCGAGCGCAGCAGCTGGTACTTCCAACGCTACGTTCCCCATCTGCCCAGTGCCGGCGAATGGGTGCTGTTCAATCGCAGTTGGTATAACCGGGCCGGTGTCGAACGCGTGATGGGGTTTTGTACTGACGCGGAATACTGGGAGTTCATCGACACCGTCATCGAGTTCGAATCGATGCTCGTGCGATCCGGCATTCAGTTGCTCAAATACTATCTGGACATCGAACGCGACACGCAACATCAACGCCTTGCGAAGCGTAAAACAGACCCACTCAAACAATGGAAACGGAGCCCGATTGACGATAGCGCCCAACAGCGCTGGGATGCCTACACGGTGGCGCGCGATGCCATGCTAACGCGGACGCATCATCCGCTGGCCCCCTGGGTCCTGATTCGTGCCGATCACAAGCGCCAGACGCGACTTAATCTGATTCGCGATCTATTATCGCGCCAGCACTATATCGGCCAAAGCGCTGTCCTATCGCCTCCAGATCGCAAAATCGTCATGGAATTTGATCCTTCCTACATCGCGCAGGGGCTGCTGGCGCGCTGAATAGATGCTTTCCTCCTTGCCGGCTTTGTCGCCAAAGGTATAATGGCCGCCCGCCGGAGGGGTGGCTGAGTGGTTGAAAGCACCGGTCTTGAAAACCGGCGTGTCGTAAGGCACCCAGGGTTCGAATCCCTGCCCCTCCGCCACTCTTTCTAAGCTCCTCGATCCCCCTGACGACTCCCTCACCAAACTGCGGTGGTTTACCCGCTGATGACATCGCAATCCCCCACCGGATACCGGTGGCGGTGAGGTGTAGTGCGGATCTTGAGCGGAGGGCGGCACGGAATGCCGTAGCAGGTCTGACGAGAGGGCTGGCGGAGCGCTGTGATTAGATGGCGGTGAGGGAGGGATTCGAACCCTCGATACCGGATAAGGGTATACTCCCTTAGCAGGGGAGCGCCTTCAGCCGCTCGGCCACCTCACCTGAAAATCAAAGCTGTAAATCGTAAGCTGTCCGGCAGCTGCGAAAAGTCGCCAGTTGGCTCCGAGAAAGCGACGCGAATCTTACCACAGTGGGCGCCGAGGTACAGCGCGCGAAACGCGATGGAGGGCTCAGAGCCCTCCGGCCGCAGATCGTTTTTCCTGCTGGATGCGCTCGTAGATTTCTTCCCTGTGTACAGGCAAGTCTCTGGGCGCGTTCACGCCGAGGCGAACCTGATTGCCCTTCACGCCCAAAACTGTCACGGTCACGTCATCTCCGATGACCAAGGTTTCTCCGACCCGTCGAGTCAATATTAGCATTGCTGCCTCCGTCTCTCCATAACTGCCAAAATAAAAGGCCATTAAATATCTATACTTAAAGGCCTTTCTTGATGTTATTTATTATTTTTGTGCCGTGCACTCGCGAGCGTCTCGCAAACGAATTCACCTGCCAATTTAGTCTAGCAGAGCGCCTCCAAAGTTTCATTAAAAGCTAATATTCCGTTGCGCTTGGCTGTTGTCGGTCACAATTTCAGGAAGTGATTTCCGGCGGCACATCCAAACCATCCACCACCGGTCGGTCGAGCTCGAATGCGCTGTGCAGTGCCCGTACGCTGAGCTCTAGATATTTTTCCTCGATCACCACAGTGATCTTGATTTCGGAAGTACTGATCATCTGTATGTTGATGCCATGCTCGGCAAGCGTCGCGAACATGCGGGCGGCAACCCCCGCATGTGAACGCATCCCCACTCCCACCAAGGACAGCTTGGCGATGCGATCGTCGACGACGATGGCCGTCGCTCGGAGATCGGCGCGCAGCGACTCGAGAATCCGCTGCGCCTTTTTCATTTCGTTGCGATGCACGGTGAACGTGAGCGACGTAGTACCGTCTTCGGCAACGTTCTGAACGATGACGTCCACTTCGATGTTGGCATCACTGATCGGCCCGAGAATCCGGTAGGCCACACCAGGCACATCCGGCACGCCAGAGACTGTAAGTTTCGCCTCATCCCGGTTGAAGGCGATACCGGAGACTAAGGGTTTTTCCATATCATCCTCATCGTCCAGAGTGATCAAGGTGCCAGGCCCATCGGCAAAGCTGGACAGCACGCGCAGTGGGACTTGATATTTCCCGGCGAACTCCACCGAGCGGATCTGCAATACCTTCGAGCCTTGGCTCGCCATCTCGAGCATTTCCTCGAAAGTGATCCGATCGAGCCTGCGCGCGCGTTCGACCACTCGTGGATCCGTTGTATAGACTCCATCGACATCGGTGTAGATTTGACATTCATTGGCACCGAGGGCCGCCGCCAGAGCTACTCCGGTCGTGTCAGAGCCCCCCCGCCCCAGCGTGGTGATATTGCCGCGATCGTCCACACCTTGGAAACCTGCAACCACCACCACCCTGCCCGCCGCCAGATCAGCGCGAATGGCGTCCACTTCGATGTGCTCGATCCGTGCCTTGGTGTGGGCACTGTCAGTCAGAATACGAATCTGTCCACCCGTGTAAGAGCGTGCGGGGCAACCCCGCTCCTCGAGCGCCATGGCCAGCAAGGCGATGGTGACTTGCTCTCCGGTCGAAACCAGTACGTCCAGTTCTCGAGGAGAGGGATGTTCGGAAAGCTCCTGCGCGAGGGCGATCAAGCGATTGGTTTCCCCACTCATCGCAGAGACCACCACCACGAGGTCGTGGCCTCGGGCCCGCTCGGCCGCCACCTTGTCGGCTACGGCGCGAATTCGCTCAATGGAACCGACGGAGGTGCCGCCGTATTTCTGGACCAAGAGACTCATGGATGCTGGCTATGCCCGCGTTTAGCGCACCAAATGGCGCGCGACTTTATCATCAACGCCGCGACTGGAATAGCGGGTTGCGCTTCAGTTGCCGACCCGGCGAGCAAGCCACTCTGGCACGGATCCCAGCGCGGCATTCAGCGCGCCGACATCGGCCCCGCCTCCCTGGGCCATATCCGGCCGGCCACCGCCCTTGCCGCCAATTTGCGCGGCGACATGCTGCAGGAGATCCCCGGCCTTGATCCGATCCGTAAGATCCTTGGTAACCCCCGCGACCAGTAGGGCCTTGCCATCCTCCTCTGCCGCCAGCATCACCACGCCACTGCCGAGCTTGGATTTGAGCTGATCGGCAATTTCGCGAAGGGCTCGTGCGTCGGCCCCTTCTATGCGCTGTACCAGCACTGAGACTCCGCCGACCTGCTGGACCTGCGCCAAAGGGTCCGCTCCCGCGCTGGCAGCCAAACGAGTCTTAAGGTTTTGCAGTTCTCGACTCAACTGTCGATTGTGTTCCACGGCCTGTCGCGCCTTGTCCACGATCTGTGCAGGACTCGTTTTCAACGCTGCAGCTGCGGCGGAAATCTGGGTTTCCAGGGTTTCGACGTATGCTAGTGCAACGGTCCCGGCCACAGCCTCGATTCGGCGCACACCGGAAGCGACCCCGGATTCCGACAGGATCTTAAAAAGCCCAATGTCCCCCGTACGCCGCACGTGGGTACCCCCGCATAATTCCACGGAAAAGCCGTCGCCCATCGTCAATACGCGCACCTGCTCGCCATACTTCTCTCCAAACAGTGCTAAGGCCCCCCGCTGACGCGCCTCGTCCATAGCCATCAGATCGGTTTCCACCGGCGTGTTCGTCAAGATTTCCCGGTTGACTCGATGCTCAATAGCGGCCAACGATTCGGGGGTCAACGGCTCACCATGAGAGAAATCAAACCGGAGTCGTTCGGCATCCACCAGCGAGCCCTTCTGGGTGATGTGTGTGCCCAGGATTTCTCGCAGTGCGGCATGCAGAAGGTGCGTAGCGGAATGGTGGCGCGCCGTCGCGGCGCGCAATTGATGATCCACTACAGCGACTACGGCGTCGTCTACCCGGAGCTCGCCCTCAACGAGGGCGCCAAAGTGTAAGTAATGGTCACCCTGACGGCGGCAGTCTTCCACGCGGAACCGCCCTGCCGCGGTTCGCAACTCGCCGCGATCACCGACCTGACCGCCACCCTCGCTGTAAAACGGCGTGTCGGTCAACACAACGATGCCGGTCTCGCCCGCGTTCAGTCGAGAGACAAGTTGGTTGCCGCACAGCAATGCGGTAATCCGGGTTTCTGTAGCCAGGGTATCGTAACCTAGGAACTGGGTGGCCCCGGCGCCTTCCGGAAGCGGTAGGAACTCCGCCTGAAAGCGGTTGCCGCTGCGCGCCCGCTCGCGCTGTTCGGCCATGCAGCGCTCGTATCCCGCCATATCTAGCGTATAGCCACGTTCGCGGGCAATGTCGTTGGTCAAATCGACCGGAAAACCATAGGTATCGTAGAGCAAAAACACGAGGGAGCCCGGGAGCTCCTGCCCTGAGATCTGACTGAGCTCCGCTTCCAGCACGGCAAGCCCGGTATCAAGAGTGCGCGCAAACTGCGCCTCTTCCGCCCTCAGTATGTCCTCGACCCGGGTTTGTGCGGACGCAAGCTCGGGATAGGCCGCGCCCATTTCCGCGACGAGCGGCGCGACCAGTTTGTAAAAGAAGGGTTCGGTCGCGCCCAGCTTATGGCCATGGCGCAGTGCGCGACGAACGATTCTGCGTACGACATAACCACGCCCCTCGTTACCGGGCGACACTCCATCAGCCACGAGAAAGGCGCAAGACCGGATGTGGTCGGCAATCACGCGTAACGAGGCGGCGTTACGATCGGCAGCACCGGTAGCCGCTGCGGCGGCGTCAATCAGGCGGGAAAACAAGTCGATATCGTAGTTATTATGCACGCCCTGCAATACGGCGGCGATACGCTCCAGCCCCATCCCCGTGTCGATGGAGGGCTTAGGCAGGGGATGCAGATGCCCTTCAGAATCCCGCTCATACTGCATGAAGACGAGGTTCCAAATCTCGATATAGCGATCGAGATCGCCTTGCTCGCTGCCCGGCGGGCCACCGGGTACGTCTGGGCCATGATCGTAGAAGATCTCGGAGCAAGGGCCGCAGGGACCGGTATCCCCCATCTGCCAGAAATTGTCCTCATCAAGCCGCGAAAAGCGTTCTGGGCTGATGCCAATTTCGCGCAACCAAATATCCGCAGCTTCGGCATCGGTATGGTGAACCGTTACCCACAGCCGCTCTGGGGGCAAACCCAGACGTCCGGTGAGGAATTCCCAGGCGAAGTGGATGGCCTCCCGTTTGAAGTAATCGCCAAAACTGAAATTGCCGAGCATCTCGAAAAACGTGTGGTGGCGCGCGGTGAATCCCACGTTCTCGAGATCATTGTGCTTTCCTCCGGCACGTACGCAGCGCTGCGCCGATGCAGCCCGAGCGTAAGGGCGAGATTCAAGGCCCAAGAAGACATCCTTGAATTGCACCATCCCCGCATTGGTAAATAGCAACGTAGGGTCATTGCCCGGCACGAGGCTGCTGCTCGGGACGAGCTGATGATCTTGGCCACCAAAGTAATCGAGAAAAGCCTGACGAATCTCGGCGCTCTTCAAGCTGGGCTCCGTAGGTTAAAAAGAGGTTTCGAGCCGATCAGAAGCCGAGTTGAGACTCGGAAAACTCCTTGCCGGCAAGCAAATGCAAGTGCAGGTGAAACACGGTTTGACCCGCGCCCGCACCATTGTTGATGATAAGCCGGAAGGCGTCTTCGACGCCCACACGTCTCGCCACTTCCCCCGCGGTCAACATCATGTGGCCCAGCAACTCAAGATCCTCGGGGTGAGCTTCGCAAAGGCGAGGTATCACCTTGCGTGGAATGATCAGCAGGTGAACCGGCGCCTTGGGCGCAATGTCCTTGATCGCCACGCAGTGCTCGTCTTCGTAGACGATCTCTGCCGGCAGTTCACGGTTGATGATTTTCAGAAAAATGCTGTCAGCCATGTGGCTCTCCACTACAGCCCGGACCAGGTTCCGGATGGGTCCGCTCTCACGAGCGGTGCTCGGGTTCGCGCCCGGCACGCTCCTCGGCGGTGAGTTCCCGCGCCTCGGATTCCAGCATCACGGGTATGCCATCTCGAATCGGGTAAGCGAGTCCGCTGGCACGACAGCGCAATTCCTGGCGCTCACCGTCGTATTCGAGCGGAGCTTTGGTCACCGGGCATACGAGAATACTGAGTAGTTGCCGATCCACGGAATCCAACCTCCGGATGCGACGGCGATCCCGTCGCATCGCTACACCTATTGTCTACACTGGGATTTTACGGGAAAGGCCGCGTCTGCTCTACGGGGGCCTAGGGCTCTATAGCGATCCAGGGACTGGTTTGCCGCTGCGCAGGGAAATGGTCGAGCACCATTTGTGGATCGATGCGCTCGTCGCGCCAGTTCATTCGCCAATCGAGATGCGGCCCAGTCGCTCGCCCCGTAGCGCCAACCCGGGCGATGGGTTCCCCCCGCGCCACTTCCATTCCCTCTTGGACGAGAATCTCGCTGAGATGGATGAAGGTCGAGCTCAACCCCTGACCGTGGTCGAGAATCAAGGTGCCGCCCGAAAAATACATGTCCGGATGGGTCAGACTGACCTGCCCTGCCGCCGGGGCATACACCAAAGTGCCGGTTGGCGCGGCAATGTCCAGGCCATAATGTGGGTTTTTGGGCACGCCGTTGTATATGCGCGCGCTCCCGTAGACACCGGTGATGGGTCCTTCCAGTGGTCGGGCAAAGCCCTCGAGGAAGTCTTGTCGTACCGAGATCCGCGCGCGGGCGCGATCAACCAGCGCCTGCTCGTGTTGAATGCGGTTGAGGACTTCCGGCGGGGGCGTGACAGTGCGTTGCGGAACCCCGTCGATACGTTGTACTTCGTATTGCCGTTGCGCAACCTCGAATTTCAGTGTGCGCTGACCCAGCGGATCGGTAATCGTAAGCACCGCCACTGCAGGCGCGTCCCTACCCAATCCGAGCACAAAATACCCCTCGCGGCCAACCTCGATCCGCCTGCCTGCGAGGGCCACCTTTGCGATAGGCGCAACCCGGCCGACCACCATACCCCCTTGCTGCCAGGCGCCGCGAAACACCAGCGCCTCCGCTGCCCGGGCTGTTTCCGCCAGCGACAGCCCGATCACGGCCCAGAGCCACCAGATGTGCCGCATCATGATTCCTCCGCGACCCCGAGGCGGGAGCTGAGCACTGTGCGAATCACCTCGGCGTCAAATCCACGATAACTGAGAAAGCGCGCTCTGCGAGCACGTTCAGCCCAACCTGAAATTGCCGCAGATCCGTATTTTCGCCGATAGACATCGCCGGCCAACGCGCACCAATCTGTCTCACTCTGCCGAAGCACTGATTCGATCAGGGCTCCCTCAATCCCGGATTCAGCTAATTCGCGGCGAATCCGCAGCGGCCCTTGGCCGCGCCGAACCCGGCTCGCGACCAAGGCTTCAGCAAAGCGCGCATCGCTCTGCAAGCCTTTTGCGCTCAGTTCTTCGAGCAGTGCTGCGATCTGCTCGGGAGTGGCGCCCAAGTGTTCCAGCTTGCCCATCAGTTCGAAGCGGCTGTGCTCGCGGCGCGCCAACCAATGCACTGCCCGCTTACGCAGCGCGGCCTCCGTCGCTCCCACAGCCTTGGCTTCTCCTAGCCGGGGCTTGCCCTTCCCTTTCAAAGCCATCTGTTGGGACCACTCACGGGCGATTGCGGCAAGCCGCTATTCGAGAGCGTCTCCGGCTGCGGCGACATCCGTGTCCGAGTCGGCCACTTCGGTGACACCTAACAACTTGGCGCGAAGTCGCGTATCCAATTCAGCGGCTATGTGGGAATTCTGTCGTAGGAACTCGCAGGCGTTATTCTTGCCCTGACCGATCTTATCGCCACCGTAGGAATACCAGGCCCCGGCTTTTTCCACAAAACCACATTTGACTCCGAGATCGATCAATTCACCCATGGCATTGATACCGGAGCCATAGAGAATCTGAAATTCCGCTTGCCGAAACGGGGGTGACACTTTGTTTTTGACCACTTTCACCCGGGTCTCATTACCGACGACTTCCTCCCCTTCTTTGACGGCGCCGATACGCCGGATGTCGAGTCGCACCGAGGCATAAAACTTCAGCGCGTTGCCCCCGGTCGTCGTCTCTGGATTGCCAAACATCACGCCAATTTTCATGCGGATCTGGTTGATAAAAATGACGAGACAATTGGAGTTCTTGATGCTGCCGGTCAGTTTGCGCAACGCTTGGGACATCAGCCTGGCCTGAAGTCCAACGTGGGCATCACCCATTTCACCCTCAATTTCCGCCCTTGGCACCAGTGCCGCCACCGAATCCACCACGAGGACGTCGATCGCCCCGGAGCGAACCAGCATGTCGGTGACTTCCAGTGCCTGTTCACCAGTATCTGGCTGGGATAGGATCAAGTCTTCAATATTGACGCCCAGCTTCTCGGCATAAATAGGATCCAGTGCATGCTCGGCATCGACAAATGCGCAGGTGCCCCCGCGTTTTTGGGCCTGAGCAATCACCGAGAGGGTCAAGGTCGTCTTGCCGGAGGATTCTGGCCCGTAGATCTCTACGACGCGCCCGCGCGGCAGTCCCCCGATACCCAGTGCGATGTCCAGACCCAGCGAGCCGGTGGAAACACTGGGTATCGCAACGTGCTCCTTGTCGCCCATGCGCATTACCGTACCCTTGCCGAACTGACGTTCGATCTGGCCTAGGGCCGCCTGCAATGCCTTTTCCTTATTTGGATCCATGAACTGTACCTCACCTGTGTCGCGGGTCTGGTTGTCGGTGATCGCTCGCCGCGCGAAAACCGAATACTGTACAATCATACAGTATTCGGTGCCGGTGGCGAACGCGGGATGGCGTCGCAGACAAGGTAAGATAGCCAGCGCACCCTGGCAAGGCACATTGCAGCGGAAGCCCTATGGACTCTGAATTCTGGCTGGAGCGCTGGCGGCGCCGAGAGATTGGTTTTCACCTCGAGCACCCGAATCCCAAGCTCATCCGCTATTGGTCACACTTGAATCTGGCGCCCGCCAGTCGCGTACTGGTACCGCTGTGCGGGAAGTCTGAAGACCTCCTCTGGCTCGCACGCCAAGGTCATCGGGTACTGGGAGTGGAGGTCAGCAGCCTTGCGGTCGAAGCCTTTTTCGCCGAACACAAACTGCAGCCACAGCGCCTGCCCGATGGCCCTTTCGAGCGCTGGACCGCGGGACCGCTCACCCTGTTGTGCGGTGATTTCTTTACCCTGGATCGACAAGCGGCGGGGCCGTTGGAGGCTGTCTACGATCGCGCGGCCCTGGTGGCGCTCCCGCCGGCTTTGCGCGATCGGTACGTCGGCTGCATCACCGAACTCCTGCCCCATGGGGCCGAGATGCTGCTAGTGACTTTTGATTACCCCCAAGAGGAAATGCAGGGCCCTCCTTTTGCCGTCGGCCCGGAGCTGGTCGAGGTGCTTTACGGGAACAAATTTAGCGTCGAGCACTTGGCATGCGACGCGATTTTGGCAGAGGAGCCGCGGTTTCAGGAGCGCGGTCTCACCGCACTGTCGGAACATGTATTTCGATTGCGGCGGTGCTGAACGAGCGAAATTGACAGTTTCCAGAGGCCTCACTTAAGGTTGGCGCCTTTTCCCTCCCATGGAGATGTCCATGCCCAAGTCTGTAGAAGTCGCCCCCGGGCGGTATCGCGAGTCCTACGGCCGCTATCTGGAAGATTTCAAAGTCGGTGATATCTACGAACATCGCCCTGGGCGGACCATCACCGAGACCGACAATACTTGGTTCACCCTACTGACCATGAACCAGCATCCGCTACATTTCGACAAAGAATATGCGAAGCACAGCGAGTTCGGGAAGATTTTGGTCAACAGTACCATGACGGTTGCGGTAATCGCGGGCATGAGTGTCTCCGACGTCAGCCAAAAGACCATTGCCAACCTCGGCTGGAAGGAAATTCGCCTGCCGGCACCGGTTTTTGTCGGCGATACCCTCTACGCCGAGTCTGAGGTGTTGGAGATGCGCGAATCGAAAAGCCGTCCTAACGCGGGACTCGTCACCGTCCGGACACTGGGCAAAAATCAAGACGACACCATAGTCTGCGACTTCGTCCGTACCATGCTGATTCCCAAAGCCGGCCACGCGGTCGACGACAAAGCCGGTTACTGACCCAAACAAGGGGCCCGCCATGGCCAGTGAAGACGACAACCTGATTCTCGACAGTGTGCATCGCTGGTTGGAGCGCGACGTCGCGCCCTATGCCCACGACCTCGAACAGGCCGATGAGTATCCGTACGCGATGGTTGAGCAAATGAAGGCGCTGGGGCTGTTCGGCGCCACCATCGCGCCGGAGTACGGTGGGCTTGGACTTTCGGCGTCGACCTACGCGAAGATCGTGGCCGCGGTTTCTGAGGTTTGGATGTCGTTGTCCGGGATCTTCAACTCCCACCTGATCATGGCTCGGTGTGTGCAAAGTTATGGTACCGAGGCCCAGAAGCAGCGATATTTGCCACGGTTTGCCAGCGGGGAGTTGCGCGGCGGCATCGGGTTGACCGAACCAGACGCCGGGACCGATCTCCAGGGGATTCGTTGCGTTGCGCGCCGTGACGGCGACCACTATGTCGTCAACGGCACCAAAACCTGGATTACCAACTCCCTAGAGGGAGACTGTATTGCCCTGCTCGTCAAAACCGATCCTCAGGCTAGCCCGCCTCGCAAAGGCATGAGCATGTTCATCGCCGAAAAGGGCCCGGGGTTCAAAGTTACCCGCAAACTTAAGAAACTAGGTTACCGTGGTATCGACACTGCGGAAATCCTCTTTGAGGATTACCGAGTCCATCGCGATTGCTTGATCGGCGGCACGGAAGGCCGTGGTTTTTATAACGCCGTGGGCGGTCTCGAACTGGGGCGTATCAATGTCGCGGCCCGGGGCGTGGGAGTGGCGACCGCTGCGCTCAAGCAGGCGACCGCTTATTCCCAACAGCGCAGAACCTTCGGCAAACCGATCTGCGAACACCAAGCGATTCAGCTCAAGCTGGGCGAAATGGCTACCCGTGCCGAAGCTGCCCGCCTCTTGGTTGAACAGGCCGCCCAAGCCTACGACCGCGGCGAGCGTTGCGATATGGAAGCCGGGATGGCGAAGTACTTCGCCACCGAGGCCGCGGCCAAAAACGCTGACGAAAACCTGCGGATCCACGGTGCTTACGGGTATTCCTGCGAATTCGACGCCGAGCGGCTTTACCGCGATGCGCCCTTGATGATTATCGGCGAGGGCACCAACGAAATGCAGCGCATCATCATCGCCCGGCAATTGATTGAGCGAAACCCGGCATGATTGTCATCGTCGATCATAGCGTCTAGATTCGCGACAACGCGTGGCCTCACGGCAGTTGACGAGCGATACAGATCGAGCCGAACCCGAGATCGGCAGTGGCTTTCGAACCGCGCTCCAAACTGGAGCGGCTTACTGAGAGAAACCATCAGATAACAACAACCCTGAGAGGAATCCATGAGCGATCGACGTTACGAACAGCTTTCTTGGCAGATTGGCGACGTCTCCATTACCCGCTTGGTGGAAGTGGTTCTGGACGCACCCATCAACTCACTGTTCCCCGATAACAACGTAGAAGAACTCGCCGAACACTTCAGCTGGCTCAAACCCCACTTCATCAATGATGCCGGCAATATGAATCTGAGCATCCACGCTTTTCTCATCGAGGCGGGTGGACTCAAGATGATCGTCGACACCTGTGCGGGCAATAACAAAGACTTACCGTTGTTTCCGGAGTGGAATCGCATGAACAACCCATTCCTGGACAACATGGCGCAGCTGGGATTCGCGCCCGAGAGCATCGACCGTGTCATGTGTACCCATATGCACTTCGATCATGTCGGCTGGAATACTGTGCAAGTAGACGGCAAATGGGTTCCGACTTTCCCCAATGCCCGCTACCTCTATGCCAAGGGCGAGTGGGATTTTTGGAAGGATCACGAAGACCCCTACGGCGCCAATACCATCGAGCATGCTTTGCTGCCCGTAGTCGACGCCGGTCTCGTCGATCTCGTCGAATCCAACCACCAAGTCTGCGACGAAATCAGTCTGATGCCAACGCCTGGGCATACTCCAGGCCACGTCAGTGTGCTGATTCGCTCTCAGGGCCAGGAGGCCGTGATCACCGGTGACATGTTCCACCACCCGTGCCAGATGGTTCATCCGGAGTGGATCGATATGGCGGATACTTCCAGCGAGGTGGCAGAACAAACTCGGCGCGAGTTTATGGCCCGTTTCGGCGACCAGCCAGCATTGGTGTTGGGCACCCATTTCGCCACCCCCACGGCTGGGCACATCGTCAGTACCGACCGGGGATATCGCTTCAAGAGCTAAATCGCGGAGACGTTTGGCGTCAGGCACGCTCTCCCGACACCGGCTAGGGCAGATCACGAAGGAAGAATTATGAAACGCGCACTGGTGGTCGGCGGTACCGGCCCTACCGGTCCCCATGTCATTCAAGGGCTGTTGGACCGAGGTTACGAGACCACTATTTTTCACCGCGGCGCCCATGAGCCACCGGGGTTGCCCGATGTCGAGCATATCCATGGCGACCCGCATTTCGCGGAAACCATCGCCGAAGCGCTCGGTGGCCGACAATTTGATCTGGTCATGGCCATGTACGGCCGCATCCGTTTGCTCGCAGATCATTTCGTCGACCGTTGTGAACGGTTTATCGGCGTGGGCGGCATTCCTGTCTATGCGGGGCTGATGGATCCCGATGGTGCGCATCCCTGGGGCTTGCCGGTACCAGTACCCGAAACGGCGCCTCCCTCCGATTACCCCGGCGAGACCGATGGGACTCGCTTTGCTCACCTGATCTGGCGCACGGAGCGCCATGTCCTCGATCTCGGTGAGCGTGGCGCCTTCAACGCCGCCTATTTCCGTTATCCGGCCATCTATGGCCCGCGCCAGCCAACTCCGCAGGAATGGTCTGTGATCCGCCGAGTCCGCGACGGCCGGCCTTGGATCATTCTTCCTAATGGTGGGCTAATCCTGACTAGTCGCTGTGCCGCACGTAATGCCGCCCACTGCTTGCTACTTGCGGTTGACCGTCCCGAGGCGAGTCGCAACCAAGCCTACAATTGCGCCGATGAGCAGCAGTTTACTCAGCGCCAGTGGGTCGAATTGTTATCGGAGTTCGCTGGACGGCAATTGGAAATTCTTGCATTACCGGAGGAGCTCGCCGCCCCTTCCGAGGTGCTTACCCGCCAACTGGGCGGACATAACCATTGCCTGTTAGACATTGGCAAAGCGCGTGCGGAGCTGGGCTACCAAGACGTGATTGACCCGCTTGATGCGCTGCGCGAAACCGCTACCTGGTATCTCGCCAATCCATTGCGTGACACCGACTATCATCCCGATCCTTTTGACTATGCTGCGGAAGATCGTCTGGTCGAGGCGTATCGGCGTGCGGTGGAGCGCGTTCAGGAGGAAGCCCCCTTCCCGAAACCGGAGTTTCACCACTCCTACGCCCACCCAAAACAACCGGGACAGGGGCCGGACCACCGCGGACGCTAGTCCTCGTCCGATCATCCAGGCTCGGGATTTCGAGGGCCCGTGGGGTCTGCATGCCATTGCAGCTCCACGGCACTCAGTGCCCTCGCTTCCCGAGTCACTGGCTCCACAGGGTCGATTCCGCGCCCCTCACTGACCGCCTTTAGATCGCGGAAGCGTCGTGCCGCCGGCAATACACGGGATTCCAGCGTGCCAACCGAATCGTTGTACGCCCCCATGGCGTTGTCGAGACTTTTGCCAACCCTGGCCCAATGCTCGGCCAGTCTGGCGATGCGCTCATAAAGCTCTTTACCCAGCCGGGCAACCTCGCGCGCATTCTGGTCAATCGCCTCTTGACGCCATCCGTAAAACACGGCCTTGAGCAGTGCAATCAAGGTGGTGGGGCTCGCGGGAATGACCCGGTTTTCCGCCGCCCATTCGATCAGACTCGGGTCCTGCATCAATGCAGCGGAAAAAAAGGCCTCTCCGGGTACGAAGAGCACCACGAACTCTGGACTGGGGTCGAACTGCTCGAAATAGCTCTTCTTTCCCAACTGGTCGATATGGGTGCGAAGTTGTCGGGTGTGGTCGACCAGGGCCTGTTGGCGGGCCGCCTCGTCGGCGGCGTCCATGGCACGCAGATATGCATCCAGCGAAACCTTGGCATCGACCACTACCTGCCGGTTGCCAGGGAGGTGCACGATGAGATCCGGCCGCTGGCGGCCTTGGTCGGTCGCGCGGGTGACCTGCTCCTCGAAATCGCAGTGTTCGAGCATACCGGCGAGTTCGACCACCCGACGTAACTGGACCTCCCCCCAACGGCCGCGCACCTGGGGTTGGCGCAACGCCTTGACCAGATCGGCTGTTTCGCGATGGAGTCGAGGCAGGTGCGTTTCGAGCAAAGCGCGCAGCTGGGTATCCAGCGCCTGATATGCCCCGATGCGGGCCCTCTCGATTTCATCGAGCTTACCGTCGAATTTCTCCAAACGATCTCGAATCGGCTGGGTCAGGTTGTCGATGGCCTGCTCGCGGGCTTTTAACTCCGCCTTGGCGCCCTCCTGAAACCTGCCCAGATTTTCCGTGGCCAGCCGTAAAAAGGATTCCTGGCTGTCCCGTAGGGCCTCGCTCGATATCGTCTTGAAAGCATCCCCCAGCTGCCGCTTCGCTTGCTCCAGCAAGGCAAGCTTCTCCGCGCCGAGCCGTTCTTCCGCCAGGAGGCGCTCGCTGAGACGGGCGTGCGCGACGCTCCTATCAGCCAGGGCCGCACGGGTAGCTCCCAGCTCCGCTTCAACGGCCTCCAGCCGCGCCTGAGCGACACTGATCTCGGTGACCAATGAAGCGCGCTGCGCGCGCTGCACGAGCCAAACGACGACCGCCCCGCATACGATGCCGCCGACTAACCACAAGGCTTCCATCGTGATCCAATCTCCGGAATCATGAGTCTGTAAGCGACGCACCGCGCCAGCCACCAAGCGCTGCGGCCGGTCGATGGGGCGGCACCAATCAACGCCGAGCGCCGGGCATCGTCATTGTGCCACGGCGTCCAGCAAGTGGCCTCAGCTACGGTAATTAATTGAATCCGGTAGTAATTGTTGTTATGCTGCGAGCTGCCGACCGGGCCTTGATGACAACGCCCTACTTCGGCGACAGCCGCTAGCGGCAAAGTTACTCCAGCACGCGTGGATATCGAAAGCACTGAATCGACGCGCGCTTCTAATTTAAGCCCACGCCGTCGGCGTGGCGGTAATGCCGAGACGAATTTGATTGGGATTGTCGGTCGTTGCTTCCGGCCGGGCGTATTGAATCGCGCCTCGTGGGAGGCCAGACGACCTGGAAGGTCCGTTCACTGTCACCGAATGACGGAAAACCCGCTGACCATCTCGACCCGATTCCGATGTGCCTGACGCGTCCGACCGCCTTTGGGGCGCACCACACGCATTTGGCTGCACAACATCGTCTCCGTTCCTACCGACACCCCTCCGGCGTATCGATTACGCAGGATTCACATGAAAAGAATGCTCATCAATGCCACGCAGCCGGAAGAGCTGCGGGTTGCACTGGTCGATGGCCAGCGCCTTTACGATCTCGATATTGAAAATCGGACTCGAGAACAACGGAAGTCGAATGTCTACAAAGGTGTGATCACCCGCGTCGAGCCGAGTCTAGAAGCGGCCTTCGTCAATTACGGTGCAGAGAAACACGGCTTTCTGCCGCTCAAGGAAATCGCCCGCGAGTACTTCAAACGTACGCCAGGAGACCCCCAGGGCAAGCTCAAAATCAAGGATATCTTGGAAGAGGGACAGGAAGTCATCGTCCAGGTCGAAAAAGAAGAGCGTGGCTCCAAGGGGGCGGCGCTAACCACGTTCATCAGTTTGGCTGGGCGCTACATGGTGCTCATGCCCAACAACCCGCGGGCCGGGGGCATTTCCCGCCGTATCGAAGGCGAAGAGCGCGATCAGTTACGTGATGCCATGCGCGGGCTCGAGATTCCCAAGGGATGTGGCGTAATCGTACGCACCGCCGGGATCGGTCGGACCACTGAGGAATTGCAGTGGGATCTCGACTATCTCCTGAAGCTGTGGCGCAACATCGAAAGCGAGGCGACGACTGCGAAGGCTCCTAAGTTTCTGTTCCAAGAAAGCAATGTCATCATCCGGGCGATCCGCGACTATCTACGCCCGGATGTCGGTGAGGTAATCGTTGACAATCGGGAGGCCTATCAGCTCGCGGCAGCCTTCATCCAGCAGGTCATGCCCGGTGAGGGTGGGCGCGTCAAGTATTACGACGACAACATCCCGCTGTTCAATCGGTACCAGATCGAACAGCAGATCGAGAGTGCTTTTCAGCGCGAAGTGAAACTGCCATCCGGAGGCGCGATCGTCATCGACGTCACCGAGGCCTTGGTGTCCATCGATATCAATTCTGCCCGGGCGACCAAAGGCGGTGATATCGAGGAAACCGCATTTCAGACCAATCTCGAGGCAGCCGATGAAATTGCTCGGCAGCTTCGTCTACGGGACGTCGGCGGTCTTATCGTCATCGATTTCATCGACATGCTCGCGAACAAGAATCAACGAGCCGTTGAAGACCGCATGCGCCAGGCCCTGGAAGTCGACCGTGCGCGCGTCCAGCTAGGGCGAATCTCCCGTTTTGGTCTCCTGGAAATGTCCCGCCAGAGACTGCGTCCTTCATTAGAAGAAATGACCTTTAAGGTCTGCCCTCGCTGTCAGGGACAAGGCACGATTCGGGGGACCCGCTCCATCGCATTGTCGATCCTGCGGTTGGTAGAAGAAGAGGCGCAAAAAGAGAACAGTGCCCAAATTCGCGCCATCACGCCGGTGGCCGTAGCGACCTTCCTGTTGAACGAGAAGCGTCGGGTAATTACCGACATCGAAAACCGGCATGGTGCACGGGTCATTATTCTGCCCAATGAAGCGATGGAAACACCGCAATTCGAAGTGCAGCGGATTCGCGATCAGGATGATGTCGCTGATCTCTACAGTTACCAGGCCATGACCCAAATTGCCGCGGAGACCCAACTCGACGCGTTGGAGGTCGAGGACAACCTGCCGCCACCGACGCCCGCAGTGCAAGCCGTTCCGCCGCCCACCCGCCTGCCAACTACGGCCTCCGAATCGGTAACGACCGCCCCAGCAGTTGCTGCGGCACAACCCGGTGGTTTAGCGACAGGCACCAAAAAAGGTTGGTTGAAACGGCTGGTTGAGTCCCTGGTTGGTTCTACCGAGCCGCAGGCGGCCGAACCGCCCCCGCCAGCGCCAGAATCCACAGCTGAACCTCGCGCCCGCACATCCACCCGTAGGCGCTCTACCCCCAAGTCTGCTCCTGTGGAGTCAAGCGCAGAGCGCGAATCACCGCGTAGCTCGGCCACAGGCGAGGCCACAACAGGTGCGCCGCGGCGCCGCGGCGGACGCGGACGCGGGCGTCGCGCCAGCGAAGAGACAGCATCGCAGCAGCCCTCCACTCCAGAGGCCAATACGACCTCTCAGCAGGCGGGAGATGAAGAGCTCCGCGAGCGACCGAGCCGCAACCGGCGGCGGCGTTCGCCGCGCAAGGAAGCCGCTCCGAATGCAACGGCGGAAGCCACCCAAACCACAGAGACCGCTCAACAAACCGACGCGGCGGATCGTCCCGCCAAACGGCCTGAAGGCGCGCGAAGAGCTCCGAGGCGACGTCGTGAGCGACGAGAAGTCCCCGAGACTACCCAAGCGCTGCTCACAACACCGCAGGAAAGCGGAACTGCCGAGGCGGAACAACCCGCGGCGCCAGCCCCATCCGAATCCGATACAGCGGATGCACCCCAGTCCAGGGAAGTGTTGAACGTCGCGCCCGAGGTTCTCGGCGGCGATCCGGTATTTGCCGCGCCGGCAGAACCGGATGGGCAGGCCGCGGACCCAGAAGATGCCGCCATCACTGAACCCCAGACAAACCCCGAGGCCAGCGCGGCGGCGACCGAAAAATCTTTTGTTGCAACCTCTGCCGACGCAGTTCGTGTCGATCTCCCGAGCGAATCTCCGGCCGTCACCGTCGAGACACTGAGCACCGAGGGCCGGACCTCCGAGCACGGCGACGAGGCGGCGTCCGAGCAGGCACCAGAGCCGCCGCAAGACACCGCTTCGGCTCCCGCCGGCGCCACGCAGCCCATGAATGCCGGAGGACCGGATACGGCACCGCGTGCCGCCAATGATCCCCGCCGTGCACCGAGTCCAGTGACCCGCCTGGAAGTACTTTCTGCCCATCAGGAAGTACCGGCATCGGGCTTTATCGATACCAGCCGACCCGCCCCTATCGCGGTTGATCGCCCCGCATTGCCTCGACCCGCCAATGATCCGCGACGGGCGCGGGAACGTGGCGCACAGTCGGGAGACGGGGCCGGCTAACCCCCCGCGCCGCGTGCTGGCGGAATGCCTCAATCATCGGTAGAGGCGTTCCGCCAGGGTGGCGAGTAGCGCATCATG
>JBFHML010000005.1:0-68085 GCA_041594335.1 Porticoccaceae bacterium
AGGCGCGCTGACAAGCAGGGGTCAGCCGTAGGTGCAGAAATAGGCGGTGGCGGCGGTGATGCGAGCCTTGAAAGTTTGCCCGGCGGGGACCTCGAAGGTCTCACCAGAGTGGTACGTGTGCCACTCGTCGCTATCCGCCAGCTGGATACGCATGGCGCCGCTGATCACCGTCATGGTCTCGTGGCGGCTGGTGCTGAATTCGTACTCGCCGGCTTCCATGACGCCCACCGTTGCGGGCAACGATCGGGCCTGGAAGCCGATCGACTTTACCTTGCCCGCATAATATTCATTCACTTCCAACATGGACTGCTGCTCCCGTCGGACGATACGTCCCTGGTGATCGGGCCCGGCGCGGCGACCCCTCAGTGCTGATGACCGCCCTCGCCGTGGGCATGGCCATGAGCAATTTCTTCCGCCGTGGCGTCGCGCACCGCCACGATCTCAATATCGAATACCAGCGTCTTGCCGGCGAGAGGGTGGTTGAAATCGATGTCCGCGTTAAATTTGCCCACCTTCACGGCCATGGCGCGACGGATACCCTGCTCCGTGCGAATGCCGACTACCTGTCCCGGGGCGAGCTTACCCTGCGTGACCAGGCGCTTGATCGGGACTCGGGTGACCGAGCCCTCACGCCGTGGGCCGTAGGCGCGTTCCGGAGGCAGGGTCACGGAGAGCGTGTCGCCCGCTGCGTGTCCCAGGAGCTGTTCCTCCAACGCTGGCAAGAGATTGCCGTGGCCGTGCAGGTAGGCCTGCGGCTCGCGCTCCCGGCTGGAATCGATAGGATTCCCCTCAGCGTCGCTCAGCGAGTAATGAAAAGAAACAGCCTTGTCGCGTTCGATCTGCATGATGGTACTGCCAGGCGACCCAGCGTGCTGTGGGATGGGGCGCGCATTTTAGTACAGCCGCGTCGGGTGCGGAATGGCTGCGCAGCCGCCGACCGCGAGATTACCGACTCGGGGGTCCGGGCGAGGGGGTGGTTGCGCGGTGGCGCGGCATGAGCGGTGGCTGGCCCGGCCTCCGCGCCCCGGCGCAGCAGTCGTGGCCGTATCGACGCCGCCGGCGCGGCGGCTTTCATGGCGTTGGCGGTTAGTCGGCACCGCCGAACAGCCGCTGGATACTGGAGAAGTCCAGTCCAGTATTGTCTTCGCCGCCCAGTTCACCGTAGAGGTTGTACAGGCTTTGGGCGAGCGCGCCCATGGGGGTGCTGGAATGGCTGGCGAGCGCTGCGGCCATGGCGAGGCCAAGATCCTTCTGCATCAGGCGCACCATGAAGCCGCCCTGGTAACCGCGGCTCGCAGGGGCGTTTTCCATTACGCCCGGCCAGGGGTTGTACTTCTCCAGCGACCAGTTGCAACCCGAGCTTTTGAGCATGATGTCGGAGAGCGTCTTCGGATCCAGACCATGGTCTACTCCCAGTTGCAGCGCCTCGGCGGTGCCGACCATATGCACGGCGAGCAGCATGTTGTTGCAGATCTTGGCGATTTGCCCGGCGCCGCTCGCACCGGCATGAAAGATGTTGGCGCCCATCTGTTCCAGCAAGGGGCGGGCGCGTGCAACGGCATCGGCTTTCCCGCCGCAGATGAACGACAGGGTGGCGGCCTGGGCACCGGCTACGCCACCGGAGACTGGCGCATCCACCACGGGAATACCCCGCTCGGCGCCGGCGGCCGCGACCCGCCGGGAGCTGGCCGCAGCGATGGTCGAGCAGTCGATGACCAAAGTGTCTGGGGTGAGTTGGTCGAGCAGTCGCGCCTGGTCCAGAAACAGTGCCTCGACCAGTTCGCCGTTGGGTAGCATGGAGATTACGAAGTCGGCACCTGCAATCGCGGCGGCCTCACTTTCGGCGGCGGTGCAGCCGGCAGCTACTGCAGCGGCTACCGAGGCCGGTACCGGATCGAAGGCGCGCACCGCGTAACCGGCCTTGACGAGGTTGGCGGCCATGGGGCCGCCCATGTTGCCGAGGCCAAAAAACGCCACTGTCTGGGCCATGGTTGTGTTCCTTCAGAGAGTTGCCAGCGGGTGGGGTGTCTCGCCCCAGGGCGGAGTCAGATATTGTTGTCGAATCTCGGGTGTCAGCTCCGCCAGAGAGGCAGGCGTGAACTGCGGGCTGTTGTCTTTGTCGATGATCTGCGCGCGCACGCCCTCGCGGAAGTTGCCGTACTTGGCGCAATTGAGTGCGGCGATCAGCTCCAGTCGCAGGGCGTCGGCGAGCGTGAGCCCACGGCCGCGTCGATTCAGTTCATGGGCGAGAAAGATCGATACCGGGCAGCCGCGCCTGTGGGTCGCCACCGCGCGCTGTGCCCAGGTGTCGTCGCCACGATAGGCCGTGATCGCCGCTGAGGCTTCTTCGAGCGTCGCGCAGGCCGAGACTGCCGCCACCCACTCGGCATGGGGCTGCAGTTGCGCCGCCGGCAGCAGTTCCTGGCGCTCCCGTTCCTGCCTGCGCAGCAGCCTGTCGATCTGGGTGCGGCGGGTGTCGAGATCGTCAGCCCAGGTCAACGTGGTGAGTTCGTCGAGCACCCCGGCTCTGTCCTCGTGGGCGAGAAAGACGTCGGCCAGGCCCACAAAGAGGGCGTCCGCAGCGTTGATTTGTGCGCCGGTCAGGCCCAGGAAGAGGCCGCTATTGTGGCGGGTGCGGTTGAGAAACCAGGTGCCGCCCACATCCGGAAACAGGCCGATGGAGATCTCCGGCATCGCCAGCCGGCTGCGCTCGGTGACCACCCGGAAATCGCCCCCCTGGTAGACGCCCATACCGCCGCCCATCACGAAGCCGTTGCCCCAGGTGATGATGGGAATCGGGCTGTGGTGCAGGCGGTGATCGAGGCGGTATTCGCGGGAGAAGAAGTCCCGTGCATAGGGGTTTTCGCCCGCGCCGTGCGTGACCATCGATTCGTACAGCATGCGGATGTCGCCGCCCGCTGAAAACGCGCGGTCGCCGACGCTGTCGATCAGGATGGCGACGATACCCGGATCGGCTTCCCAGCGGTCGAGTTGGGCGTCGAGCCGATCGACCATTTCCAGGCTCAGGGCGTTGAGTGCTTGCTCGGCATTCAGGGTCGCGATGGCGATACGGTGGCCGTCGGCGCAAGTGCGTTCGCTAAACAGAACCGGTTGTTCCGACACCGGGGCCTCCCTCAGGCGTTCTTCCAGGCAGGTTTGCGTTTTTCGACGAAGGCGGCGACGCCTTCCTTCTGATCGGCCATACCCCACAGATCCATGAAGCCGTCGCGCTCGAACTGAAAGCCGCTTTGTAGGGGCCGTTGACGGGCCGACATGATCAGTTGCTTACACACTCGGACCGAGGGCGGGCTCTGACCTTCGACCTTGGCGGCGAGTTCGAGGGCTTTGTCGAGCGCCTGTCCGGTAGGTACGACTTCCTGTACCAAGCCGATCTCGAGTGCCTGTTGCGCCTTGACCCGTTCGCCGAGAAGGATCATGCGTTTGGCCCAGCCTTCCCCGACCAGCCAGGGCAGATGCTGCGTACCCAACCCGCCGGGCAGCAGCCCCACCGTGCACTCGGGCAGCGCCATCTGCGCCTGCTCTTCGGCGACGCGGATGTCACAGGCGAGCGCGCACTCCAGGCCCCCGCCCATGGCGAAGCCGGTGATCGCGGCGATCGCGACCCCGCGGTAGTTGGCTAGTGCCTCGAAAGCGACACCGAACGCCTTGATGAATTCGTAGGCGGCGCCGGTGTCGTCGTGGTGAAAGCGTTTGAGATCAGCGCCGGCGCTGAAGAATTTCTCGCTTTCGCTGGCCAGTACCAGGGCGTAGTTTTCGGGGTCCGCCTCCAGGTCGGCGATGATCTGTTGCAGCAGCTTCAGGCTCTCCGGCGTCCAGGTGTTCGCCGGTGGATTGTTCATGGTCAGGACCGCGGTGTGCCCGCGCTTTTCCACCTTTAAGAGGTCGCTCATCGAATGATCTCCGTTGCCCCGGGTTCCAGGATGCGACGCGCCACGATGACGCGCATGATTTCGTTAGTGCCTTCCAAAATCTGGTGGACGCGTGCGTCGCGCAGCAGGCGTTCCAGTGGGTATTCGCGCAGATAGCCGTAGCCGCCGTGCAACTGCAGCGCCTCGTTGCAGACGCGAAAGCCGATGTCGGTAGCAAAACGCTTGGCCATGGCGCAGTAGACGGCCTTGTCGGCGTCGTCGCGGTCGAGTTTGCTCGCCGCCAGCCGCACCATCTGCCGAGCCGCCACCAGCTCTGTGGCCATGTCGGCGAGCTTGAATTGCAGCGCCTGAAATTGGGCGATGGGTTGGCCGAACTGATGGCGTTCTTGTACATAGACTTGGCTGTGGTCGAGCGCCGCCTGTGCGGCCCCCAGCGAACAGGCGGCGATGTTGATGCGTCCGCCATCGAGCCCGCGCATGGCGATCTTGAAACCCTCGCCCTCGGCACCGAGTCGGCAGGTCACTGGTACTTGCACGCCGTCGAAGGCGATAGTGCGGGTGGGCTGGCTGTTCCAGCCCAGCTTGGTTTCGTTCTTACCGTAGCTGATGCCCGGCGTATCGGCCGGTATCGCAAAGGCCGAGATGCCGCGGGCGCCGGAATCCGCGGTCCCGGTGCGCGCCATCAGCACCAGCACGTCGGTGCTGCCGGCGCCGCTGATGAAGGCCTTGCCGCCGGCGATGCGGTAGTGATCGCCATCGCGCTCGGCGCGGGTGACCAGGGATGCGGCATCACTGCCCGCGTTAGGTTCGGTGAGGCAGTAGGAGGCGAGCTTTTCGCCGCGAATCAGGGCGCCGCAGAAATCCGCTCGCACCGCATCGCTGCCCCAGGTGCAGGCCATCCAGGTCGCCATGTTGTGGATCGAGATGAAGGCTGCGGTCGAGGGGCAGCCGGTCGCCAGCTCTTCCAGGATCAAGGCCGCGTCGAGGCGCGACAGGCCGAGCCCACCCAGTTCCTCGGGGCAGTAGAGGCCACAAAAACCCAGCTCGCCGGCCGCGGCGATCGTCTCCCGGGGGAACTGTTTTTCCTCATCCCACCGCGCCGCTTGGGGCGCCATCTCGCCGGTGGCGAAGGCGCGGGCGGCGTCTTGAAAGGCGCGCTGTTCTTCGCTCAGCTCGAAGTCCATGGGGCGCCGGTCGCTCAGCGCAGGTTGATCGACATGTTGGGTCCGCTGGGAATGTCGCCCTCGAACCAGCGCGAGATCACCGTTTTGGTCTCGGTATAGAAACGCACCGCCTGCTTGCCGTAGGCGTGCAGGTCACCGTGGAAGGAGCCGCGCCAGCCGGTGAAAGAGAAGAAGGGTAGCGGCACGGGGATGGGGACATTGATGCCGACCTGGCCGACCTGGATCTCATGTTGGAACTTGCGCGCTGCGGCGCCGGAAGCAGTGAACAGCGAGGTGCCGTTGCCCCGGAAGTCGCGATTGATGAGCGCGATGGCCTCCTCCAGGCTATCGGTTTTGAGGAGGCAAAGTACCGGGCCGAACACTTCCTCACAGTAGAAGGGCATTTCCGGTTTGAGGTCGGTGAAGATCGTGGGGCCGAGCCAGTTGCCGTCGGGATAGCCCGCGACCTCACAGTCGGAGCCATCGAGCAGGCAGGTGGCGCCGTCGGCCTTCGCTTGGGCAATCATCTGCCGTACCCGGTCGCGCGCGGCCGGTGAAGTCAGGGGCCCATAGGCGGCCTGGGCATCCGTCCAGGCGCCCGGACGGATCGTGCGGGTCGCCGCGACGATCTCGGGAATCCACTCCTGAGCCGCGCCTACCAGGACGACGTTGGGAATGGCCATGCAGCGTTGGCCGGCGGCGCCAAAGGCGGAGCCGACGATGTTATTGACCACTTGACTGCGGTTGGCGTCGGGCATTACCACCATGTGGTTGTTGGCGCCGGTCATGCACTGCATGCGCTTGAGATGCTCGGTACCCTTGCGGTAAATATGCTTGCCCACCGCTACTGAGCCGACGAAAGAGCCGGCGCGGATATCTGGGTGTTCGAGCAGATAATCGACCTGGGCGGCGCCGCCGTGAACGACCTGCAGCACACCGGCTGGCGCGCCGGCCTCGAGGAACAGTTCGGCGAGGCGCGTCGGCGTCAGGGGGTCGCGCTCGGAGGGCTTGAGCACGAAGGTGTTGCCGCAGGCGATGGCGAGCGGGAACATCCACAGCGGGATCATTGCCGGGAAATTGAAGGGCGTGATGCCCAGGCATACGCCCAGCGGTTGGTGGTAGGAGCAGGTGTCGATTCCCGAGGCGACGTTTTCGACCGTTTCGCCCATCAATAGGCTGGGGATGTTGGCGGCGTGCTCGACCACCTCAATACCGCGCCAGACGTCCCCTTTGGCGTCCTCGAAGGTCTTGCCCAGTTCCTGGCTGATGATCTCGGCCAATTCGTCGTGGTGCTGTTTGAGCAGGTGCTGATAGTTCAGCATCAGGCGTGCCCGCTGTGGGACCGGAGTCTCCTTCCAAGTCTGGAAGGCGGCCTGGGCCGCGGCGACGGCGCGCGCCAGTTCCGCCTCGGTGGCCAGAGGCACCTCACTGAGTACCTCTTGGGTGGCGGGGTTGATCACCGGGGTGGACTGGTCGCTTTCGCTCTGCACCCATTGACCGTCGATGAGCAGGGGCACGCGTCTGGGGAAAACCATGACTAACCTCGATTGGAATGGGAATGCGGAGCGGCCGCTGGTCCTCGGGATCAGTGGAGCGGTGTCCCGGCGGGTGTAGTGCGCGCGAATCCGTCAGCCTGTCGATTGTACAGAATGGCGGGTCACGCTCAACTGCACGGGACTTCTCCGCGACAGAGCTCTACACTGGGCGCATGCGGATAGACGAGTTACTGCGGGCGCTGATCGCCTGCAATTCCATCAGCAGCGTCAATGCCGAGCTCGATCAGGGTAATCGCGCAGTCGTTGACCTGCTCGCCAACTGGGCGGCAGATTTGGGCTTTCGGGTCGAGATCCAGCCGCTGGCCGATCCTCGTAAGGCCAACCTGATTGCCACGCTCGGGCAGGGGCCCGGCGGGCTGGTCTTGGCGGGGCACGCTGATACGGTGCCCTGCAATCCGGAACTGTGGCGCAGTGATCCCTTCGTGCTGGAGACCGACGAACAGCACTACCGTGGACTCGGTGTGTGCGACATGAAGGGCTTTTTTGCGCTGGCGCTGGCCGCCGCCAAAGGCTTCGCAAGCCGCCGTCTGCGCGAACCGCTGATCCTGCTCGCCACTGCGGATGAAGAGACTTCCATGGCCGGCGCCCAGGCCTTGGTGGAAGCCGGCAGGCCGCGCGCGCGGGCTGCGCTGATTGGCGAGCCTACCGGGATGAAGCCAGTCGCGGCCCACAAGGGCATTTTGGTTGAGAAACTGCGCATCAGTGGTCGCTCCGGTCACTCGAGCGACCCAGAGCGGGGGGCCAATGCACTGCACACCTTGCACAGAGCTTTGGGTGCACTGCGCGAGTTGGCGCAGGATTTGGGCAACCGTGGCCGGGACCCGCGCTTTGTGGTGGATCACGCCACCTTGAATCTCGGCTGTGCGCGGGCCGGAGACAACCCGAATCGCATCTGCGGCCACGCCGATTTGGGGTTCGAGATTCGGCCTTTGCCCGGGGTGGATCTCGGCGCGCTGCGCGAGGAGCTGGAAGCCCTGTTGCTGCCGCTGGGCGCGGCGGATGGCACGGGCGTAGAAATCGATCACTTGATTGTGCCGCCGTTCGAGGCGCCTGAGGATTCGCCGCTGGTCGCGGTCTGCGAGGAGCTGACCGGGTATCGTCGTGAGGCTGTCGCCTTTGCTACCGAGGCTCCCTACCTCCATCAGCTGGGGCTCGATGTCACAGTGCTCGGCCCGGGGGATATCGATCAAGCGCACCAGCCAGACGAATCTCTGCCGCGCGCGCGCGTACAACCCATGGTTGAATTGCTCGAGGCGCTCATTGCGCGCCGCTGTCTCGGGCCAGTCTGACGGACTGCGGGATGCAGTGCCAGAGCGCGACACCGCCGCTGTTATAATCGGCACCGTTGCGAACTGCGGCCGATCCTGTGACCGATTACGTGAAATTCTTTCGCGATACCGCGCCCTACGCCAACATGCACCGGGGGCGCACCTTTGTCGTCGTGTTGCGCGGCGAGGGGGTTCTGCACGCCAATTTTCCGCACCTGATCGGCGATATCGCCTTGTTGGCCGCGCAGGGTATCCGGGTGGTACTGGTGCACGGCGCCCGGCCCCAGGTCGATCGTCAGCTCGAGCTGCGCAGTCTCGATTGTCGCTTCCAAGAGCAGGTGCGGATCACCGATGCCGAGGTGATGGCCTGTGTGCAGGAAGCGGTGGGGAGCATCCGCATCCAGATCGAGGCGGCGCTGTCTTTGGGGGTGGTCAACTCGCCGATGCAGGGGGCTCGCGTGCGGGTCGTGGGAGGCAATTTCATCACCGCCAAGCCTCTGGGCGTCCGCAATGGCGTGGATTTTCACCACAGCGGCGAGGTGCGGCGGGTGGATCGGGTCGGCATTCGCAACCATCTCGACGATGGCGCTATCGTGCTGCTTTCCCCCATTGGCTATTCGCCCACGGGGGAAGTGTTCAACCTCACCTGTGAAGACGTCGCGGTGCAGGCGGCGATCAGCCTGCAGGCCGATAAATTGATTGTCATCGGTCCGGACGATGGGGTTCGCGATGACGCGGGCGAGCTGCAAAAAGCCATTTCATTGCGCGATGTGCAGGGATGGATCGACAGGTTGGTCGAAAATCCGGCATTGGCCGCTTCGCTGCGGGCGGCGTATCAGGCTTGCCTCAATGGGGTGCAGCGTAGCCATTTGATCAGCTTTGCCGAGGATGGCGCGTTGCTCGCCGAACTCTTCACGCGCGATGGCGCGGGTACGCTGGTGCTCAAAGACGGCGCCGAGGTGGTCCGTCAGGCGACGATCGATGATATCGGCGGGATCCTTGAGTTAATCCAGCCGCTCGAAGAGCGCGGGGTGCTGGTCAAGCGCTCGCGTGAGCTCCTGGAGACCGAGATTTCCCGGTTTTATGTGGTCGTGCATCCAGAAGGGCCCATCGTCAGTTGCGCGGCCCTGTATCCCTTCGCCCACCAGCAGGCTGCTGAGTTGGCCTGTGTCGCTACGCATCCCGATTTTGCGAACCAGGGGTTGGGTAGCCGGTTGCTCGCCCATCTGGAGGCCAAGGCCCGTTTGGAATATCGACTCCAACGTCTGTTCGTGCTCACGACACAGGCCGAGCATTGGTTTCGCGAAAAAGGTTTCGAACCGATCGGGATCGAGGATCTGCCAGCGGAAAAGGCCGAACTTTACAACTATCAGCGGCGCTCGAAGATCTTTCAAAAGGTGTTGTAGGCGGGGCAGCGTTTGCCGCCCCGCGCGCCGCGGCTCAGGCTTTCTTGTCGAAATAACGGATCGAAGGCTCCGCGGATACCCAGTTGGCGAGTTGACCGATCACACCGGTTTCGGTGCGCCAAGCGAAGTATTTCTCGTAGGCTTCTCGTGACTCCCACTGCTCGATGGCGACGATATGGGTGGGATCGTCCTGGTTTTGGTGCGCGTAGACTTCGATACAGCCGGGGTAGCTGCGGGTCTCCGGCAACAGCGCTGCCAGCCCTTGTAGGGTTTCGTCGACGCATTCGGGTTTGACTTTCAGTTCCAGCAATACGGTACAGGCCATGATGGCTCTCCAGTTCGTTATGGTGGATAAAAATTCCCGCCCCTGCGGGCTGGGGATACTAACAGTTTGGTCGGCCACCGCTTGCAGCCCGTGTCCGGTTCAGCCGATCCGCGCCACGCCCCAGTAGTTGTAGCCGAGCAGGCGCGGCGTCGACGGTAGGTACATCCGGTCGAGCTTTTCCACGGTAAAACCGCTCTCCTCGATCAGTTCAGGGATCGGCCGGTTGAGATTGCAGCCGCCGGCGAGCTTCTTCCACAGTGGGTTGATGCGCTCCTGCCATTGACGCACCCTGGGGTCCGGGGCGCGGCCGTGCTCGGTGAAAATCAGTTGCCCTCCGGGTTTTAGCACTCGCCGCATCTGGCGCAATGCCTTGTGCCAATCTGGGATGGTGCACAGGGTGTAGGTCAGCAGTACGGTGTCGACGCTGTTGTCCTCCAAGGGGATTTCTTCCCCGGGCAGGTCGATCAGCTTAATCTCCACCGGCGCGCGGGCCAGGTTGCGGCGGGCTTTCTCGCGCATGGCTGCAGAGGGTTCGAGTCCCCAGATGAACTCGACTTTCGCCGGGTCGTAAAACGGCAGATTGAGTGCCGAACCCATGCCGACTTCCAGTACCCGCCCGGTGCACAGCGGTACCACCTTGCGGCGTTGGTACATGATGGGCTTGGTGGCGCAGGCGAAATTGAGGAAAGGGGCGAGGAAGAACTGCTCGTAGAAGCTCAAGGTGATGCTCCGGTCATCCTGGTTCCGATCGTCCCACAAATGCGGGGGGCGAAACGCTGGAGATTATCCCAAGGGCAGGGCGATAGCGAGAGGCGCGATCGTGGGGGAGCCCGCGCGAGGGAGCTTCCTGACCTGTTCGTGGGGGATGCAGGTGTCGGTAGCGGCGTGGATGGCCGCCCAGTGACGGGGAGCAACCCGAGTGCATCCACCGCAACGAGCGCCACCGGGTGTGGCGTCGCTAGTGCCGCGATGGCAGGGCGCCGATCGGGGGTGTCGGGATGGCTGGGTGCCGATTCCGCCACCTGGAGTGCGATCCAGGCGCGGCTGAGGCCGGGGCCGCCGGGGGTTGCGGGCAGGAGGACTCCGATGGTGACCGTGACCGCGCGGCTCGATGCCGGCCGCGGTCTTCTCTGTTATGCTCCGGACCCGCTTTTGACTGTTTGCGCAGGGGTTGATCATGCCCACTTATCGCTCCCATACCACGACCCGCGGCCGCAACATGGCGGGTGCGCGCTCACTGTGGCGGGCCACCGGCATGAAGGACGAGGATTTCCAAAAGCCGATCATCGCGGTCGCCAACTCGTTCACGCAATTCGTGCCCGGTCACGTCCATTTGAAGGATCTTGGCCAACTGGTGATCAGCGAGATCGAAAACGCCGGTGGCGTTGGCAAGGAGTTCAACACCATCGCCGTGGACGACGGTATCGCCATGGGGCACGACGGCATGCTCTATTCCTTGCCCTCGCGCGACATCATCGCCGACTCGGTGGAATACATGGTCAATGCCCACTGTGCCGATGCCTTGGTGTGCATTTCCAATTGCGACAAGATCACTCCGGGCATGCTGATGGCCGCGCTGCGGCTCAATGTCCCCACAGTATTTGTTTCCGGTGGCCCGATGGAGGCGGGTAAGACCCGACTGGCCGAGCATAAGCTGGATTTGGTCGATGCCATGGTTATTGCGGTCGACGATAGCGCCAGCGACGAGCAGGTGGCGGAATATGAGCGCTCGGCCTGTCCGACGTGCGGCTCTTGTTCGGGTATGTTCACCGCCAACTCGATGAATTGCCTGACTGAGGCGCTGGGTTTGTCGCTGCCAGGCAATGGTTCGGTGGTCGCCACCCACGCGGATCGCGAGCGGCTGTTCCGCGACGCTGGCCGCTTGGTGGTCGAGTTAGCCCGTCGCCACTACGACGACGACGATTACCGCGTCTTGCCGCGCTCCATCGCGAGCTTTGAAGCGTTCGAAAACGCCATGTGCCTGGATATCGCCATGGGCGGGTCCACCAACACCATCCTGCATTTGCTTGCCGCGGCGCAGGAGGCCGAGGTCGATTTCACCATGGCGGATATTGATCGCCTGTCGCGCAAGGTGCCCAACCTGTGCAAGGTCGCCCCGAGCACACCCCAGTACCACATGGAGGATGTGCACCGCGCCGGTGGCGTCATGGGGATTCTCGGCGAGTTGGAGCGCGCTGGATTGCTCCATGCCGATGTGCCTACGGTCTACGCGCCGACCCTGCGCGCTGCACTCGATACCTGGGACGTAGCGCGCGATCCGAGTCCCGAGGTCCAGAAGTTCTATCGCGCGGGCCCGGCGGGCGTGCCGTCTCAGGTAGCCTTCAGCCAAGATACCCGTTGGCCCAGTTTGGATATCGATCGCAAGGGCGGTTGTATCCGCGCCCTGGCACACGCCTACAGCACTGAGGGCGGTTTGGCCGTTCTGTACGGGAACCTCGCGATCAACGGCTGTGTCGTAAAAACCGCCGGCGTCGACGAATCCATCTTGGTGTTCGAAGGTCCTGCGCACGTGGTGGAGAGCCAGGAGGATGCGGTGGACGATATTCTCCACGACCGTGTCCAGCCGGGGGCCGTGGTGGTGGTGCGGTATGAAGGTCCGCGCGGTGGGCCGGGCATGCAGGAGATGCTCTATCCGACCAGCTATTTGAAATCCAAGGGACTCGGGAAAGCCTGTGCTCTAGTGACTGACGGACGCTTCTCGGGTGGCACCTCGGGGCTGTCGATCGGCCACGTATCGCCGGAGGCGGCCGCCGGTGGCACCATCGGTCTGGTGGAGAATGGCGATCAGATTCGCATTGACATCCCGGCGCGGACCATCGAACTGTTGGTGGACGACGCCGAGTTGGCGCAGCGTCGCGAACGCCGCGATGCCATGGGCTGGCAGCCGGTGAAGCAGCGACCGCGACGGGTTTCGGCGGCCCTGCGGGCCTATGCCAAGCTCGCCACCAGCGCCGACCGCGGTGCGGTGCGCGATCTGGAGCAGTTGTAGCGTAGCCTAAGGGCGGCGCTGTAGCGTGACGAAGGTGTAGGCTGGATGCCCGGCCTGCGCCGGGTGCTCCTCTCGGAGGGACTCCTCCCAGCAGCGGGGATCCAGGTCAGGAAAGAAGGTGTCGCCGACCACCTCCAGATCCAGGCGCGTCAGATAGATCCGAGTCGCCCGGGGGAGGCATTGGGCATAGATCTCGGCACCGCCGATTACAAATACCAACTCGTTCCGCGCGGTGGCCGCTGCAATGGCGTCCTCCAGGGTTGATGCCACGACCACGCCCTCGGGCGCGAACCGCGAGTTGCGGCTGACGACGATGTTGTCGCGCCCGGGCAACGGCCGGCCGATGGATTCAAAGGTCCGGCGCCCCATGACGATGGGATGTCCCAGCGTTAGGCTTTTGAAGCGGCGCAGGTCAGCAGGCAAGTGCCAGGGCAAGGCGTTGTCGGCGCCGATGACGCCGTTGGCGGCGACCGCCGCGATGAGCGCAATCTCCGTCATGCCGGTCTCAGACCGCAATGGGGGCTGAGATGCCCGGGTGCGGGTCGTAGCCCTCGAGCCGGAAATCCGAGTAGCGGAAAGCAAACAAATCGTCGATCTCCGGATTGAGATGCAGCCTCGGTAGCGGTCGGGGCTCGCGACGGAGCTGCAGGTCGGCCTGGTCGAGGTGATTCAAGTAGAGGTGCGCATCGCCCAGGGTGTGAATGAATTCCCCCGGGGCGAGTCGGGTCACCTGGGCGATCATCAACGTGAGCAAGGCATAGCTGGCGATGTTGAAAGGTACCCCCAAAAAGATGTCGGCGCTGCGCTGGTAGAGTTGGCAGGACAGCCGACCCTGCGCCACATAGAACTGGAACAACGCATGACAGGGCGCCAACGCCATGCGTCCTGCGGCGGCGTTGTCCTGGGGTGAGCGGCTTTCGTCGGGTAGGTCGGCGGGGTTCCAGGCCGAGACCAGCAGGCGGCGCGAATCTGGGCGCGCTCGAAGCTGTGCGAGCAATTCGGTGAGTTGATCGATTTGGCCGCCGCGGCCGTCCGGCCAGGAGCGCCACTGAGCCCCGTAGACCGGGCCGAGATCACCCTCTGCCGTCGCCCACTCGTCCCAGATGCTGACACCGTTGCGCTGTAGGTAGCCGATATTGGTGTCGCCGGACAGAAACCACAACAGCTCGTGGATGATCGATTTCAGGTGCACTTTCTTGGTGGTGACCAGTGGAAAGCCGGCGCTGAGGTCGAAGCGCATCTGGTGGCCGAACACCGACAGCGTGCCCGTCCCCGTGCGGTCGTCTTTGCGAATCCCCAGGGTGCGCACGCGGCGCATCAGATCGAGGTATTGCTCCATGGGTTTTCCAGAAGTTCAGGCGCCGTTACGGACGCGTCGGTCACGGTAGAAGGCCCACGCCATGAGCGCAAGTCCTGTGGCAAACATCGGCAGGCTGAGTAGCTGGCCGCGGGTCAACCAACCGAAGAGGTCGAAGCCGATGTGACTGTCGGGTTCGCGTACGAACTCCACCAGGAACCGAAATAGCGCGTAGAGAGCGAGAAATAAGCCGCCGATCGCGCCGGTGGGACGCGGGCGGCGCGAGTACCAAAAGAGGATGGCAAACAGCACCCCGCCCTCCAGCGCTGCTTGATAAAGCTGCGACGGGTGGCGGGCCATTCCTTCCGGGTCGCGGGGAAACACCACGGCCCAGGGCAGGTCCGCGGCTCGTCCCCAGAGCTCTTGGCCGATGAAATTGCCGATTCGCCCCAGGCCGAGCCCGATGGGCACCAGGGGCACCGCGAAATCGGCGACCGCCAGAAAGGAGCGGTCGATCTTGCGCGCATACAGCCCCAGTGCGACCAGAACTCCGAGAAGACCGCCATGGAAGGCCATGCCGCCCTCCCAGAGGCGGAAGATCCACAGCGGGTCGGCCAGCCAGGTGTCCAGGTTGTAAAACAGGCCCGATCCCAAGCGGCCGCCAATCACGACGCCCAGCGCGCTGTACACCACCAGGTCCTCGACTTGATGGCGGGCCACGGGTGCCCAGGGCTGGCGGGTGCGCCGTACCGCGAGCAGCCAGGCGGCGGCGAAGCCCAGCAAGTACATCAGTCCATACCAGTGGATCTTCAAGGGGCCCAGTTGCAGAGCCACCGGGTCCAGGGCGGGATAGCGCAACATGGCAGCAGTCGGGCTCCTGGCGGGTCAGTCGCGGAGGCTGATCACCGGCCAGCCGCGTTCGTGGGCGATGGCCCGCAACGCCTGGTCCGGATCGACCGCCACGGGGTGGGCCACCGCTTCGAGCAGTGGTAAGTCGTTAATCGAGTCACTGTAGAAATGACTGCCGCCCAGGCTCAGGGCCTGCTCCGCAAGCCAGAGGCGCATGCGGTTGAGTTTGCCCGGGCCGAAACTGGGCTCGCCCGCGACTCGGCCAGTGTAGCGGCCGCCAACGATTTCGGGCTCGGTGGCGATGATGTCGGTGATGCCCAGGCGTCGACAGATGGGTTCGACGACGAACCGGTTGGTCGCGGTCACGACCACCAACCGGTGGCCGCGCTCCCGGTGACTGAGGAGAAGGCGCTCGGCGCTGGGCAGCCACATGGGTGTAATCACCTCGGCCATGAAGCGGTCGCGCAATGCTGTCAGCTCGGTAGGTTCGGTTGCCGCCAGAGGCGCCAGCGCGAAGCGCAAATAGGCGTGGATGTCGAGCTGTCCGCGTTGGTAGTCGGCGTAGAAACGCTGGTTAGCGGCCCGATAGACTTCGGGGTCGACCTTGCCTGCGCGCACCAAAAACTCTCCCCACGAATAGTCGCTGTCGCCGGCGATTAGGGTGTTGTCGAGGTCGAATAGAGCCAGTGGCATGGTGGAAGGTCAGCGGTGGCCGACTGCATTTCCGCGCGGGCGGGCAGCTTAGACGGATTCCGGGCGCGGCTCAATTCCCAAGCCCACGGCGGACCGCGCTGGCGACCTGCGACCTGCTACATTGGGCGGGGTTTGCACAGGGAATGGCTCGACGATGAGATCTGCCGTCCAGTTGCCGTTAGTCCGGCTGTTGGCCGTTTTGCTGGGGATCTATGCCCCGATACCGGCCGCTGCCCCCATACCCGAGGTGCTCCAGCCCTGGATCGACTGGACACTGCGGGATCATCCCGAACATCGATGTCACCGATTGGCCGACGATCGCGAGACCCGCCAGTGTCTCTGGCCTGGAGTATTGCATCTCGAACTGACGGGAGACGGCGCGCGCTTCCAACAAACGTGGCGTAGCCAGGCCGATGGCCAATGGCTGGTGCTGCCCGGCGGGCGCGATCATTGGCCGCGACAGGTGATGCTCGACGGCCAGCCGGCTGTGGTGATCGAGCGCGATGGGCAACCGGGCATCTGGCTTCCCCGCGGCGATCACGAGGTGCGCGGACAGTGGCGGTGGGAGCAGCCGCCGGCCTCGCTGGCGCTGTCGCCCTTAGCGGCGCTGGTCGATCTCCGCCGCGGGGATCAGGTGCTACCGGTAGTGCTGGATGCGGAGAACCGGCTCTGGCTACGATCCCCCGAGGTGTCGGCGCCCGCTGCCGACAGTCTGCAGATCGAAGTTTTTCGGCGCATCGAAGACGGTGTGCCGGTGCGGCTGTCGACCGAGTTACTGCTCACCGTCAGTGGCGCGCCCCGGGAGATCTGGATAGGCCGCGTCCTGCCCGAGGGGGCAGTGCCGGTGGATCTCGACTCGCCGCTGCCGGCGCGGATCCAGGAGGACGGCGGGTTGCGGGTCCAATTACGCGCCGGTCGCTGGCGCCTGGCGCTCGAGAGCCGCTATCTCGGCCAGCCCGAGCGGTTTGCGATGGCCGCCGAATCCCCGCATTGGCCGCAGCAGGAAATCTGGGGGTTCCAGGCGGCGCCAGCGTTGCGGGGCCTGCGGTTACGAGGGGCTCCGGCAGTCGATCCGGCACGTCTCGATCTCCCCCCGGCGTTGACCGACCTGCCGGTTTACTTGGTCACCCCGGACAATCCCCTGCTGGCGGAGGTGGAATACCGCGGCGATATCGCGTCCGCCGCCGACCGCTTGCAGCTGCAGCGCAGCCTTTGGCTCGATTTCGACGGCCGAGGTGCCACTGTGCATGACCGGATCACCGGCGAGCTGACGCGTAGTGACCGCCTGCAGGCGCGTCCAGTGCTCGCCTTGGGGCGGGTTGCGGTCAATGGCGAGCCCCAAGTGGTCACACGTTTGCCCGGTAGCACGGGTGCGGGGGTCGAGCTGCGTGCCCGGGATCTCCAGGTCGAGGCGGTCAGTCGCCTAGATGCTATTGCCGGTCCCGCCGACCTCGGTTGGGAGCGCGACTTTGCCCACGTCGGGCTGGAGCTCTATCTGCCTCCGGGGTGGCGGCTTTGGCACGCGGAGGGTCCGGATCAGGTGCAGGGTGCCTGGCTCGCGCAATGGGATCTCTGGGCCCTTTTTCTGTGTTTGCTCATCACGGTGGTCAGTGCGCGGTTGTTGGGTTGGCCCTGGGGTTTGGTCGCGGCGCTGGCGTTAGCCCTCAGTTTTCATGAGCCCGGCGCGCCCGTGGCCGGGTGGCTTGTGGTGGCGGTGATGGTTCCTTTGTGCGGTGCGCTGCCAGCGGGCCGCTTGCGCGCCGTAGGGCGGCTTTCGGCGGCGGCCGCGCTACTCTTGCTGGCTTTGGCGATCCTCGGGTTTGCCGTCCAACAGCTGCGTCTGGCGATCTATCCGCAACTCGAGGCGCGGGAGTCCGTGGCCGCCGACCCTTCGGTATCGTTGATGGAAACCGGGCCTTCGGCAGCACAAGAGGGGGCGATACCGCTTGGGGATCGTAGCGCGACCAAATCCATCCAGGTCGCCCCACCGCGTTATCGGCCGGACGAGAATGCCCAGACGGGGCCTGGACAGCCGAGCTGGGGTTGGCATCGACTTGAGCTGGGCTGGCAGGGCCCCGTGCGGGCCGATGAGCAGCTCCAGCTTTGGTTGTCTCCGCCCTGGCTGGGGCGCAGTGCGCGGGTGACGGCAGTGGTGCTGGTGACCTTGCTGTGGGTTGGCTGGGCGAGACGATGGTGGCGGACAGGGGCTCCTGGTGGCCGCAGTGGCGCCGCTGTGTCCTTGCTGCTGCCCTGGCTGTTGACGATTGGGACGGCTCCACCGGCTGGGGCTGCATTTCCGCCACCGACCTTGCTGGAGGAGTTACGCGACGAACTGTTGCGGCCGCCGGTCTGCCAATCCCATTGCCAGGGTTTACTCGAGGCTCACCTCGACCTGACTGCGGATGGACAGTTCACCTTGCGTCTGCGCAGTGCGGCGGCGGCCGCGCTGGCGTTAGAGTTGCCTGAGCCCGAGGGTTGGCAACCGCTGCGGCTGTTTCGCGACGGCGCGCCACACCCGGTGGCGCGCGTCGGGGCCGCCTCCTGGACGGTGCAGCCGCCGGGTGTGGAAAATCTGGAGCTACACGGCGCCGTTATCGGTAATCGCGCGGCGTTCCGGTTCCCGTTGACGCCGCAAGCGCTCGCGGTCAGTGCGCCCGGCTGGCGTACGCAAGGCCTGGAGGGCGGCCGCTTGCGCGGGGATACCCTGATACTCGAGCGCGAAGTTGCCACCGGCACCGACCAGTGGCGATCCGAACCCGCCCCGGCTTTCGTTCGCGTCGAGCGCCATCTGGCGCTCGATCTAGACTGGCAGCTGACTACAACCGTGACCCGCATCGCCCCGTCGACCGGCGCGATCAACCTCGAGGTCCCCCTGTTGTCGGGAGAGGCGGTGATCGGCGACTACCCCCGCACGGCGGCGGGCGCCATGGCGGTGACCCTGGATGCGACGCAAAGCCAGTTCCGTTGGCGTTCGTTGTTACCGCCCACGGCACGCCTGCGGCTGGTGGCGCCCGAGACGTCGCATTGGGTTGAGGTATGGCGGGTGCAGCCTTCGCCGCGGTGGCATATGGTCGCGTCCGGCCCGCCCGCGCTGGCCGCGCAGCAGGCCGAGTGGCGTGCGTGGCGTCCCTGGCCCGGTGAATCCTTAATGTTGGCATTCCAGCGACCACTGCCGGCACCTGGCGCCACCGTGACTGTGGAGAACGTCGATCTCGAACAACGCGTCGGCGCGCGTGGCGCCGAGGTACAGGTGACGTTGGTATTGCGTAGCAGCGTGGGCGGTGACTATCGGTTGGTGCTCCCGGTGCCGGGCGTGCTACAGCGTGTTGAGATTGACGGCAGGTCGCAGTCAGTCCCGGAGCGGGATGGCGCGGTGGTGCTGCCGCTGCGGCCGGGGCTTCAGCGCGCGCAGCTGACCTGGCAGCTGGAGGAGGGTGTGGCGAATTGGACCACCACACTGCCGCTGGTGCTGCCGACTCCGGCCACTAACCTCCATTTGACCCTGCAGTTGCCCAGGGATCGTTGGCCAGTGTGGCTGCGCGGGCCGGACATCGGCCCAGCCATGCTCTACTGGGGTGTACTGGCGGTGGTCGTGGCGGTAGCGCTGGTACTCGGTTTGGCGGTGCGCAGGCTCGGTCTGTCGATACCGCTGGCCGCTTGGCAATGGTTGCTCCTCGGCGTTGGTATGAGCACGGTGAACAGTGCGGGGAGTCTCGCGGTGATCGCTTGGTTTTTTGCGCTGGAGGCGCGGCGTCGCTGGATACCGCCGTCCCGGGCGTTTGTCTACAACGCCGCGCAGTTGGGACTGATTGCCTTGACCCTGATCGCCGTCGCCACATTGATCTACACCATTCCGCGCAGTCTGCTCGCTGCGCCCGACATGCAGGTGGTCGGCAATGGTTCCGGTGGTCTGCTCTACCGGTGGTATCAGGACCGCAGTGACGGCGCCCTGCCGCAAGGCGCCGTTTTCAGTTTGCCCTTGTGGGTTTACCGGTTGGCCATGCTGGCCTGGTCGTTATGGCTGGTGTTCGCCCTGGTGCGCTGGGCACGCTGGGGTTGGGAAAGCCTCGGTACCGGCGGCCTATGGCGCCCGCGGACATCGCCCGCCAAATCCGTTACCGCAGCGGCCGAGGTGCGGGAGTGACCTGGTCGGTGGCGGCCCCCTCGTTATGTAAATCGACTGCTAGAATCCACGGCCGATTTCATCATGTGACAACACGAGGAGCAATCTTATGGGCAGTCTGCTTGCTGACAAAGTCGCCATAGTGACTGGCGCCGGCCGGGGCCTGGGCCGTGCGCATGCCCTGGCACTGGCCGCCGAAGGCGCCAAGGTGGTGGTCAACGATCTGGGGGGCGCCGTGACGGGGGAGGGTGGGGATCTCAGTCCTGCGCAAGCGGTAGTCGAGGAGATCCGTGCCGCAGGCGGCGAGGCAGTCGCCAATGGCGGCAATGTCACCAGCACGGCGGATGGTCGCGCCATGGTGGAGCAGGCGATCGATTCTTTTGGTCGTCTCGATATCTTGGTCAACAACGCGGGCAATATTCGTAACCAGCTGTTCGTCAAGATGAGCGAAGAAGAGTGGGACAGCGTCATTGCCGTTCACCTGCGCGCGCTGTACACAGTGACCAAACCGGCCGCCGAATGGTTTGTCAAGCAACGCTCCGGTCGCATCGTCAACACGGCGTCCGAAGCGGGCTTGGGGGGGTATGCCGCAGCCAACTACGCTGCCGCCAAGGAGGGCATCGTGGGGTTCAGTCGTACCCTGGCGCTGGAGCTCGGGCCTTTTGGGGTGACCTGCAATGCCATTCGTCCGCGTGCCGGCACGCGCATGGCCGGCGCGGTCGATATGCAAAAGGCCCTGGATCTGGCGCGCCAGGGGAAACTGCCACTGCCGGAATTCATGTTCGAGATCGAGGGCATGGACGAGGGCTCGGAGACTTTCTCGCCGGACTTGGTCGCGCCTTTGGTGGTGTTCCTGTGCTCGGATGCGGCTGCCCATGTCAACGGTCGCGATTTTATCGTGGGCGGTGGTGAGATCAGCCTCGTTTCCCTGCCCGAAAAAGCGCGTACTGTGTTCACCCAAGCGCGCTGGGAACAAGGAGAGCTCCAGAAGTTGCTGCCTCGAACCCTGGTGCGCGGATTGCGTAACCCCGCCGCTGCGCAGTGAAGCCGGTCCGCGGACGCCGCCCTGCGCTGGCGTCCGCGACTGCTGGCGGCCTGGGGTACACTCTGGGGCGCTCGCCCAACCCAGGTCGCCCATGGATGCCATCGCCGTTTCCCTCGCGCTGTATCTTGGCATCGGTGCCGTCGCCGGATTGGTGGCGGGTTTGTTTGGACTAGGCGGTGGCGCCGTGGTGGTCCCGGTGCTCATTTTCGCATTCCATTGGCAAGGTGTTTCGCCGGAGGTGCTGACCCACATGGCGATTGGCACTTCGCTGGCCACCATCGTGGTGACGGCGTCGAGTGCGATTCGCACCCACCATCTGCGCGGCGCGATTCGTTGGTCCCTGGTGGGTCAGTTGGTTCCGGGGGTGTTGATCGGTACCGTGCTGGGTGGCCTTGTGGCGGCGCGATCTGGCGGTGGGTTGTTACAGTTCTGTTTTGGCGCCTTTCTGGTTCTAGTGGCTTTTCAGATGGCATTCGGCGTTCGAGTGCGGCCGCGACCCGAGTCTGGGACTGGGCGTGTCGCCCAGTCGGTCGCTGGCGGCGCAATTGGTTTTGCGTCGGGTATTTTCGGCATCGGCGGGGGTTCCCTCACCGTACCCTGGCTGCTGCGCTGTGGTCAGCTGACGGTCAATGCCGTGGCCAGTTCCGCGGCGCTGGGTCTGCCCATTGCGGTCAGCGGTGCCCTGACGTACGCATTGACGGCCGGCGGCGCGGAGCTGCCGCCCTGGAGCCTGGGCTACGTGTATCTCCCCGCCCTGCTCGGTATCGTACTCACCAGCACACCGTGCGCCCGCTGGGGCGCTCAACTCGCCCACCGCCTGCCCGATCAGGTGTTGCGCCGCGCCTTTGCGCTGGTCTCGCTGGCGATTGGCGCACAGTTCATGATGCGCAATGTTTCGGCGTTGGGTGGGTCATGATGGTGACCCCGACGCGCCGGCGCTTGTTGACGCTGCTTTCGGATGGCGATTTCCATTCCGGCGCCGCGCTGGGCGCCGCGCTGGGCATCAGTAGGGCTGCGGTGTGGAAGGCCCTCGAAGGGTTGGACGAGCTCGGCATCACCCTCGAACGAGTGGCGCGTCGCGGCTATCGGATTCCCGGCGGCATCGATTTGCACGATCCGGCGGCGATCCGCGCCGCGCTCTCCGATCCGGCGGGGGCGCTGCTCGCCGAGTTGCAGGTGCTCGCGGTGGTTGACTCCACCAACGATGTGCTCAAGGAGTTGGCCGGCCTGCCCCGGGGCCAGGGGGTCTGTTGCCTCGCGGAAATGCAGCGCGGTGGCCGTGGCCGCTTGGGCCGGCGCTGGGTCAGCCCGTTCGCGGGGAATCTCTATTTGAGCGTGGCTTGGGAGTTTGTCGGTGGCATCGCCGTGCTGGAAGGCTTGAGTTTGGCGGTCGGTGTCGCGACTCGACGCGCCCTGCAGGGCTTAGGGGTGGCGGATGTCCAGCTCAAATGGCCGAATGATTTGCTGCGCGATCGCGCCAAACTGGGCGGCATCCTGGTCGAGGTGACCGGCGATCCGGAGGGCTGCTGCAGGGCAGTGGTGGGTATCGGAATCAATGTTGCCATGCCCCCCTCGGCCGCGGCCAGCATCGACCAGCCCTGGCGAGACCTCGGCGACCTCGGGGTGCGGCGCGATGCCCTCGCCGCTGCGATTCTGGATCAGCTGTTGCCGTTGCTACACGCATTTCCGGAGCAGGGTTTCGGTGCCTACCGGGAGGAGTGGGAAGCTGCCCACGTTCACCGCGGCCGCCCCGTGATCCTCAGCACAGGTCAGCGACAGCTCGAGGGCATTGCCTTAGGGGTCAATGCGCGCGGGGCCTTGGGGCTGGATTGTGGGGGCCCGGAGGTACAGTGGTTCAGCGGTGGTGAGGTCAGCCTGAGAGAACAGGAATGATTCTGGACTTGGATATCGGCAACAGCCGGATCAAGTGGCGCGTACTTTCTGGCAGAGACGTCGTGGCGCGGGGCGGGTGTGCTCGCGGTGTGGCGGACTGGCCGAGCCTGTTGCCTCGAACCGATATTCGGCGTGTACGTGCCGCCAATGTCGGGGGGGAGCAGGTGGCGGCCGAGCTGACCGGGTGGGCGCGTGAAGGTTTGGGGCTGGTGGTGGAGTACGCCAGTGCCACGGCGCACTGTGCCGGGGTCACCAATGGCTATTCCGAACCCGGGCGGCTGGGCGTCGACCGTTGGCTGGCGTTGCTGGCCGCCTGGCGGATGCTGGGAGACGCGGGATTGGTCGTTTCAGCCGGTACCGCGCTGACGCTGGATCTGCTCAATGCTCAGGGGCAGCACGGCGGTGGCTACATTGTGCCGGGCATGGCGTTGATGCCGCGAGCGCTGCTCGCGGGCACCAATGGCGTGCGCCTCGAACCCGGGCCAGTGGCCTCGCTGGGCCCTGGCAGCGATACCGCGCAGGCCGTGATGCAGGGCTGTACCGCCATGGCGGTGGCGCTGATCGAGCGCAGTCGCACCCGTGGCACACTGCCGGTCCTGCTCGCCGGTGGCGACGCCGACCTGCTGGCGCCCTGGATCGCACCGCCCGTTCATGTTCTCCCCGAGCTGGTGTTGGATGGTCTGGGCATTGCCCTGCCCTGAGCGAATCATGGCGCGTTGGTTGGCCCTCTCATTGTTGCTGATTAATGTCGCCGCTTATTGGGGCTGGCACGCACAGCGCGAGGTCAGGCTCCGCCCACCGCCGCCCGAAGCCCCGGCGCCGAGTGCCGCCGTTCCACAGTTAGTACTGTTGCGCGAGGTCGCCGATTCCTCATCCTGGCCGGATGCGGATGCGGATGCGGATGCGGATGCGGATGCGGATGCGGATGCGGATGCGCAGCGGGTGGTGACCACCGCGGCGAACGGGGCCGCAGCGCTTACGGAATGTCTGCGGCTGGGGGCGCCGAGCCCGGCGGTCGTGCGTGACTGGCAGGCGGCGTTAGCCGCCGCGCAAATTTCGGTGGCCGATACGGTAGTCCCACGCGTGCGGCAGGAGCTTTCGGCACATCAGGTGTGGGTGATTGATGATCGCGGACCGGCAGTCGTGCTCGCCGCGCTGGCGCAAGCCGGGATCGAAGGTCTCATGCTCGAGGGCCCGGACGGCGAGTCACGGATGTCCGCAGGCACGTTTCGAGTGCGCGATAACGCATTTCGGCAACAGCAGCGTCTGCGGGTCTTGGGATTCACCGCGGAGGTCGTCCCCTTGTTTCGCGAGCAGACCACCTTTTGGGTGGAGATTACCGGCCCCCGGGGCTTACGCCAACGGGCCGAGGCGGTGCTAGTCACGCGTACGCCGAAGACGGAGCGCACCTGGCAACCCTGCACCGAACCACCGCCGGCATTGCTGGGCGATGGACAGGAGTGAATCATCGCCGCTATACTGGCTGGGCCTCGGAATGGGGCTTAGGCGCAGTACCACGAATACTTGTTAGTTCTCGTAGTCCTGAAGTCCATAAGTACCTTCTCAAGCACACCGGTTCTTTTTAGTTACACCCAATACAGGACTACATCAATGAGTAACAGTGTCACAGGCACCGTCAAATTCTTTAACGAAGCCAAAGGCTTCGGCTTCATTCAGCGGGAAAATGGCCCTGACGTGTTTGTTCACTTCAGCGCCATCCAGGGCAACGGGTTCCGGACCCTGTCCGAAGGTCAGAAAGTTCAGTTCACGGTAGGCCAAGGCCAGAAGGGCCCCCAAGCCGAGAACGTCGTACCGCTGTAAACCGCGCTACGCGGATACCGCAGCCGCCGTGCCCCAGGGCACGGCGGCTTTTGCGTTCAGGGCGCTGGGCGCTGCGCTGCAGCTCCAGGACCCTATAATTCCCGCCCGTCGTACCTCCACCGATTGCCCGCTCATGACTCAGCCGGACCAGGAATTCGCCGATCGCCGTACCTTTGCCATCATTTCCCATCCCGATGCTGGTAAGACCACCATCACCGAGAAACTACTGCTGTTTGGCAATGCCATCCAGGTCGCCGGTACGGTAAAGGGACGCAAGAGCGATCGCCACGCCACCTCGGATTGGATGGCAATGGAAAAGGAGCGGGGGATCTCGGTAACGTCCTCCGTCATGCAATTTCCCTATGGGGGTTGCACGGTGAACCTGTTGGATACGCCGGGGCACGCGGATTTCTCGGAAGACACCTATCGCACGCTCACGGCGGTGGACTCAGTGCTCATGGTGATCGATTGCGCCAAGGGTGTGGAGGAGCGGACCATCAAGTTGATGGAGGTGTGCCGCCTGCGCGACACGCCGATCATTACCTTTGTCAACAAGCTCGACCGGGATGTGCGCGACCCTCTGGAAGTGATCGATGAAATCGAGGAAGTGCTGCGGATCGAGGCGGCCCCGGTGAATTGGCCGATCGGTATGGGGCGCGATTTTCGCGGCCTGTACGATCTTGCTGGCGACTGTATTCACCGCTATCAACCCGGGCAAGGGCATCGCATACCGGAAGATCTGCGTATCCCGGGCCTGGACTCCCCGGCGGCACGCGAGTTACTCGGCGGCGCCCGCGAGGATCTCGCCGAGCAAGTGGAACTGGTGCGCGGCGCCTCCCACGCCTTTGATTTGACGCGTTACCGTGCCGGGCGGCTTACGCCGGTGTTTTTCGGTACCGCGCTAGGCAATTTCGGGGTCCGGGAGATGCTCGACCGCTTTGTCGAATGGGCCCCAGCGCCTCAGCCACGGGTCGCCGCGGAGCGTAGCGTAGACCCGGCTGAAGAGGGTTTCAGCGGGTTCGTCTTTAAGATCCAGGCCAATATGGATCCGCGCCACCGGGATCGGATTGCCTTTCTGCGCATTTGTTCGGGGCGCTATGCGAGTGGCATGAAAATGCGCCATGTACGCCTCGGCAAGGATATCCGCGTGGCGGACGCGCTTACTTTCTGCGCCGGTGAGCGGACCAACGTCGAAACCGCGGTGGCAGGCGATATCATCGGCCTCCATAACCATGGCACCATCCAGATTGGCGACACTTTTAGTCAGGGCGAGGGGCTGAACTTTACCGGGATCCCGCACTTTGCGCCCGAGCTGTTTCGCCGCGTCCGGTTGCGCGATCCCCTCAAGACCAAGCAGCTGCACAAGGGGCTGGAGCAATTGGCCGAGGAGGGCTCTACTCAGGTGTTCTTTCCCGTGGTCGGTAACGACGTCATCCTGGGCGCCGTGGGCCAGCTGCAGTTCGATGTGGTCGCCTATCGTCTCCAGGATGAGTACGGCGTCGAGGCTGTCTACGAGCCCGTGGGCATCGCCACCGCGCGCTGGGTCAAATGCGCTGACGCGCGCAAGCTGGAGGCCTTCCGCGATAAAGCGCAGACCCACTTGGCACTCGACGGTGGCGGATACCTCACGTACCTGGCTCCCTCCCAGGTCAATCTCAGCCTGACTCGCGAGCGCCATCCCGATATCGAGTTTCTCGCTACTCGAGAGCACTGAACCAAGCCACTAGGCCCCCGTGACCGGGCTGGCCGTGCCGCCTGGGATCAGGCGGCACGTTCCTTGGCGGATGACTGTACCCCTCCCCAGCGTAGCAGCTGGCCGGGGGTGGCCCCAGTACACTGGCCATCTCGGAAAGTGACCTCGCCATTGACCACGATGGCCCGGTAGCCGACGGCGCGTTTAATGCGGCGCCATTCGCCGGCCGGCAAGTCTTCGACGATCTCGCCGATCCATTCTTGGCCGTCGCTCAAGTTGGCCAGATCATAGACTACGATATCGGCCGGTGCCCCCTCCCGCAGTACGCCGCGGTTCTTGAAGCCGGCGGCCCGAGCGGGCAGCGCGGACAACCGATAATGCGCTTCTTCGAGGGTAATCCGTTGTTCGTCGCGTACCAGCCAGTAGAGGAAGTCCGTGGTATAGGCGCCACCGGTAAAGAACTTGGTGTGGGCGCCGCCGTCGGAGACGCCGGGGATCGTGTAGTCGGAGCCATTGATGATCTCGGCCATGTACTCGGCGTTGAAGCCCTTGTCCGGGCCTAGAAACTCGACATTGAGATCGCCGGCCAGCGACAGGTCGAGCATGACTTCGATGGGGTGCTTGCCTTCTTCGGCTGCGATCTGGCCGAGCGAACGGCCAATATAGTGCTCCAGCTCGGGCTGCTGGTTGACCTTGTGCACCATCAATGCGGGGATGGCGCCACCTACGCCGGCCTGGATGACCTGGAGACGCCGATCGGCCTCCTCAGCCTCGCGGATGACGTGCTCGCGGAGTGTGGGGTCGGCGACCTTACGCAGTTTGTCCGCCTTGCTGCCGGTCGTCAGTTCGCGCCACGCTGGGCTGGCATCGTACAGATTCCAGTGCTCCAGCGTGAACGAAAAGCCGGTGCGCACCGTGCCGGCCTGCCCGTAGATCGGCAGTCCCTTGTCGCGACAACGCTGCAGCCACTGCAGGCTGCGCCGATGGACCTTGGGATCCTTGCGCGCCGGTACGATCGCATTGTGCAGGATGGGCCGCTGTGCGGTGGCGGCCAGCTTTTCCAGAAATTCCAGGTCCGCTTTGATGTCGCCGGTGGCCTGAGTGATCTGGATAAAGCCCTCCTCGCGCTCGCGCAGGACTTCGGCCAGATTGAGGATGTCCTCGTCGCACATGGTATCGGTAACCATGGGGCTGCCGTCGAAGTCCGCCTGAGTGGAATTGGGGCCGAGGCGCTGGATCGAGAAGCCGCACATCCCGGCGTCCATGGCCTCGTGCAACAGGCGCTTCATGGTGGCGCGCTCGGCGGTGGTGGCTGGTCGGGTTTTGGCCGCCTCTAGGCCCATTACATAGATCATCAGCGAGGCGGTGGGCATGTACTGGATACAGTTCACGCCCTTGGGGACCCGCGCGAGGTTGTCCATGTACTCCGGGGCAGTCTCCCAATTCCAGGGCATGCCCGCCTTCATGGTTTCGTAGGGAATCGCCTCGGTGCGCGTCATCGTGAGCAGGGAGCGCTCGCGAAATTCGGGTTTTACCGGTACGAAGCCGAAGCCGCAGTTGCCGAGCACCACCGAAGTGACGCCGTGCCAGCCCGAAATGGTGCAGTAGGGATCCCAATGGATCTGGGCATCATAGTGCGTGTGCAGATCGATAAAGCCCGGCGCTACGATGTGGTTGCGCGCGTCGATGGTGTGCCTGGCGGTGCCCGGCGCCGGGCCGCCGATCTGCAGGACTTTGCCGTCCTGGATCCAGAGATCTGCCAGGCGGCGCGGCGCACGGGTGCCGTCCACCAACATGCCGCCCTGGATGTGAAGGTCGATGGTCTGGTTCATGTGGGTCTCCGATGGGTAGCGAAAGCGAAAATCCATTCAGCGCCACAGAAGCTTTGCTTCCAGTTATGGCGCGAGCCGTAAAACATGAATAGATATTATCGATTTCATAACCGCCAATACCAGTTCCCTGGCGGCCATCGGAGAACGCTTGCGAACCTCGGGTCACGGACCAGTACGGTCCGTGGCCGTTCGGTAGGCTGGGGTGCTGCCGGCGAGGAGATCGAAGCGGGTCAGCTAAATGCCGGGATCCCGGTTTGCGCGCGGCCGAGGATCAGCGCGTGGACATCGGCAGTCCCTTCATAGGTGTTGACCACTTCTAGGTTGACCATGTGGCGCATGATGGGGTATTCGTCCGAAATGCCGTTGCCGCCGAGCATGTCCCGAGCGGTGCGCGCGATTTCCAATGCCTTGCCACAGTTGTTGCGTTTCATCATTGAGATCAGCTCGGGGGCCAGCTGGCCTGCATCCTGCAGCCGAGTGGCGCGCAGTGCGCCGAGGAGGCCGAGGCTGATGTCGGTCTGCATCTGTGCCAACTTGAATTGAATGAGCTGGTTGGCGGCCAGCGGACGGCCGAACTGTTTGCGGTCGAGGACATACTGGCGGGCGGCGTGCCAGCAGGTTTCGGCAGCACCGAGTGCGCCCCAGGAGATACCCAGGCGCGCGCTGTTCAGGCAGCCGAAGGGTCCTTTCAAGCCCTGCACATTGGGCAGCCATTGCGTCTCGGGAACGAACACTTCGTCCATGACGATCTCGCCGGTGATCGAGGCGCGTAGTGCCAATTTGCCTTCGATGCGCGGCGCCGAGAGACCCGCCATGCCCTGCTCCAGGATAAAGCCTCGGATGGCGCCATCGTCGGTCTTCGCCCAGACCACGAAGACATCGGCGATCGGAGAATTGGTGATCCACATCTTGTTGCCGGTGAGCACCCAGCCGCCTTCGACGGTGCGGGCGCGAGTCTGCATCGACCCCGGGTCGGAGCCATGATCGGGTTCGGTGAGCCCAAAGCAGCCCACCCATTCACCGCTGGCGAGCTTGGGCAGATACTTCTCGCGTTGCGCCTCTGTACCATAGGCGTAGATCGGGTACATCACCAGACTGGATTGCACGCTCATCATCGAGCGGAAACCGGAGTCCACTCGCTCCACCTCGCGGGCGATCAACCCATAGCTGACGTAATTCACACCGGGGCAGCCGTAGCCCGGGATAGTCGCACCGAGCAGACCGAGCGCACCCATTTCATTGAAAATGGCGCGATCCGTGTGCTCGTCGCGGAATGCCTGGCGCACGCGGGGTAGCAGCTTGTCCTGCGCATACTGGTGCGCAGTGTCGCGCACCATGCGCTCTTCATCGCTCAGTTCGCTGTCGATCAAAAAAGGGTCTTGCCAGTTGAAGGTTGCCCAGTTGCCCGCCATGCCAGCCTCTCGGTTACGCGAATTCCACAAGGGCGCCACTATAGCGGCGCCCGCGACGTCGGCAAAGCCGGTCCGCTTGTGGGTCTTCGGACGCGCTGCCAACATAGGCGCGCCGCCGACCTGGAGCTTGATTTGAGTCGCCCTGCGCTTGTCACTGTCAACCTCGATCACCTATGCCACAACTTCGACGTGGCCCGTCGCTATGCCGCGGGCGCGCGCGTACTGGCCATGGTCAAGGCAAATGCCTATGGTCATGGCGCGGTGCCGGCGGCCCGGGCGCTGGCCACACGGGCCGCCAGCTTTGGGGTGTCCTCGCTGGAAGAGGCGGTCCGATTGCGTGAGGCGGGTATCGGCGGCCAGATCTTGTTGGTGTCGGGTTGTTTTGCGGCCCCGGAGCTCCCCGAGATTGCACGTCACGATCTCCAGATAGCGATACATGACGATTGGCAGGTGCAGGTACTGTTGGCCACTGCGCTCCCGAGGCCGGTGGTGGTATGGCTCAAGATCGACACCGGCATGCATCGGCTCGGCTTTGCGCCCGATGCCGTGTCGGAGGTCTACGGACGACTCGCCAGTTCGCCCAATGTTGCTGAAATTCGCTTGATGACCCATTTCGCCCGGGCCGATACGCCGGGCGACGCTTTCAACGACCGACAGCGACAGGCTTTCCTTCAGGCCGTTGCGGGTTTGGCCGGACCTCACAGCTTGGCCAATTCCGCGGCGCTGGTGGCCTTGCCAGAGAGTCGCGGTGATTGGGTGCGGCCCGGGATCCTGTTGTATGGCGCCAACCCCTTCGTCGCGGCCCATCCCGTCGCCGCGGAACTGAAGCCCGTGATGACATTTTCGTCACGGCTGCTTGCGGTGCGCGCGCTGGCGGCCGGCGAGAGCACCGGCTACGGTGGCGACTGGGTGGCGCCCGCTCCCACCGTGATCGGTATTGCGGCGATGGGGTACGGGGATGGTTATCCCCGTCACACGCCGACCGGCGCGCCGGTACTGGTGCGAGGCCGGCGCACGCGGATTCTGGGCCGCGTGTCCATGGATTTGGTGGCTGTGGACTTGGGTCCGGTGGCCGGTGCCGCGGTGGGAGATGACGTGGTCTTCTGGGGCGAGGGGTTGCCCGCCTGGGAGGTGGCTCGGCACGCCGGCACCATCGCCTATGAACTGTTTACCGGGATCAGTGCTCGCGTGCCCGTGCGCTACGTGGGTGCCACCTGAAGGCAGTTCAGTTTCGTTTGCGCTTGACCAGGATATTGTCGATGCCGTTCTGCTGCAGTGCGGCGCGCGCTTGGGCCAGGTTTTCTGGGGAGTTGAACGGCCCCACCATCACCCGGTGCCAGACCTCGCCCGGCCGTGCGCCGGCGCTTTCCACCGCGGCGCTGAGGTTCAGTAGTAACAAACGGGCGCGCAGGCTGTCGGCGTCCTCCCGGGAGCGGAAGGACCCAGCCTGGAGGAGAAATTGAAACTCCGGCTCGGCGGCCGTGGGCGCTGCCGCGGCCTCTATGTGCTGGGCTTGGGCTTCTGGCTGTGTTGGCGGGGGTGCCGGCGCGGGGGTGATCTCCGGCTCTTCGCCTTCCGGCACGAACACCTCGGATTCCTTGAGCAGGGTGTAAAAATCAAACCGGGGTTTGGCCTCGGTCTCGGCTTGTGGTTCTGGTGGTTCCCGGCCAGCCTGTGGTGGCGCCGTGTCCCCCGGGGGGCGCCACAGCAGTGCCACCAGCAATCCCGCTGCCAACCCAGCGGCGAAGCCGCCGCCGAATGTCGTCCAGGTGGGCGGGAGAGCACGTTGTGGTTTGCGTTGGTTGCGTGCGGCGCGCTTGCGCTGAGCGGGTTTGGCGTAATCCCGGGCCATGGGGCGTCGATCGCGGCGAATGGTGGACCATTCTAGCAGTCTGTTACCCAGCTACCGCGTGCCGGATACGGCACCGCCCGATTTCGACACGAGCGGACGGGCGGGGGCGCGCGACGGGGGTCCTGGGACGCCGCATCCTCGGCGAGCACTTAGCGGGCCAGCTCCGGTAAGCCCCGATACTGGGCCAGCGCCTCGGGGTTGGCCAGCGCCTCAGTGTTCTTCACTGGGCGGTCGTGGATGAGTTCGCGGACCGCGAGTTCGGCGATCTTGCCGCTGCGGGTGCGGGGGATGTCGGTGACCTGAAGAATCTTCGCCGGCACGTGGCGGGGACTGGCGTTGGCGCGGATGCTGGTGCGGATACGCTGGACGAGCGCGTCGTCGAGCGCGATGCTCGGGCGCAGCACCACGAACAGCACCACACGCACGTCGTCGTCCCAGCTCTGGCCGACGCAGACGGATTCCAGTACCTCGGGTATCTGTTCCACCTGGCGATAGATCTCGGCGGTACCGATACGCACGCCGCCGGGATTGAGTACGGCGTCGCTGCGACCGTGGATGATCAGGCCGCCGTGGGCGGTGATCTCACCGTAGTCACCCTGGGCCCAGACGTTCGGCCAGGCGCCGAAATAGGCATTGTGAAACCGTGTCCCTTGCGGGTCGTTCCAGAAACCGAGCGGACAGGAGGGGAAGGGCGCCGTGCATACCAGTTCGCCCTTTTCTCCCACCACCGGTTGGCCGGCGTCATTCCAGATTTCGACGGCCATGCCGAGGCCGCGGCATTGGATCTCGCCCGCCCACACCGGCAAGCAGGGGTTGCCGAGCACGAAGCAGGAGACAATGTCGGTGCCGCCGGAGATGGAGGCCAGGCAGAGGTCGTCTTTGAATTCGCGATAGACGTAACCAAAGCTCTCGTGGGACAGCGGTGAGCCGGTGGAGAGCACTGTGTGCAGGTGCGTCAGGCGGTGGCTCGTGCGCGGCTGGACGCCCGCCTTTTCCAATGCCGAGAGGTATTTGGCACTGGTGCCGAAAATGGCGATGTCCTCGGCATCGATGAGCTCGATGAGCGCTGCCGGTCCCGGATGGAAGGGTGAGCCGTCGTAGAGCACCAGGGTGGCACCGCTGGCCAGACCACTGGCCAGCCAGTTCCACATCATCCAGCCGCAGGTCGTGAAGTAGAACAGGCGATCGTCCGGCTTGAGATCAGCGTGCAGCCGGTGCTCCTTCAGATGCTGGATCAGCGTGCCACCCGCAGAGTGGACGATGCACTTGGGTACGCCGGTGGTGCCCGAGGAGTACAGGATGTAGAGCGGGTGATCGAACGGCAGCTGCGTGAAAGTGAGCTCGGGCGCGGGTCCAACGCCGGCGAGTGCATCCCAGCGTAGCGCTCGCGGCAGATCGGCTCCCGGTTCGCGGCCCAGCACGGGGACCAGCACCAGCGCTTCCAGATCGGGCAGGCCGGCGGCGATGTCGGCGACCCGGGCACGGGTATCGATGATCTTGCCCGCGTAGTGGTAGCCGTCGCAGGCGAACAGGACCTTGGGTGTGATCTGACCAAAACGATCGAGCACGCCGTTGGTGCCAAAATCCGGGGAGCAGGAGGACCACAGGGCGCCGATACTGGCAGTAGCGAGCATGGCGATCAGGGTTTCCGGCACGTTGGGCAGAAAGGCTGCCACCCGGTCGCCGGGGCCGACCCCGCGCTTGCGCAGTCCGGCGGCGACTCGGGCCACCGCATCGTACAGTTCGGCATGCGTCAGGGTGCGGCGCGCGCCATTTTCGAGATGACTGATCAGGGCGACGCCATCATCGCGGCGACGAAGCAGATTTTCCGCGAAGTTCAGCTTTGCGCCAGGGAACCAACGCGCGCCGGGAAAGCGATCCGGATAGGCCAGCACCTCCTCCCAGGGTTGCGAATGCAGGATCCCGGTGAAGCGCCACAGGGATTCCCAGAACGCTGCGGGCTCTCTGACCGACCAACGATGTAGGGCGTCATAGTCGTCGAATCGCAGGCCCATCTCATCGAGAAAGCCCGCATAGGCTGTCAGGTTGCTGGCCGCGATGCGTGTCGCGGAGGGTTTCCAGAGCGGTTGTTCCCTCATGGTCAGGTCCCGGCGGTCAGTCGAGATATTCGAATACTTTCACCACTCGCTGCACTCCGCCGATGCGGCTCGCGATCGTGGCGATGCGGTTGGAGTCCCGGCGCGTGGTCTTGCCCAGGAGGTAGACGACACTGTCCTCTACCACCACCTCTACGCCACGGGTATTGAGCCCCTTTTCCGCGACCAAACGGGTCCGGACTTTGGTCGCCAGCCAGCTGTCGTTGGTGCGCGCCAGCATTCCCGAGTTGTTGCGTACCTGCAGCTCGTTATAGACCTCGCGGGTGCCCCGATAGGCACGCGCGGTCTCGCCGGCCAATGTCTTGAGTTCTTCACTGGGCACCTCGCCGGTTAGCAGCACGGCCCGGTTGAAGCTGTTGACGTTGACGTGTGCGGTCTCGAGTTGCGGGTGGGCCTTTTTAATGTTCACCGCGATCAGGGTGTCCATCTTCATGTCGTCGACGGTGGTGCCGATGCTGGGGGCGGCTCGATCTTCCTGGAAGGGTTTGTCGGTCACCTTATTGAGGGTGGCGGCGCAGCCGGAGAGCAGAAAGATCGCCCCACAGACAGCCAATAAATTTCTTGCGGTGCTTCGTTCGTTCACGTCGCGGATCCTCCGAAAAGATGTCGTTCGATCAGTGCGCAAAGCGCGAGAATAGTGGAAAACTGCACTTCCAGTGCCAAGCTTAGGTGATCAGTCCCCGCGGAAAGTTCGATGTCCGGAGTGGCCAGTTCTTGCGCCAGGGTGTCACTGGGGGAACCGCCCAGAAGAATACAGGGGAGGTCTCGGCTATGGGCGGCACGCAGCGCGACAAGAGGCGTCGGCCCCGTGCCCCCGTCTGGAACGATCAACGCTAAGCAATCTTGCGGTCCCCCGAGGGAACGGATGCGCGCCGCCAGCGGGTGGTCTTGGGCCGGGTGGTCTGCGGTGTCTTCGAGCAGTATGGAAGGCAGGGCGGGGCGCGGGAAATCAAACCCGAGGGCGACACCGTGATGGAGGAGCGCAGCGAGCTGGCGGCCGGCACCGAGGCCGGAGATCAGGAGGTGCCCTCCGGCCAAGAAACTGTTGGCGATCCGTTCGGCCGCCAGTGCGATGCCCGGCGCCAGCTGTTCGCCGACGGCCATACGGGCCTGGATGCCACGGTGGAAACTGGTGATGACCAGCTCTTCGAAATTTTCAGGCGTCATCGGCACTAAAGGCGTCGCGCAACCACTCGACAGCAAAGCCATGGGGTTTCCCGCCGGCCGTTGGGTGGAGCAGCATGGCATCGAAACGACAGGGCGGCTCGGCGTCCGGCAGTTGGGCGAGATAGTGGCGCGCGGCGGTGATGATGCGCCGCCGTTTGCGGTGATCAATGCTTTCTAGGGCGCCGCCGTGGCTGCTGCCGGAGCGCATGCGGACTTCCACGAAGGCGAGCGTTCCGGCGTCCTCGGCGATGATATCGATCTCGCCGCGCGGCACCCGATAATTGCGCGCCAAAATGCGCAGCCCGCGGCCGCGTAGGAAGGCCGCGGCGGTTTGTTCGGCCCGGTTGCCGAGGTCTGCGGCGAAGGTCATTGGTCCGGCGCCGCGGGCAGCAGGGGTACGGCGCGCCCATTGCGGAAGCGGGCCCAGGGCTGGAGGCGCTGTACCCGCCCATTGCCATCGAGCATCAGTAGTCCGGTTTGGCCCGGGATTGGTCGAGCCAGCCCGGGCATGCCGTCGGCCAACTGGGCATGGAGCAGGTAGCTGTCGACCCCGAGGGCGAACAGTTGTCGATGGGCCGGCGGCAGGCGATCCTCCGGCCAGGGCGACAGCTGGTTCGGATCGGCCAGCGTCCAGGGCGAGGCGCTGAAGCGAATGTCGCCGAGATCCCGGTCGCGCACGGGGTCCGGTGTGCCGGAGTAGATGGCCGAGGTCGCGTAGATCGGTAGATCGCCCGCATACAGAAATTCCAGAGTGGGCTGGATTTGGCGCCCCTGGGTGGGATAGGCCACTAGGAAAACCATATCCAGATCGGTGCGTCGCCGTGGTGGTTCGCCATTTTCACCGACAGCGGCGACGTCGCGGGTCTGCTGGGGCGCGAGCAAGGGGCGCAGCACCGGGGTGAAGTCCTTGAGGGCCATGTCGTACTGCGCCACTGCTGGGATTTCGCCGCCAAGCTCGGTGAAGGTCTCGGTGAAGGTCTGTAAGGCTCGCCGTCCCCAGCTGGTGTTCGGGACCAGGGCAAGGGCTCTGCGGTGGCCGTCGCGGCGGGCCGTGTGGGCTACGGCTACGGCCTCTTCTGCCACCGAGAGCCCGAACTGATAGAACCCGCGTACGCTGGCCGCGGTATCGGCTTCCAGGTAATTCAGAGACAATATCGGCACCGGCAGCCGTGGTTGGTCGCGCAGGGTGCGCAACAATTCCGGTTCGAGCGGGCCGATGACGAGCTGGGCCCCCTCGTCGACGGCGCGTCCGTAGAGCGCCAGCACATCGCCAGCGGCAGTGTCGTAGAAGCGCACGTCGGGCGGCTGAACGCCGCCGGCGCGTGCCGCGAAGGCCGCGGCCAAGAATCCATCTCGAAGCATCTCGGCGGCGGCGGCGTAGGTGCCGCTTTCCGGCAGCAAGAGCGCGACCCTGTTCAGTGATTCGACTTCTGCGGGGGAGAGGATCCGCGTCCGCTCTTGTGGCAGGGCAGTGGGGCGGTCCCCGCTGCGCGCGGGCTCGGTCTCTCGACCGGCCAGTGCCAGTTGATACCAGCTATGCAGGTGCGGGTCGGCGGGCTCGGCGACGAGCTTGCGGAGCACCGAGGTCGGTGTTTGTTGCAATACCGTCCAGATGCGCTGCTCGACCCCGGCGCGTGCGTCCGGATCCTGTAGCTCGGTGGCCAGCGCAGTGTAGGCGGACAGGCTCTGTGCGGTCTCCCCCAGCAGCCCGAACAGCTCTCCCCGCAGGCGCAGCCAGCGTAGGCGCTGCGCGCCGGAAAGCGTCTTGCCCAACGCGGTGGCAGCGGGCGTCGTCAGTAGCTCGCGGGCGAGGAGCACTTCCCCCTCCTGCAGCGCGGCATCCGCGTGGCCGAGCAGGTATTCTCCCCGCGCCGCCATCGGTAGAGCCTCGGCGTCGAGGGCAGCATAGAGTTTCAGTGCGGTGATGGTGTCGCCGTCGCGCTGCCGGCCGATGGCAGCGGCCAATTGCGCTTGCGCTTGCGCCGCTGGGCTGCTCGTCTCGGGTACGATGGCCTCCTCGCGCGCAGCGTCGCCGGTGGGCGCCGGGGTACGATGTGGGGCGCTGCATCCAGCGAGCGAGAGGAGCAAGGTGACGACGCCCAACAGGTGGACAGAAGGAGAGCGGGGAATGATGGCCGGCACCCTGTATGTAGTGGCAACACCGATCGGTAACCTGGGCGACATGGTACCCCGCGCGGTGGAGATACTCAAAGCCGTCGCGCTGGTCGCCGCCGAGGATACGCGTCACAGTGGTCGCTTGTTGCGCCACTTTGGCGTCGCGGTGCCGCTGGTGTCGTATCACGATCGCAGTGGTCGCGACCGCTGCGAGGCCGTGCTGGCCACGTTAGCCGCCGGCGAGGATGTGGCGTTGATCAGTGACGCGGGAACCCCGTTGATTTCCGATCCGGGCTATCGCCTGGTGCGGGCGGCGCGCGATGCGGGGTTTCCGGTGTCTCCGGTGCCGGGCCCCTGCGCCGCCGTAGCGGCTTTGAGCGCCGCCGGCCTGCCCAGTGATCGCTTCGTGTTCGAAGGTTTTCTGCCCGCGCGCGCCGGGGAGCGTCGGCGCCGTCTCGGCGAACTGGCGACGGAGCCGCGCACCCTCATCCTCTATGAAGCGCCGCATCGTATCCTCGACACATTAGAAGATCTGGTGGCGCTGCTCGGCGCTGAGCGCGAGCTGATCTTGGCGCGTGAAATTACCAAGGCTTTCGAGACATTTGTCGCAGGCAGTGCCGAAGAGGTGCGTGCGCGGGTCCAGGCCGACACCGACCAGCGTCGCGGCGAATTGGTGCTGGTCGTTGCCGGAGCGCCGGAGCGCCCTGCCGCCATGGGTGATTGGGACCACGTATTGGAGCCGCTGCTCGAGGCGCTACCGCTGAAGCAGGCGGTGGCCCTGGCGACACGGATTACCGGCGGTGCCCGGAATCTGATCTATCAGCGCGCACTGGAATTGCGTCAACCCTGAGGTCTGTCGCGCGCGGGTTGCTATGATGCGTGCCGCGCGGCGGTAGCGCGATCGCCGCGGTTTCGGTGTGGCCGCTCTCCCGATCGGCCGTCCGGAGTGTAGTAGCCAGGAGTGGTATTGTTGTCATGACGCCCGAACAATTGCTGAATCTCCTCGACTTGGAGCGGCTCGACCGCGACCTATTCCGCGGTGCCAACCAGGATATCGGTGCGGCCGCGGTGTTTGGCGGCCAGGTGCTGGGTCAAGCGTTGATCGCCGCTGAGCGCACCGTCGTCCAGCGGCCGGTCCATTCTCTGCATTCCTATTTTTTGCGTCCGGGTCGGCTGCAGGTGCCGATCGTCTACCAAGTTGAGCGGGTGCGAGATGGTGGCAGCTTTACTACCCGCCGCGTGGTGGCCATGCAGGAAGGCGAGGTGATTTTCATTCTGTCCGCCTCGTTTCAGCAGGCCCAGGAGGGCTTTTCTCACCAGGTCGACATGCCGCAGGTTCCAGGCCCTGAAGGGTTGCCGGACGAATATGCGTTGCGTGTGGCGGCCGCTGAGCGACTGCCGCAAGAGCAGCGCGCTTTCCTCTCCGCTGAGCGGCCGGTCGAGATGCGACCGGTGGATCCTGACGCGCTTTGGGGTGAGTTCAAGACGCCTCCGCGACAGCAGTTCTGGGTGCGGGTGCCGATAGCCTTGCCTGCGGAGTGCGGCTTGCACTGCGCGTTGCTGGCCTATGCTTCGGATTACTATTTCATGGGCACCGCGCTGCGCCCCCATGGCCTACGTTTTGGTGCGTCGGGCCTGCAGGCGGCAACCCTGGATCATGCCATGTGGTTTCACCGGGCGTTCCGCGCCGATGAATGGCTGCTCTACGATATGGAAAGCCCGAGCGCGAGCGGCGCGCGTGGCCTCAATATCGGCCATTTCTACGATCGCCGCGGGGTGTTGGTGGCCAGCTGTGTACAGGAGGGGTTGATCCGGCGGCGTGGTTGAGGCGCCGCCGGTCGCGGTGCCTCAGTAGGCGCCAGAGCGGGAAAAGATCTTTTTCGGGTTCTCCACCATCATGGTGTCGATATCCCGGTCGCTGACCCCGGCGGCGCGCAGGGCCGGCAATACGTCTCGCGGCACATGTTCATAGCACCAGTTGGGGGCGAATTTCTCTACGTAGTTGCCATCGAAAAAGTCCTGAAAGCTACAGGAATCGTGGGAGATGACCATTTGGCCCGCAAAGCCCTTCTCGCACAGTTTGGCGACCGTTTGCACACGGTCGTCGGTGGGCAGAAAGGCGTCCAGCCCAAAGCGATCCATGCCGATGAAGCAGCCGCTGTCGAGAATTTCCTGGAGATAGTCGAGGTCCGTCGAATCGCCCATGTGGCCGATCACGATGCGGCTTAGGTCGACCCCGAATTCGCGAAACGCCGTCACCTGATCGCGCGCTGAGGTGTTGGCGACGGTGGTGTGGGTGGAGATGGGTACCCCGGTTTCGCGGTGCGCGGTCGCCGCCGCTTGTAACAGTTTCTTGTTGAAGGCATCGACGCCCGGGTGGTCCGTCGCGCACTTGATGATGCCGGCCTTGGTGCCGGTGCCCAGGATGCCGTCGCGAATGTCCCGGACCATGTAACCGGCGAGTTTGTCCACCTCCCAGGAGTGCATCTGCGGCTCTTCGGTCCAGTAAAATCCGGTCGCGACAACCACATTGACGCCAGTCAGTTCGGCCACCCGCCGAATGGCGTGGACATCTCGACCCAGGTTGATCGGGGTGAGGTCCACGATCGACGCGACCCCGCGTTCGGCAGCCCGCATGAGCGCCGCCGCCGCCTTGGGGATTTCGCTCTCCGCTTCGTAGTAATCGTTGTAGTTTTGGCGCATGGACCAGCTGGCGACCACGATGTGCTCGTGCATTAGGCACATCCCCAAGTCGTCGACGTCGATTGCACCCAGTGCGGTTTCCACCTGTGGCATGGTTTTCCCCTGTAGAGATTGTTGTGATGGAGGACAGGCCCGCAGTGATCTCCGGCCTGCGAGGTAGGTGATGGCTGGATGGTAGAAGAACTCCCGGGTCGGGGGAAGAGTGCGCCCCGGCTTCGGCGGCCTTGAGGTAGAATGCCCGGGAAGTCGGCCGGACAGTCGCTGTCGCGCTTGCGCGGTGGAGGAAAGTCCGGGCTCCATAGGGCAGAGTGCCAGGTAACGCCTGGGGGGCGTGAGCCCACGGAAAGTGCCACAGAGAACATACCGCCGATGGCCGCTGCGATGCAGCGGATCAGGTAAGGGTGAAAAGGTGCGGTAAGAGCGCACCGCGCGGCTGGCAACAGGCGTGGCAGGGTAAACCCCACTCGGAGCAAGGCCAAATAGGAACCCTAGGGCGCGGCCCGCGTCGGGTTCGGGTAGGCCGCAAGAGGCGCGCGGTGACGTGCGTCCCAGATGAATGACTGTCCAAGACAGAACCCGGCTTACAGGCCGACTTCAATTCTTTCCCGGCCAGCCGGCCGCAGTAGACCGCCGGCTGCAGCCAGATATCCGGCCTCCGGAGCCCTGGTCCCTGTGGCAATCGGGCCGCGGCAGGTTCCGCGCTTTCGCAACTCCTCAAGAACTACTTTAAGTTGAGTTCTCATTGCGCTGATTTGGTGGAGCATTCCTCATCCATCAGGCTGCTGGGTGGGCGGTTCTCTGCGAGATCGGTGGTTTTCCCAGCAAATTTAGTGCGTTTTCGGGACGAGGGCAGCTTGACTTTGAATTGGCGAGGCATATAGTGGGGCAAATCGGAGATTTGTGGGGAATTGTGGTCTCCCCGCGGGCACAAACAGCGGAGGCCCAGTGTTTCGCGGCAGCAATGAGATCAACATGGATGCCAAGGGGCGCATGGCCGTGCCGTCCCGGTATCGCGATACGTTGCTCGCTCGCAGCGAGGGGCAGTTGGTTGCCACCATTGATATCGAGGACCGCTGCCTTTTCCTGTATCCGTTACCGGCCTGGCAGGAGATCGAGTCACAGATCGCGCGTCTGCCGACCTTCAATCCCGACACGCGCCGCTTGCAGCGGCTGTTGATCGGCCATGCGCGGGAATTGGACCTGGATGGCAACGGTCGGGTGCTGATCCCTCCTGAATTGCGCGCCTATGCTGGCTTGGAAAAGCAGGTGGTTCTGGTCGGTCAGGGTCACCGCTTTGAGCTATGGAGTACGGAAAACTGGAATGCGCGTCGGGAGGAGTGGCTTGCCGAGGCTGCCGGTGGGCGGGCAATCCCCGCGGAAATGCAGAACCTCTCGTTGTAGCGCCTGGGCGCGATGATGATGGGGGATGAGCACCAGACAGTATTGCGAAATGAGGCGGTGACGGCCTTGTTGACGGATCGGGACGGGTTTTACGTGGACGGAACTTTCGGCCGCGGTGGCCATAGTGCCGAACTCTTGCGGCGCCTCGCGCCCCGCGGCCGCCTGCTGGCGGTCGACCTGGATCCGGATGCCTGCGTGGTGGCTGAGGCCCTCGCCGCCGCCGATCCGCGCTTGGAGGTCTTCCGTGGGTCCTTCGCGGAGTTGCCAGACCTGCTCGGGGCACGTGGCCTGCGCGGACAGGTGACGGGGATCTTGCTCGATCTCGGCGTGTCGTCACCGCAGTTGGATACGGCCGATCGGGGGTTCAGCTTTTTACGCGACGGCCCGCTGGACATGCGCATGGATCCCGAGCGTGGCGAGAGTGCGGCAGTCTGGTTAGCGCGCGCCGGGGAAGCGGAGATTGCCACGGTGCTGCGGGAATATGGGGAAGAGCGCCATGCCCGGCGGATCGCGCGCGCGATCGTCCGCGCCCGTGCGCAGGGGCCTGTGGAGCGCACGGGGCATTTGGCCGAAGTGATTGCCGCAGCGCACCCCGCCTGGCAGCCGGGTCGTCATCCGGCGACGCAGTCGTTTCAGGCGATACGGATTCACCTCAACCGAGAGCTGGAGGCCCTGCGCGCATTTCTCGATGAAGTCATCGAGCTCCTGGCAGTGGGCGGGCGTTTGGTGGTGATCAGTTTTCATTCGCTGGAGGACCGGTTGGTCAAACGTTTCATTCGCGACGCCGAGCGGCCCAAGGTGCCGCGCGGCCTGCCGATCGAGGAGTCTCGACTACCGCGTCGGTTGCGCGCGTTGGGCCGTGCCCAACGGCCGACGGCCGCGGAGGTCGACGCGAATCCTCGGGCGCGCAGTGCGGTGATGCGCGTGGCGGAGAAAGTGGCGTGACCCCTGCCCGCCAACGCCAACTGGTCGCGGTATTGTGGCTGGCGGTGCTGACCTCGGCATTGGCCGCGGTTGCTGTCAGTCATGAGTGCCGACGCCTGTATGCGCGACTGGCCGAGCTGGAGCGAGCGGAACATCACCTCCAGGTCGAATGGGGCCGGTACTTGCTGGAGCGCAGCACCTGGTCTTCTCCCGGACGGATCGAGAAGCAGGCGCGCGAGCAATTCGGCCTACGTGCGCCGGCGCTGGACGAAATCATCAGGATGCGCCCATGACACGAAAGGCTGCGCGTCCGCAACGTGCGATCGCCTATTGGCGCTATCTGGCGGTGGTCATTGGATTGGTCGTTCTCCCGCTGGCGGCGCTGTGGCAGGCGGCGGAGCTGCAGGTTTTGGAGCATGCCGAACGGGGTGCCCGGTTCCTCCAGAACCAGGGCCAGGCACGCACCCAGCGCGCCCTGCCTATTCCCGCCTATCGGGGATTGATTACCGATCGACGCGGTGAACCGCTCGCGGTCAGTACCCCCGTGGTCACCCTTTGGGCCGACCCCCGCAATCTACCTTCTGACCGGGAAAGCCTCGCGCCCTTGGCGCGCCGTTTGGGGGTGCCTTTGGCGCGGCTGCAAGAGCGCATTGCCGCCAACGCCGAGCGCGAGTTCATGTTCCTCGCGCGGCAGTGGACACCGACCGAGGCAGCCAAGGTGCTGGAGCTCGATATCTCCGGTGTCCATGCCCGCGAGGAATTCAAGCGCTATTACCCGGCGGGTGAAGTGACTGCGCAGCTGGTTGGATTTACCAATATCGACGATCGCGGACAGGAGGGGATGGAGCTCGCCTACGACCACTGGCTAGCTGGCGAGCCTGGTGAGCGGCGGGTGATTCGTGATCGCAAGGGGCGGGTCATCAAGGATATCGAGCTGGTGCGCAGCGAGAAATCCGGCAACGATCTGGCGCTGTCCATCGATCTGCGTCTGCAATATCTCGCCTATCGGGAGTTGCGCGCTGCGCTGGAGCATCACCGGGCGGCGGCCGGCACCGTGGTGATGCTGGACGCGCGCTCTGGCGAGGTGTTGGCTATGGTCAGTCAACCCTCGTTCAATCCCAATGATCGTGGGCGTATCGACAATGGCGCGCTGCGCAATCGCGCGCTGACCGACCAGCTAGAGCCCGGGTCGACCATGAAGCCATTCACCATCGTCGCCGCGCTGGAGAGTGGTCGCTATCGGCCGGACACGCCGATCGACACGGCGCCCGGCTGGATTCACTTCGGTCGCAAGACCTATCGCGATCACAGTAATTATGGGCTGCTGGATCTGACCGGCGTGCTTGCCAAGTCGAGTCAAGTGGGCACCACCAAGGTGGCCATGACCCTTGAGCCGGAACAGATTCGCAATGTCTTCGAGCGAGTGGGCCTGGGGCAGGCGTTGGGTACGGGGTTCCCGGGCGAGAACACGGGCAGTCTGCCGGTGCGGCGCAAATGGGCGTTGAGCGAACATGCTGCGCTGGCCTTTGGTTATGGCATCACCGCCACTCCGCTGCAGCTCGCTGCCGCCTATGCGGTGCTCGCCAATGACGGCGTGCGCCAACCGGTGACGCTGCTGCGGCGCGACGCGGGTTCGGTGGCCGGCGAGCGCCGCCAGGTGATCGCCCCGGAGATCGCCGCTCAGGTGCGCACCATGATGAAAGCCGTGGTGGAACGGGGCACCGCGACGCGCGCCGCGATTCCCGTCTACGCCGCAGCCGGCAAGACGGGAACTACGCATAAGGTCGGAGCGGGAGGCTATCAGGACAATCGCTATGTGGCGTTGTTTGCCGGCATGGCCCCGGCGGAGTCTCCGGAGCTGGTTACCGTGGTGGTGATTGACGACCCGCGTGCCGAGGGGTACTTCGGCGGCTTGGCCGCGGCCCCGGTGTTTGCCGCAGTGACTTCGGGCGCGTTGCGGCTGTTTGCAGTGCAGCCGCCCGGTGTGCCGCAGCGGATTGCCGTGGATGCCAGCCCAGTAGAGCCCATCGGGGGAGGTGCCGGGTGATGGTCGCCGAGCAGCGAGCGGGCCTGCGAATTGCCGACCTGTTGGCGGGGATCGCGGTGCCTGAGTCGTGCGCCGATCTGCGGGTGCGTGGTCTCACCCTGGATAGCCGCGCAGTGCGCCCGGGCGATCTGTTCTGTGCCCTGCGCGGGTTGCGCCACGACGGTCGCGACTTTCTGCCGGCGGCGGCGGCCGCGGGTGCAGCGGCTGCGCTGGTGGATGTGCCCTGCGCGCCGTCGCACCTCCCGACCATTCCGGTACCGGCACTGAGCCGGCGCCTCAGTGGTATTGCCGGACGTTTCTACGGGCATCCCAGCCGGGCGCTACGGGTGACGGGGATCACAGGCACCAACGGCAAGACGACCTGCTGTCAATTACTCGCGCAGTTGTTCACCGCGCTGGAAGCGCCTGCCGGTGTCATTGGCACCTTGGGCGCCGGCCTGGTCGGTGCGCCGCTCGCGGACACCGGGGGCACGACACCGGACGCGATCGTGACCCAGCGCCTGCTGGCCGAGTTGCGCACTGCCGGCGCACGCCGGGTAGTCATGGAAGTGTCCTCTCACAGCTTGGTTCAACACCGCGTCGCCGCGGTGCGGTTTCACACCGCGCTGTTTACCAACCTCAGTAGAGATCACCTCGATTATCACCGGGACATGGCGGCCTACCGCGAGGCCAAGGCGATGTTGTTCCACCAGCCTGATCTCGAATGCGCGGTGATCAATCTCGACGATGCGGCCGGTCAGGCGATTGCCGGAGCGCTGCCGGTGGGTGTGCAGCGCCTGGGGTATGCGCTCGATGGCCGGGCCGAGCTCCGCGTGGTGCAGGCGGATTTCAGTGCGACCGGAATCCGCGCTCGGATCGATACGCCCTGGGGTGTCGGAGAATTGATCAGTCCGCTGATCGGTGCCTTCAACTTGGCCAATCTGTTGGCAGTGGTGGCGGCCGCCTGTGCACAAGGGTTTGCCCTGGACGCCGTGCTGGCGGCGGTGCCGAGATTACGCGCCGCGCCGGGACGTATGGAGGAAGTCGGGGCTGCGCCCCGGGTCGTGGTCGATTACGCCCACACGCCCGATGCATTGGCGCAGGTGTTGGCGGCATTGCGTCCCGCGACTCGGGGGCGTCTGTGGTGTGTTTTCGGCTGCGGCGGTGATCGCGACCGCGGCAAACGCCCGCAGATGGGCGCGATTGCCGGGCAGGGCGCGGATCGGCTGGTACTGACGAGCGACAATCCGCGGGGCGAGGATCCGCAGAGCATTCTCGATGAGATTCTCATCGGCCTGCCGACGAGATCGCGCCACGCGGTCGCTGTCATGCCCGACCGGCGCCAGGCGATCGAACACGCCATAGCCGCTGCCGCCCCCGAAGATTGCGTGCTGATCGCCGGTAAGGGGCACGAGACTTGGCAGGAAATTCGCGGGGTACGCTGGCCCTTTGATGACGCTGCAGTCGCGCGCGCTGCGCTCGCCGCGCGGGGGGTGGGTCGATGACCGTGCGTCCACTGACCCTCTCGGAAGCGGCGGCGACCTTTGGCGGGACGCTGCTTTATCCGGATTGTCGCTTCCGCCGCGTCAGCACCGATTCCCGGCGGTTGCGGCCTGGTGAGCTATTTGTGGCGCTGCGAGGGGAGCGCTTCGACGCACACGATTTTCTGGCCGATGCTGCGCAGGATGCCTGTGGGTTGGTGGTCGAGCGTGCCGACAAGGCGCTGTTGCTGCCGCAATGGGTGGTGCCGGATACCACGCAGGCACTGGGCCAATTGGCCCAGTTGGCGCGCGCGCAGCTCAGCGGGCCGGTGATCGGCATCACCGGCAGCAGTGGCAAGACCACAGTTAAGGAAATGACGGCGGCCATTCTGCGTGGCTTGGGGCCGGTATTGGCCAGCCGCGGCAACTTCAACAACCATATCGGTTTGCCCCTGACGCTGTTGGCCGCCGAGCCGGAGCAACGGTTCGCGGTGCTCGAAATGGGCGCCAGTGCGGTCGGCGACATCGCCTACCTCGCCGGGCTTGCGCGACCCTCGGTGGCGGTAGTGACCAATGTGCTGCCGGCACATATCCAGGGTTTCGGGTCCCTGGAGGGGGTGGCGCGCGGCAAGGGCGAAATCTATTCGGCCCTGGGGCCGCGCGGCACGGCGGTAGTCAACCTGGATATCGAGGCCCGGTGGCGAGCGCGCTGGCAGGCCAGCCTACCCTGTCTGGAGTCGATCAGTTTTGCGCTCGATCATCCGGAGGCCGACGTCACGGCCGCGTCGATCGCAGTGGACACCGAGGGCCGCCCGAGCTTTTTGCTGCAGACCCCCCAGGGGGACGTGCCGGTGCATTTACAGATTCCCGGCCGTCACAACGTCGCCAACGCCCTGGCGGCGGCGGCCTGCGCCTTAGCGGCCGGGGCCGATTTGGGCGCGATCGCCGCAGGGTTGCACGCAGTTTTGCCGGCCCCCGGCCGTATGCAGATCCGACGCGGCGCCGGGGGCGCGCGCTTGATCGATGACAGTTACAACGCCAACCCCGGCTCTGTGCGCGCCGCCATCGATGCGCTGGCCGCCTACGAGGGGCGTCGCTTGCTGGTGTTGGGCGACATGGCAGAGCTCGGAGACGATGCCGCGGCGCAGCATCGCGCGATCGGGGATTACGCCCGCCAGTGCGGGATCGAGGGGCTCTATGCCTGTGGCCCGCTGAGCGCACAGGCAGCGAAGTGCTTCGGCGCCGGTGCGGAAGCCTTCGCCGACAAGCAGGGGTTGGGCCAGGCGTTGCGCGCCCGGCTCGATGCCGATACCACGGTATTGATCAAGGGTTCCCGCGCCGCGGGTATGGAAGACATCGTCCGGATGCTCGATGGGGGGAATGCGCATCATGCTGCTCTGGCTGACTGATTATCTGACCCAGTACTACAGCGGTTTCGCGGTGTTCCGCTACCTCACACTGCGCGCCATCATGGGTGTGTTGACTGCGCTCGGCATCTCGTTGCTGCTGGGACCAGTGGTCATCCGCAGGCTCAATGCCCTGCAGATTGGCCAGGCGGTGCGCGAGGATGGGCCGCGCTCTCACCTCAGCAAGAGCGGTACACCGACCATGGGGGGTGCGCTGATCCTGCTCGCTATCTTCGTCAGCGCATTGTTGTGGTCGGATCTCGGCAATCGCTATGTCTGGGTCGTGCTGCTGGTGACCCTCGCGTTTGGCGCTATCGGTTGGGTAGACGATTACCGCAAGGTCGTGGCGCGTAATTCCCGTGGGCTGCCGGCGCGTTGGAAATATCTCTGGCAGTCTCTAGCGGGGTTGGCTGCGGCGATTTTTCTGTATGTGACAGCGGACGTGCCCGCTGCCACCGAGCTCATCGTGCCCTTCTTCAAAAGCGTGAACTGGGCCATGGGCTGGGGGTTTGTGCTGCTCACCTATTTCGTGATCGTCGGCACCAGTAACGCGGTCAATCTCACCGATGGTCTCGATGGCCTCGCGATCATGCCCGCGGTGCTGGTCGGCGGTGCGCTTGGGGCTTTCGCGTATCTGGTGGGCCACGCGGAGTTTTCTCGCTACCTGCACATCCCCTTCATTCCCGGCGCCGGCGAGTTGGTGGTGTTCTGTGCGGCGCTCGGGGGCGCCGGACTCGGTTTTCTCTGGTTCAACGCCTATCCCGCGCAGATTTTCATGGGGGATGTCGGCGCGTTGGCGCTCGGAGCCGCCCTCGGTGTGATCGCGGTCATCGTTCGCCACGAGATTGTGCTGTTCATCATGGGGGGCATCTTCGTCTTGGAAACGGTCTCGGTGATGCTCCAGGTCGCGTCCTATAAATTGACGGGCAAGCGGATTTTCCGCATGGCGCCAATCCATCACCACTTCGAACTCAAAGGCTGGCCGGAACCGCGCGTGATCGTCCGCTTCTGGATCATCACCGTGATTTTGGTGCTGTTTGGCCTCGCTACCTTGAAACTCCGTTGAGCGTGATGTTAGCCACCATGAGCCCACCCACAGCCCAGCAGCAGCGCACCGTGGTCGCCGGACTCGGCGCCACTGGGCTGTCTGTGGCGCGCTATCTGGCGTCTTGTGGGGAGATTTTTGCTGTCGTCGACAGCCGCGAATCGCCGCCGGGTCTGGCGGCCCTGCGGGCCGAGCATCCGGAGGTGCCGGTATTTCTGGGCGGGTTGGATCCGCAGCTGTTGGCGCGGGCGACGCGCATCATCCTGAGTCCTGGATTGGCACTGAGCGAACCCGCGGTGGCCGCTGCCGCGGGCGCCGGCGTCGAAGTGCTCGGTGACATCGAGCTATTCGCGCGCGCCGCCCGGGCCCCGGTGGTGGCCATTACCGGTTCCAACGGCAAGAGCACGGTAACCGAACTGGTCGGCGCCATGGCCGTTACCGCCGGCCGGCGGGCCGCTGTGGGTGGCAATCTGGGGACTCCGGCGCTGGAGTTGCTCGATGAGGGAGTCGAACTCTACGTGCTCGAGCTGTCGAGCTTTCAGTTAGAAACCACGGCAACCCTCGCCGCCGAGGTGGCCACCGTGCTGAACCTCAGTCCGGACCACCTCGATCGCTATCCGGACCTCGCCGCCTACCGACGCGCGAAGCATCGTATCTACCGTGGTGCCCGCCAGCTGGTGGTCAATCGCGACGATCCCGCGACACAGGCGCTGGCAGCGCCGGGGACCCGGCGCTGGAGCTTTGGGTTCTCACGTCCTGCGGGAGCGGATGAGTTCGGTCTGGTGGCCGGCGCCGGGGGAGACTGGTTGGCGCGCGATGGACGGGCGCTGCTACCGGTGACCGACCTCGGGTTGCGCGGCCGCCACAACGTCGCCAACGCGCTGGCGGGGCTTGCTCTCGGTGCGGCGGTGGGTTTGCCGGAAGAAGCCATGTGCGCTGCACTGCGGGCCTTCCGGGGGCTGCCACACCGCTGTCAGGTGGTGCACGAGCGCGACGCCGTTACCTGGATCGATGACTCCAAGGCCACCAACGTGGGGGCCGCGATGGCGGCGCTCGCCGGCTTGGACTCGGGTGTTGCCAACCTGCTGTTGATCGCCGGCGGCCAGGGTAAGGGCCAGGACTTTACGGCCTTTGCCGACGCGTTGCCGGGGCGCGTACGTCTGGCCATCCTGATCGGCGAGGCCGCTACCGCTATCGAGACCGCCATCGATGGCCGGGTACCGGTGCAACATGCCGGCTCCATGGTCGCAGCGGTGGCTCAGGCTCAGGCCGCCGCCCGTGCGGGGGATGTGGTGCTGTTGTCTCCCGCCTGTGCCAGCTTCGATATGTTTGCCAGTTACAGCGCGCGGGGCATGGCTTTCGCCCGCGCCGTCCGGGAGCTGCCATGAGGGCGGAACTGGCTGGGCGCTGGGCGCGGCTGCAGACGCAGTGGCGCCCGTTGCTGCCGAGTGGCTGTGACCCATGGTTGGTGGGCGTCACCTTGGCACTGCTGTCGCTCGGCGTGGTGATGGTGGCATCCGCGTCATTGGGATTTGCAGCACAGCGCGGTGACAGTCTCTATTTCCTGAAGCGGCATCTGCTGTATGTCGGCTTATCCCTGGGCGTTGCCCTACTGGTGCTGCGGGTGCCCTTGAGTTGGTGGTACGCCCACAGCGCGACATTGTTGCTGTGCGCCGTGGTCTTGCTGGTCCTGGTGTTGATTCCGGGCATCGGGCGAGAGGTGAATGGCAGCCGGCGCTGGATTCCGCTGGGGCCTTTTACTTTTCAGGTCGGCGAATTCGCCAAGCTCGCCATGGTGGTGTTCACCGCCTCGTATCTCCAGCGGCGCCAATTGCAGCTGCGTGAGCAGTGGCAGGATTTCGTCAAACCCTTGGGTATTCTCGGTGTGCTGGCGGTCCTGCTGCTGCTGCAGCCGGATCTGGGCTCGGCGGCAGTGATTGCGGCGACCGTGGTGGTGATGCTGTTCATGGCCGGCGTGCGCCTGTGGCAGTTCACCCTGCTGCTGTTGGGCGGGTTGAGCACCTTGGCGCTACTCGTCGTGACCTCGCCCTACCGGGCCCAGCGCTTAGTCAGTTATCTCGACCCCTGGGCCGATCAGTTCAACACCGGTTATCAGTTGACTCAATCCTTGATCGCATTCGGTCGCGGCGGATGGTTTGGCGTCGGGCTCGGCAACAGTGTGCAAAAGGCGTTCTATCTGCCCGAAGCCCACACCGACTTTATCTTCGCGATTCTTGCCGAAGAGCTGGGGTGGATCGGCGTACTGCTTGTGGTGGCCTTGTTCTGTGTGCTCGTGGAGCGCTGCTTTGCCTGTGCGCGCAGCGCCATCCAGCGACAGGACTGGTTTGCCGCCTTCATTGCTTTCGGCGTCGGGATCCTGCTGGCCGGACAGACTTTTATCAACATCGGCGTTACCGCTGGCCTGTTACCCACCAAGGGCTTGACGCTGCCACTGGTGAGTTATGGCGGCAGTAGCCTGCTGGCCTCCAGCGCCATGCTTGCACTGGTGTTGCGACTGGGGGCGGAAATGGAACAGCGCGCGGAAGCGGCGCGGCAAATGCGGCGCGAACGCAGTGGAGGCTAAGCAAGTGTTGATCATGGCGGGTGGCACCGGCGGGCATGTGTTCCCTGCATTGGCGGTGGCCGCAGAGTTGCGGGCGCGCGGATGCACCGTGCATTGGTTGGGCACGCGACGCGGCATCGAAGCCCGTGTGGTGCCTGCGCAGGGCTATCCGATCGATTTTCTCCAGGTCCGTGGGCTGCGCGGCAAACATTGGTTGGCGCGGATGCAGGGCCTGGTTGGCTTGCTTGCCGCTGGAGTCCAGGCGCTGGGCGCGGTACGCCGCATTCGGCCCCAGGTGGCGCTCGGTTTTGGGGGCTATGCGGCGGGTCCGGGTGCCATCGCCGCGCGTTTGTGCGGTGTGCCCTTGGTGATTCACGAGCAAAACGCCATGGCCGGCACCACCAATCGACTCCTGGCGCGCGTCGCGACCCGCGTCCTATCCGGGTTTCCGGGGGTGCTGCCCGGTGCCCGACATACGGGCAATCCGCTGCGGACCGAGATTGCAGCGCTGGCCAAGGAGGCCGATGCGTTGGAAGCCCGGCGCGGTCGTCTGTTGGTACTCGGGGGCAGCCTGGGCGCTCGGGCATTGAATCGGGGGGTGCCGCGGGCGCTGGCGTTGCTGCCCGCCGAGGAGCGCCCGGTGGTGAAGCATCAATGTGGCGCAGCACATGTGGAAGAGACGCGCGCGCAGTATCGCGCCGCTGGGGTGGAAGCCGAGGTGATGCCTTTTATTGAGGATATGGCGGCGAGCTATCGTTGGGCCGATTTGGCAGTCTGCCGGGCCGGTGCTCTCACCGTCGCCGAGCTGGCGGCTGCCGGCCTGCCGGCTGTGTTGGTGCCCTATCCGTATGCGATCGACGATCACCAGTACCACAACGCGTGCTGGCTCGAGCGCGGCGGCGCCGCGGTGATCGTGCGCGAGTCCGAGCTCACCCCGGAGCGCCTTGCCGCCACCGTGCACGACTGGGCCTGCGATCCACAGCGGCGGCGGGAGTTGGCGGTGAGAGCCCGGGGCTTGGCGCTGCCGGACGCTGCGCAACGGGTGGCAGATGCCTGCCTGGAGGTCGCGCGATGACCATCTTTCAGGTGCCGGAAATGCGGCGCATCCGACGCATTCATTTCGTCGGTATCGGCGGTGCCGGCATGAGTGGCATCGCCGAGGTACTACTCAACCAAGGCTACGAGATCTCGGGTTCGGACTTGGCGGAGAATGGCAGTGTTCGGCGCCTGCGCGAGTTGGGCGCGACCATCTGGCTCGGCCATGCAGCCGATCATGCCGTGGGCGCGGACGTGGTCGTGCAGTCGGCGGCAGTGGCTGCGGACAACCCCGAGCTGGAGGCGGCGCGGCAGGCACGCATCCCCATCGTGCAGCGCGCGGAGATGCTCGCCGAGTTGATGCGCTATCGACACGGTATCGCTGTAGCGGGCACGCACGGCAAGACCACCACCACCAGCCTGGTCGTCGCCATTCTCGCTGCGGCTGGGCGCAATCCCACTTTTGTCATCGGTGGGCGGGTCAACGCCGCTGGCACCAACGCGGGATTGGGGGAGAGCCGCTATTTCGTCGCTGAGGCGGACGAAAGCGATGCGTCTTTTCTGCATCTACAACCCATGGTCGCGGTAGTGACCAATATCGATCAGGACCATATGGCGACCTATGATTTCGAGGTCGCCAAGCTCAAGCGTACTTTCGTCGAGTTCCTCCACAACCTGCCGTTTTATGGGGTCGCGGTGCTGGGTATCGATGATGCCCGGGTGCGGGAGTTACTGCCCCAGGTGGGGCGGCAGGTGATCACCTACGGGTGGTCGGACGACGCCGACTATCGCATCGATCAGCTGAGCTTTGCCGCCCATCGCTCGCGCTTTGTGCTGCATCGGCCCGAAGGCGAACCGCTGGCCATCGAGCTCAAGGTGCCCGGCGCGCATAACGTGCAGAACGCCGCCGCGGCCGTCGCGGTGGCCTGTGACGAAGGGGTTTCCGACGCGGCCATCCTGGCCGGCTTGGCGGACTTTCAAGGCGTGGGCCGACGTTTCGATATCCAAGGCGACTTTCCGGTAGCCGATGGCGCCCTGATGCTGGTGGACGATTACGGTCATCATCCGGCCGAAGTTGCCGCTACTCAGCGCGCGGTGCGCGACGGCTGGCCCGGGCGTCGGCTGGTCATGGTGTTTCAGCCCCATCGCTACAGCCGTACCCGGGACCTCTATGAGGATTTTGTCCGTGTGCTGTCGGAAAACGACCTGCTGGTGATGTTGCCGGTCTATGCAGCCGGTGAAGAGGAAATCCCGGGTGCCGACAGCCGCAGCCTGTGCCGCAGTATCCGCCTGCGCGGCACATTGGATCCGATCTACGCGGAGCGCATCGAGGCCGTGCCAGAGCTGCTCGGGAGCCTGGTGCAGCCGGGCGATATCGTCATCACGCAGGGTGCCGGCAATGTGGGCCGCCTGTGTCAGTTGCTTGCCGAGCGGGGGTTTGGGGCGTGACCGACAGCCAGTTGCTGGATCGAGGGCGGATTGCCGTGCTCTGCGGCGGTTGGTCGGCGGAGCGCGAGATTTCCCTCAAAAGTGGGGCGGCAGTGCTCGAAGGCCTGCGCGCTGCGGGGGTCGACGCCTATCTGGTCGACGCGGGCGACGACCTGTTGGGCCAGTTGATCACAGCACCACCGGCGGCCGCGTTCATCGCCTTGCATGGCCGGGGCGGTGAGGACGGCGCGCTACAAGGCGCGCTCGAATGGTTGGGCATCCCCTACACCGGGAGTGGCGTCAAGGCGGCGGCGCTGGCCATGGACAAGCTGCGCTGCAAGCAACTGTGGCAAGGCGCGGGACTACCTACGGCGGATTTCGCCTCGCTGCATGCGCGCAGCAATTGGCAGCAGGTGCTGGCCGAACTCGGCGGCGATGTCATGGTGAAACCCGCGCGCGAAGGCTCCAGCCTGGGCATGGCGCGTGCCCGGACGCCGGCCGAGCTGGCCGAAGCCTGGCGCACCGCCGCCGCCTACGACGATCTGGTGATCGCGGAAACCTGGCTCGGAGGCGCCGAATACACGGTAGCCGTGCTCAATGGCCGGGCTTTGCCCGCCATCCGCCTCGAGACCGACTGCGAATTCTACGACTACGACGCCAAATACGTGCGCGACGACACGCGCTATCTCTGTCCCTGTGGCCTGACGCCTGCCCAGGAGCAAGAACTGCAGCAGTTGGCCCTCGATGCCTTTGCCAGCCTCGAGGGCCGCGGCTGGGGCAGGGTTGACCTGATGGCAGATGGGCAGGGCCGCTGGCGCCTGCTTGAGGTCAACGCCGTGCCGGGAATGACCGATCACAGTTTGGTGCCCATGGCGGCCAAGGCAGCCGGCCTGTCGTTTGCCGACCTGGTGGCCGAAATTCTCGAAGGCGCGACCTGTGAGCGGCCGCGCGGGAGCGGCGAATGACGGCGACCCGTCGCCATCGGCAGCGCGATGCCGGCCGGCGTCAGCGGCTTGGGCGGATGTTGCGCGTGGTCGCGGCGACCCTGGTGGTGGTCGCCGCAGGCAGTGTGGTGTTGGCCGCGGGCGTGGTGTTGTTCCGCCACCTGGATGCGCCCCTGCGCGTGATCGCCGTCGATGGCGAGATTCGCCACCTGGGTCGCGCCGAGATCGAGGAGCTGGTCAGCCGCCACCTCAACGGCGGGTTTCTGACCCTGGATATGCAGGCGCTGCGTGACGAGTTGGAACGGCATCCCTGGATCGCCGCGGCGAGTGCGCGCCGTGAATGGCCGAACGGCCTCTATCTGCACTTGGTGGAAGAGGCACCAGTGGCCCGCTGGGGAGACGATCAGTTTCTGAACGGCCGCGGTCAAGTGCTGCCGGGCGTCGCGGCAGACGATTTTGCCGGCCTGCCGCACCTGGAGGGGCCGGAGGGAGAGCAGGTCGAATTGATGGCGGTCTATCGCGCCTTCGCGGCACGTCTGGCGCCGGAGGGTTTGCGCATCGAGCGATTGACGCGCTCCGCTGCGGGAGTGCGCCTGGCGTTGGCCGGCGATGTTGCATTGGTATTGGGCCGCGAGCAGTTCGAGGCGCGGTTGAATCGGTTTTTGGTGGTTTGGCGGGCCGCGCTGATGGCCAAGCGCGGCGCACTGGCCTACGCCGATGCGCGCTATGACAACGGCATTGCCGTGCGCTGGCGCGAGGCGCCGCCGAGTACAGGCGCCTGAGGTGGAGCGGGATCGAGTGGGGAGTTTCTATGGCAATGATTAGCGGCGAGCAGATGATCGTCGGACTGGATATCGGCACCTCCAAGGTTGTCGCCATCGTCGGCGTGGCCGGCGCGAACGGCAAACTGGAGATCGTCGGTACCGGCCACTACCCCTCCTCGGGGATGAAAAAGGGGGTGGTGGTCAACATCGAATCGACAGTGCACGCCATTCAGCGCGCCATCGAGGAAGTGGAGCTGATGGCGGGGTGCCAGATCCATTCGGTTTATGCCGGGATCGCGGGTAGTCATATTCGCAGCCTCAATTCCCACGGCATCGTGGCCATCCGTGATCGCGAGGTACACCAGACGGATATCGATCGGGTCATCGATGCCGCCCGCGCGGTGGCGATTCCGGCGGATCAGGAAATCCTCCACGTTCTGCCTCAGGAATTCATCATCGACAACCAGGAGGGCGTGCGCGAACCCCTGGGGATGTCCGGCGTGCGACTGGAGGCCAAGGTGCACCTGGTCACCTGTGCCGCCAACGCCGCCCAGAACATCAAGAAATGCATCCGCCGCTGTGGTCTGGAGGTAGAGGACATCATCCTCGAGCAGCTCGCCTCCAGCTATTCGGTGCTCACGGAGGATGAAAAACAGCTGGGCGTTTGTTTGGTCGATATCGGCGGCGGCACCACGGATATCGCCATCTTCACCGAGGGCGCCATTCGTCACACCGGCGTGATTCCGATCGCCGGGGATCAGGTCACCAATGACATTGCCATGGCTTTGCGCACGCCCACCGCGCATGCCGAAGAGCTCAAGATCAAATACGCCTGTGCCCTCGCTCAGCTCGCAGGCGCGGAGGAGTCGGTCAAGGTGCCCAGTGTCGGCGAGCGGCCGCCGCGGAGCCTGTCGCGACAGGCGCTCGCCGAGGTCGTCGAGCCGCGCTATGACGAACTGTTCACGCTGGTGCAGGCGGAGCTCCGGCGTAGCGGCTTGGAAGAGCTGATCGCCGCCGGGGTCGTGTTGACCGGTGGCACCTCGAAAATGGAGGGGGTGATCGACCTCGCCGAGGAAATTTTTCACATGCCCGTGCGGCTGGGCATGCCGCACGGTATTCAGGGGCTTTCGGACATCGTCAACAACCCGATCTATTCCACGGGAGTCGGGCTGTTGCTGTATGGGCTGCAACAGCAGCAAGAGAACCGCCACGGGGCGGGCAAGGCGGCCGGTAACGGCTGGTTGGGTCGCCTCCGCAAGTGGTTCCAGAACAATCTGTAGGGACCGTCCGGAAGGAACCATTATTTAACGGCAGCGCAAGTGAGGGGTAATCCTATGTTTCAAATTGTCGACAATGTGCCAGAAACCGCCGAAATCAAGGTGATCGGCGTAGGCGGCGGGGGCGGTAACGCCGTACGCCACATGATTTCCCAGGCGGTCGAGGGCGTGGAGTTTATTTGCGCCAACACCGATTCCCAGGCGCTCAAGGATATCGAGCGCGCGACCCTGTTGCAGTTGGGTGGTGGCATCACCAAGGGTCTGGGCGCGGGCGCCAACCCGGAAGTGGGGCGCCAAGCGGCGTTGGAAGACCGCGATCGCATCGCCGAGGTGATCAGCGGTGCGGACATGGTGTTCATCACGGCGGGCATGGGCGGTGGCACCGGTACCGGGGCGGCGCCGATCGTTGCCGACGTTGCCCGCGAACTCGGCATCCTGACCGTAGCCGTGGTCACTCGGCCGTTTGGTTTCGAAGGCCGCAAGCGCCAGGCGATCGCCGAGGAGGGGATTCGCCAGCTCAAGGATCGCGTCGACTCACTGATCACCGTCCCCAACGAAAAGCTGCTGGCGGTGCTGGGCAAGTCCACCAGCTTGCTGCAGGCGTTCGCCGCGGCCAACGATGTCCTCCTCGGTGCGGTACAGGGGATTGCGGATCTCATCATCCGCCCGGGCATGATCAACGTCGATTTTGCGGACGTGAAGACGGTGATGTCCGAGATGGGTATGGCGATGATGGGTTCGGGTCGCGCCACCGGCGAGGGCCGCGCGCGCATCGCCGCCGAGGCCGCGGTGCTGAGTCCGCTGCTCGAAGATATCGACCTGCAGGGCGCCCGGGGCATCCTGGTCAATATCACCGCGGGCCCGGAGCTGTCGCTTGGCGAGTTCTCCGAGGTGGGCGATACCGTCGAGGAGTTCGCCTCCGATAACGCCACCGTGGTGGTCGGTACCGTGATCGATCCGGATATGGCCGACGAAATTCGGGTGACCGTGGTGGCCACCGGGCTGGGGCGCGAGGAAGAAGAAGTACGCCCGGTGTCTGTGGCCTCCTCACGGGTCGCCAAGGTGGTCCAGAGCAATGGCGAGGTGGACTACGCTGCGCTGGAAAAGCCTGCGGTAAGCCGTCGGCCGATCACGGAAGCGACGGCACGCAAGCTCGATCTGCGCCAGGAGGCCGATCTCGACTATCTCGACATCCCGGCCTTTCTGCGCCGCCAGGCCGACTGAGCACTGCGGAATACCCCTCCGCAGCGCTGGGCCCGGCAGGCGAAGGTAGCGGCCTTCGTCTGCCGATTGTCCGGCCGCGCCTCTCCGCGCGGCGCTGGACGCCACCCGTGCAACCCGGGCGCTGCCTCCTGGGTTGCACGTCGGCTGGCGGCCGGGCGCGGGGTTTTGCTACTATCTGCCGCTACCCTTTCGGGACGGCATTGGTTTGATCCGACAGCGCACCCTGAAAAACACCATTCGCGCCACCGGCGTGGGTCTGCATACGGGAGAGAAGGTCTATCTCACCCTGCGTCCGGCCGAGCCCGATACGGGCATCTGTTTCCGGCGGACGGATCTGGAGCCGCCCGTGGATATCCAGGCCAGTGCCCACAACGTGGGCGACACCACCTTGTCGACGACGCTGGTCAAGGGCGACGTGCGGGTATCCACAGTCGAGCACTTGCTCTCGGCCTTGGCCGGGTTGGGTATCGACAACGCGATCATCGAGGTCACCGCGGCGGAAGTGCCCATCATGGATGGCAGCGCCGGCCCCTTTGTCTTCCTGATCCAGTCGGCAGGGATCGTCGAGCAATCCAAATCGAAGAAATTTCTCCGCATTCTCAAGCCGGTATCCGTCGAGCAGGATGGCAAGCGAGCGACCTTCCGTCCCTATGAGGGCTTCAAAGTCACCTTTGCCATCGACTTCGATCACCCGGCCTTCGAGCCGGGCACGCTGCAGGTCAGCGTCGATTTTTCCAGCACCGCCTTCGTCAAGGACGTGAGCCGAGCGCGCACCTTCGGTTTCATGCACGAAATCGGCTATTTGCGCTCGAAGGGGTTGGTGCTTGGCGGCAGCCTGGAAAATGCCGTGGTGGTCGATGAAAAAGGGGTGCTCAACGAAGAGGGTTTGCGCTACAAGGACGAGTTCGTCAAACACAAGATCCTGGATGCCATCGGCGACCTGTACCTGCTGGGTTACAGCCTCATCGGCGAATTCGATGCCGAGAAATCCGGCCATGCGCTCAACAATGCGCTGTTGCGCAAGCTTCAGAAACAGCCCGATGCCTGGGAAATCGTCACGTTCGAGGCCGAGGGCGAGCAAGCCCCGATTTCCTACAGCCGTCCCTTACTGGCCAGCTGAACCCGATCGGGGCCCATGAAAATCATCCTGCTCGGCGCAGCCCGCTCCCAAACCCTCCAGTTCAGCCGCCGTGTGCAGATGGCGCTGCTGGTCGTGGTGTTCGCGCTTCCCTTGGGGCTGGGCTTGGGGTTGGGCCATGCACTGGCCGGGCTGGGGGCGCCGCCTGCGCCCGTGGGGATGGAGGCATTGAGCCAGCAGCTCGCAGCCGAGCGCGAGCGCCTCGCCGCTGGCGAGGCCGCAGCCCGGCAACGGCTGCAGGCGATCACCGTCAAACTTGCCGAATTACAAAGCCGGGTGCTGCGTCTGGATGCGTTCGGTGAACGCATGGCCGAGGTCGCTGGCGTGGATGCCGAGGAATTCGGCTTCGGACGACCGCCCGCCCAGGGTGGCCCCGCGGATTTGCTCGGGCGTACCCAGGCCCTGGAATTCGACCGGCTGTTCGCCGAGCTCGATGCGCGGCTCGACGAGCGGGAGCAGCAGTTGCGTCTGTTCAGCGAGTTGGCCCGCGACCGCAAGCTCGAACGGGAGAGCACCCTGACCGGTTATCCGGTTGCCAAGGGCTGGATTTCCTCGCCCTATGGGTACCGGGTCGACCCGTTCAATGGCCGTCGCGCCTGGCATGGTGGGATCGATTTCGTGGGCCGCGCCGGCAGTCCGGTAGTGGCGGTTGCCGCTGGGGTGGTTACCCGCTCCGGTCGCGACGGGGCCTATGGCAACAGCGTCGAGATCGACCACGGCGAGGGATTGGTCACCCGCTATAGCCACAATCGCGAGAATCTCGTCGCTGTCGGCGACTTGGTCAAAAAGGGCCAGCCCATCGCGACCATGGGGAGTACCGGTCGCGCTACGGGCCCCCATGTGCATTTCGAAGTGACCCGCGACGGCCGCAGCCTCGATCCGGCGCCTTATATACAGCGCGCTGCCCGGTGAAATACCATACTGCCCCTTTCGCGAGGGCGTGACACAGCTTACGCCGAGTTGGGATCCGCTTTTGGCAGCGATACTTAGAAAACTGTTTGGTACTCAGAACGAGCGCACCTTGCGCGCGCTGCGCAAGACGGTGCGCGCGATCAACGACGCCGGTAGCGCGCTAGAGGGGCTGGATGACGCCGCGCTGCGCGCCAAGACCGAGGCGTTCCGCGACCGGCTGGCCGGCGGCGCGAGCCTGGATCAGCTGTTGCCGGAAGCCTTTGCCGTGGTGCGTGAGGCCGCGGCACGAAAACTGGGACTGCGTCATTTCGACGTCCAGCTGGTCGGCGGCATCGTCCTGCACCAGGGGAAGATCGCCGAGATGCGGACCGGGGAGGGCAAAACCCTGGTCGCCACCCTGCCGGCCTACCTCAATGCGTTGACCGGCGACGGCGTTCACGTGGTGACCGTCAACGATTATCTCGCCCGCCGCGATGCGACCTGGATGGGGCCGATCTACCAGGCGCTCGGGCTGACCGTCGGCGTGATCCAGTCATTTGCCGGCGCGGGCGCCGCAAATTCCTTCCGTCTCGAAGAAAACGGCGAACTGGCACCGGTAAGCCGCAGCGAAGCCTATGCTGCAGACATCCTCTACGGGACCAACAACGAATTTGGTTTCGACTACCTGCGCGACAACATGGCGCTGCGCCTGGAGGACAAAAGCCAGCGTGGCCAGGCCTATGCGATCGTGGATGAAGTGGACTCCATTCTCATCGACGAGGCGCGCACACCGCTCATTATCTCCGGCGCCGCCCGCGACAGCTCCGCGCTCTACAAGCGCATCGATCAATTGGTGCAATTGCTCTCGCCGGAGACCGAAGGTGCCGCCGGCGATTTCGTTCCGGACGAAAAGACGCGGCAGGTGGAACTCACCGAAACCGGCCACGAGAAGATCGAACAGCTGCTCGCCGGCGAAGAGTTATTGGGCCCCGAGGACAGCCTCTACCAGGCGGCCAATCTCGGGCTTTTGCACCATGTCCACAATGCGTTGCGCGCCCGCAACCTGTTCCATCGCGATGTCGAGTACATCGTGCGCGATGGCCAGGTCGTACTGATCGACGAGCATACCGGGCGCACCATGCCCGGCCGACGCCTGTCGGAAGGGCTACACCAGGCGATCGAGGCCAAGGAGGGAGTGGCGATCCAAAGCGAGAGCCAAACGCTCGCCTCCACCACGTTCCAGAACTATTTCCGGCTCTACGAAAAGCTCTCCGGCATGACCGGTACCGCCGACACCGAGGCCTTCGAGTTCCAGCAGATTTACGGCCTCCAGGTCGTGGTGATTCCGCCCAACAAGCCCATCGTGCGCCAGGATCTCAACGATCTCATCTATCTGACGCAGCAAGAAAAATACGACGCTGTGGTGGAGGACATCATCTCCTGCCGCGAGCAGGGCGCACCCGTGCTGGTGGGTACCGCCTCGATCGAGAACTCGGAGCGACTGTCCGCCGAGCTGCAAGCGCGCGGTATCGAGCACCAGGTGCTCAACGCCAAGTTCCACGAAAAAGAAGCACAGATCATCGCCCAGGCCGGGCGTCCCGGGGCGGTGACCATTGCCACCAACATGGCGGGTCGCGGCACGGATATCGTCCTCGGCGGCAATCTGGATGCAGAGCTGGCGGCGCTGGAGTCGCCCGACGAGGCCGAAATCGCCCGCATCAAGGCCGATTGGCGGCAGCGGCACGAACAGGTCTTGGCCGCCGGTGGGCTGCATATCCTGGGTACTGAGCGCCACGAGTCCCGGCGCATCGACAACCAGCTGCGCGGCCGCGCGGGGCGCCAGGGCGATCCCGGTGTCTCCCGATTCTACCTGTCCATGGAGGACAGCCTGATGCGGCTGTTCATCTCCGATCGGGTGAAGTCCATGATGGGCGCCCTGGGTATGGAGCAGGGCGAGGCGATCGAGCACCGCATGGTCACCAACGCGGTGGAAAAGGCGCAGCGCAAGGTCGAGGGCCGCAACTTCGACATCCGCAAGCAGTTGCTGGAATATGACGACGTCGCCAATGACCAGCGTCAGGTCATCTATCAGCAGCGCGACGAGCTGCTCGCCGCCGAGCAGATCTCCGACATCATCGACAATCTGCGTCGCGATGTGGTCGGAGAAATCATCGACCGCTTTATCCCGCCCCAGAGTCTCGCCGAGCAATGGGATGTCCAGGGCCTCGAAGAAGAGTTGCACCGCGAGCTCAACCTGGAGCTGGCGGTGCAGCGCTGGCTCGACGAGGACGACCATCTGCACGAAGAAGGCCTGCGCGCCCGGATCCACCAGGCGGCCGATGACGGCTATGCGGCGCGGGTGGCGGAGATCGGCCCCGATATGCACCTGATCGAGAAGCAGGTCATGTTGCAGGTGCTCGACAATCACTGGAAGGAGCATCTCGCGGCCATGGACCACCTGCGCCAGGGTATCGGTCTGCGCGCCTATGCGCAGAAGAACCCCAAGCAGGAATATAAGCGCGAAGCCTTCGCGATGTTTCAGGATCTCTTGTCCAACATCAAGCACGACGCGGTGCGTTTTCTAGCCCGCCTTGAAGTCCGTCGCCAAGACGAAGTGGAGGCGTTGGAGCGCCGCCGTCGCGAGGAGGAAGCGCAGCGCCAGCTCGCCTTTCAGCACCGCGAAGCCTCGGCGCTTGCCGAAGCGGCGCCCGCCGAAGCGGCAAGCGCCGCAGCTGGTGGTGGTCGGACCGCGGCCTCGGCGGCGCCCTTTACCCGCGACGCGCCCAAAGTGGGCCGCAATGCGCCTTGCCCGTGCGGCTCCGGCAAAAAGTACAAGCAATGCCACGGCCGGCTTTGATCGGCCGCAGCGCGGTGCGGCTCGCTCGTGGCCGTGGGTGACGGCCGGCTACCGCCGCTGGCGGCGGTAGCCGGGGTGCGCCTGGGTACCGCCAGTGCTGGCGTGCGCAAGCCCGGGCGGCGCGACTTGGTGGTGATCGAGCTGGCGCCGGGCGCCAGCAGTGCCGGCCTGTTTACCCGCAATGCCTTTTGTGCCGCTCCGGTGCAGATCGCCCGCGACCATCTGCGCCGCGCGGCACCGCGGTTTTGGGTGATTAACACCGGCAATGCCAATGCCGGCACCGGCCAGCCGGGCCTGGAGGCCGCGCAAGCGGTCTGCGCCGCGCTGGCGCGGGAGGCCGGGGTCGAGTCCGAACGGGTTTTGCCCTTTTCCACCGGCGTCATCGGCGAGCCGCTGCCTGCTGAACGGATCGTCGCCGCGCTGCCGAGCGCCCTCGCGGCGCTGGCCGCCGATGGCTGGCCGCTCGCTGCGGAAGGGATTTTGACGACGGATACGCGGCCCAAGGGCGCGAGCCGTTCGGTTCGCATCGCCGGTCGTGACCTGACCGTTACCGGCATTGCCAAGGGCGCGGGCATGATCCGACCGGATATGGCGACCATGCTCGCCTTTGTCGCCACCGATGCCCAGGTTGCGGAGCCGGTGCTGCAGGGGCTGCTCAAAGACGCCGCGGCGCGCTCGTTCAACCGCATTACCATCGATGGCGATACCTCCACCAATGACGCGCTCATGTTGGCCGCCACCGGGGCCGTGGATGTGACGCTGGATGCTGAAGGGCTGGCCGCGCTGGGCGAAGCCATCACTGGAGTGTGTGTGGAATTGGCGCAAGCCATCGTGCGTGACGGCGAGGGCGCCACCAAGTTCGTGACTGTGTGCGTCGAAGGTGGCGCCAATCCCGGCGAATGCCTGGCGGTGGCCTATGCCGTGGCGGAATCTCCGCTGGTCAAGACCGCGCTCTTCGCCAGTGATCCCAACTGGGGGCGAATTCTCGCCGCGGTTGGCCGCGCGGGGGTAACGGGGCTCGATGTCGCGCGCGTCAGCCTCTGGCTCGATGAAGTGTTGATTGCGGAAGGGGGTGCCCGTGCTCCCGGCTATACCGAAGCCGACGGTCAGCGGGTGATGGACCGTGAGGACATCACCATCCGTCTGCACCTGGGCCGGGGCGGGCACACGGAGACACTCTGGACCACCGACCTTTCTCACGAGTACGTGCGGATCAATGCCGAGTACCGGAGCTGAACCGGAGTCGGCACCGCCACTGCGTGTGGTCGCGGGCATCATTCTCGCGCCCGCTGCCGACCGCATCCTGCTGGCCCGCCGTCCGCTGCATAAGCACCTCGGCGGCCTGTGGGAGTTTCCGGGCGGCAAGCTCGAAGCCGGTGAGGATGCTGCCGCCGGTCTTGTCCGAGAGCTGGCCGAAGAGCTGGCCATCCAGGTGCTCGACTGCGAGCGCTATCTCAGCCTCCACCACGATTATGGAGACCGCCGACTCCACCTCGAAGCGTGGTTGGTGCGCGCCTTTGCGGGGGATCCGATCGGTAACGAAGGCCAGGAGATCGCCTGGGTGGAGCGCCTGTGCCTCGACCACTATCCAATGCCGGTGGCCAACAAGCCCATCGCCGCGGCGTTGCGTGCTGCGGCCCCATAGACCCCCTAAGCGCCGCTAAGGGCTCGATCAATACCCCTCCGGGTCGGCCTCTGGATCCGCGTCGTCCAGGGCCGGTTCGCCGGGAATCCGATGTCGCTCGCCCGCCCAGTCGCCGAAGTCGATCTGTCGGCAACGGACCGAGCAGAACGGCCGCTCGGGGAATTCGGGGCCCCAGGCCACCGGCTTGGTGCAGGTGGGGCAGCGCACCACCAGGGTGGCACCGCTCATGAGTCCGGTTCCGCGCTGCGCGCGGCGAGCTGAAGATAGTGGCGGTGCAGGGCGGCTACCTGATCGTCCAGCGCTTCGGGAGGGCCGGCGTTGTCGATGCAATCATCGGCCCTGGCGCGGCGCTCCGCGCGGTCCATTTGGGCGGCCATGATGGCTCGGATCTGTTCTGGCGAGTTGCCATCCCGCGCTGCGGCGCGGGCTTCCTGCACGGCTTCGGGCACATCCACCACCAGGGTGCGCTGGACCATCCGGTGCTGGCTGCCCTCGAACAGCAAGGGCGATTCCAGGATGGCGTAGGGCCCCGGCGCTTCCGCGAGCTGCGCGCGCAGCCACTCGCCGATGCGCGGGTGGAGTAGCTGTTCGAGCCAGCGCCGCTCCTGCGGGTCGTCGAACACCCGCTGGCGCAGCGCCGCGCGATCCAGGCGGCCATCGGCCTGGATCACCGCAGGCCCAAAGTGCTCGGCGATGGCCGCCAGCGCCGGTGTCCCCGGTTCCACTACCGCGCGCGCCGCTTGGTCGGCATCCACCACCCGGATCCCCAGCGCGCGAAATCGCGCGGCGACCGCGCTCTTGCCGCTGCCGATGCCGCCGGTCAGTCCCACGATGTACATCAAGGTTTGCTCCCCGCTGCCAGGGCCGCCAGTGTAGGCGCTGGGCGCCCGCCCGGCCACCCGACCAGGGCGGATGCCGGCAGAGCGCAATGACCGACAAATAGTGTCACCTCGGGCGGGTTCCGGTCAGGAGAACGGGTTCACAAGTTTTTCTATCCTTTTGACTATATTGAAAAAACGTTTCTGGCACTATGTTTGCGTGCGGCACTAAGCCCGCACTGCGCGCGCGCGCCCAGCGGCCCACAAGCAAAGCGTTGCTTTTGGATCCATTGAAGGAGCAGAAATATGCAACAACACGACAAACAACAGGGTTTTACCCTGATCGAACTGATGATCGTGGTCGCGATCATCGGGATCCTGGCTGCCGTGGCGCTGCCGCTGTACCAGGACTATGTGGCCCGCTCGCAGGTCTCCGAAGGCGTGGCCCAGGCCGGTGCCATCAAGGTTTCGGTGAGCGAGTTCGCCATGACCCAGGGCGAGTGTCCGGCCGATAGTGTCTACAACAACAGCATCGGCGGCCGATACACCGCAACCGCCGAGCATCTGGGCTGCCGGATCGTCATTACCATGCGCAGCGGCGCCCCGGTTTCGCAAAAGATCCGTGGCGATGTTTTCGAAATGCTGCCAGCCGATTCGACCGGCGGTGCACTCGGTGCCTATGATTCCGGTGATGCCATCGACTCGATCGCCAACTGGGTGTGCGTTGGCAGCGGGGATGGTGACGCCGTTGATGCAGATATGCAAGTGAAATACCTACCCTCGGGTTGCCGCCCCTAAGCGCACCTTGGGCACAAGGCGGCGAAGGCGGCGGGAGCCGCCCCTTCGCCGCCTCTCTCCATTCTTATTCTTATTCAGCTACCGAGAACAACCAGGGTGCAATTGATGGCATCCTTGGCGGGCTGACATCCCGGCGTGATTGCGAGGAGCCATGACCAGCCACCCCGCCCGGCCCCGATTTTTCTCGTTTTATCTGTTGTTGTCTCTACTGCTGATGGCCGCCCTTCTGGTGCGCCTGGCGCCGCCCTTGCAGGGTGGGCTGGCCATGGAGGCGCACGTCGCGCGCCTGGTCGGCGGCCTCTTGAGCAGCCCTGGATTTTGGGCCGACGCGGCACTTTTCCTCTTTGGGCTGGTTGCGGTGCATGTCGCTTTTGCCGCCGCGCTGTGGCTGGCCAGCGGAGGTTGGCTGGGGGCCCTGCCCGTGCCCAGGCGGACCCTGCGCCTCATTCAGGTGCTGCTGGTGGCGGTCGCGCTGCTCGCCGTGTTCATTCTCAATGCCCGTTGGTATCCGTTGGTGCCGAGCGCCTTTTTGCGCCGTGCCCCGGACTTGGTGACGGGGCCTGCGCTGGCGGTGATCGCCGGGTTGTTCGCCGTCTCGCTGCTGGTCAGCCTGGCGTGCTGGGCGCGGCGGCAGGGGGTGTGGCTGGCGCCTGCGGCCGTGGGGTTGGGCCTGGCGGCGATCGCCGCGCTGGGCCTGTGGACGCCGCCGGCTACCGGGGGCGGCGGGATCGGCTCCCGAGATCCCACCAAGCCCAATATCTTGTTGATCGGGGTGGATTCGTTGCGCCCGGACGAGACCGGATTCGTCAATGGGCAGAGCCGCCTGACGCCCCATATCGATGCCTTCCTCCGCGAGGCCCGCTGGTTCGACACCGCCTATACGCCCCTGGGGCGGACCTTCGGCGGTTGGATGGCCGCCTTCACCGGACGCGAACCCGTCAACAGCGGTGCGCGTGAGAATCTCATCGGAAACGACCGTGTCGCGCGCGAGGCCACGCTTGGCCAGTACTTGCAGCAGTTGGGTTACCGTTCGGTGCTGGCCATGGACGAGCGCCATTTCAGTGCCGTCGACGAAAGCTTTGGCTTCGATACGGTGATCGGGCCAAAACACGGCGTGCTGGACCTGCTGATCAGCTATTTCGATCACCCGTTGGTCAACCTGATCTCCCACCGGCCGATCGCCGAGCAGCTGTTTCCTTACCTCTACCTCAACCGGGGGCGACCCTACAACTATGACCCCCAGGCCTATACGGATGCCGTATTGGCCGAGCTGGCGGCTGGCGGCGAGCAACCGCTGTTTTTGGCGCTGCACTTTCTGCTACCCCACTACCCCTATGTCTCCAATGCGGTCGAAGAGCTTGACGACATGGCGTTTTATCCCCATGGCGATCGCAGATACCATTATTTCTACCGCATGCTGCTCAAGCAGGCCGACCGGCAGTTCGGCGACCTGATGGCGGGCCTCGAAGCGCAGGGCCTGCTCGACAATACGCTGGTGGTGTTTCTCTCCGATCATGGCGACAGCTTTCAGTTGGCGCGTGACGCGGCGCGCCCGGGCACCGAATCCGAGATCGAGGTGGAGACCAACACCCGGGGGCATGGCACCAATGTGCTCAGCCAGGGCCAGTACCGGGTGATGCTGGCGCTGCGCGGCTATGGCTTGAGCGGCGGGGCCCAGGAGCGGCTGGCCGCGTTACCCGCGCGCAACGGCCAGACCGTTTCGTTGATCGATGTTGCACCCACCGTGGCTGACCTGCTGGTCGCGTCCGGAGCCATCGCGCAGCCCTGGCCGGAGATGGACGGCTACTCATTGCTCCGGCCCATTCCGCCCGAACGCGGTATTTATCTGGAATCGGCGCTTACTTCCATGGCGCTGATGCAGAGCGAGATCGACGAGCAGCAGCTGCTCTCGGAGACGGCTCGGTACTACAGGGTGAATGCCGCCGGCAAGGTGGTGATGCGCCCAGAGTTGATTGACGCGACCATCGCCACCAAGCTGCGCGCCATCGTGCGGGACCGCTGGCTGCTGAGCATGTCGCCCGTGCTCCAAGACGACCTCATCCTGTTGGATACGGAAGCCATGGTGTGGTGGCCCGCGACGCAAGCACCGGAAGATGCCCCTTGGCGGGAGATGCTCGCCGCCATGTGTGCGCATTACGAAGGCGACCCGGGCTTTGACTATTACGACTTGTGCGGGCGGTTGTTGGCTGCCGCTGGCGCGCCCGGATGAGGCGGCGATCTGGTGGTGGCCGTGTGAGTAGGCGGCGGGTTTTGCCCGGCCGAACCTCACTGGCGTTCCCCGGGCAGCCGCGCGACCGCAGCGGCGAAGCACGATGAAACTGATCATCCAGATCCCCTGCTACAACGAGGCCGAGACGCTGCCGGTCACCCTGGCTGCATTGCCCCGCGAGGTGGCGGGTTTCGACAGCGTCGAATGGTTGGTGATCGACGATGGCAGCACGGACAATACGGCAGAGGTGGCGCGCGCTCATGGGGTGGATCATGTCGTCCGCCACCCGCACAACCAGGGTTTGGCGCGGAGCTTCATGACCGGGCTCGATGCCTGTTTGGCGCGAGCGGCCGATGTCATCGTCAATACCGATGCCGACAACCAGTACAACGCCGAGGATATTCCGTTGTTGACCGCGCCGATTCTGTCCGGGCGCGCGGAGATCGTCATTGGCGCGCGCCCGATCGGAGCCATCGACCACTTTTCTCCGGCCAAAAAATGGTTGCAGCGGCTCGGGAGCCGGGTGGTGCGCATGGCCAGCCAATCCGATGTGCCCGATGCGCCGAGCGGCTTTCGCGCCTGGTCGCGGCAGGCGGCGCAATGGATGATGGTCTTCAGCGATTACACGTATACGCTGGAGACCATTATTCAGGCCGGGCAGCGCAACATGGCGGTGGCCTCGGTGCCGATTCGCGTCAATGGCGAGCTGCGCCCCTCGCGGCTGGTGAAGAGCATCCCCTCCTACATCCGCCGCAGCATCGTGACCATTGCGCGCATTTTCATCATCTACCGACCTTTCCGCTTTTTCGGCACCATCGGCCTGTTACTGTTTGGCATGGGCTTTTTGCTCGGGCTACGATTTCTGTATTACTTCTTTGCCGGTGACGGGGCCGGGCACCTGCAATCGGTCATCCTTGCCGGCGCTTTGCTGACCATCGGCTTCCAGACGATTCTTATCGC
>JBFHML010000006.1:0-63356 GCA_041594335.1 Porticoccaceae bacterium
GAGGATATCGCCGTGCCAGGGTTGAGCGCGCCCGGCGTCTCGAAGGGAGCCGTTCCCGGGGGAACAGCCAGCCGTCTGATTTTATAGTCGACCGACCGGACGGTTGGGCGCCGGGTCGGATCGCCGGAATATACGGCGACCGTTTTCGGCAATGCAACTGCGGCCCCGGTGCTGCGGGGGGTCAGCTCATCAAGAAATGGCCGACCAGAGTGGCGATGGGTTTGTCGACGTCCTGTTGCCAGCAACTGGCGTGGACATTCGCGACCCGGCGGCCGAGCTTGGTGACTCGGGCGCGCGCCCAGGTGGATTCAATGCGACCGGAGCGTAGGTAATCAATGGTCACATTGATCGGCTTGGGCAGATTGTCGGTATCTTGGTCGTGGGCGAGTTGGACAATCGCCGCGGTTTCCAGGAGTCCGCCGATGACGCCGCCATGCAGCGCCGGCAGCCAGGGATTGCCGATGTGCAAGCGGGTCGCGCCGAGCGCGACGGTGAGCACGCCGTCGGTTTCGTGTACCTGCATGTCGAGTGTGCGCATATAGGGGATGCCCTGAGAGAGGATGCTGAAGTCGCCGGCTTCTCGGGCTTTGCGGACCAGTTCGAGAATGCTCATCGAGGGGTAACCTCAGCTCGGCTCTCGCCGGTTTTATCCGAGGTGATCATGAAACTCGCCGCGCAGTGGGCGATGGGGTCCTCGGGATCGTCGTGATAGGCTTGGGCGCGCACGAAGCAGACATTGCGCGTCACTTTGTAGCAGTGGCCGGCGGCGATGATCGGTTCGCCCGGCGTTGCTGGTTTAAGGTAATCGATGCGCAGATCCAGGGTGGCGATTGTGGCCGGTCGTGCCAGGGCGGAGATCACGGAGAGCCCGCAGGTGGCATCGAGCACCGTGGTGATGACCCCGCCGTGAAGTACGCCGGAGCCGGCATTGCCAGCGAGTTCGGCATGGTAAGGAATGCGCATCCAGCCGCGGCCGCGCTCCAGATCCAGAATCTCTAAGCCAAGAAAATTGCCGTGAGGGGACTGGTTTTCCGGCCTGGATCGAAAGGCCAGAATCTGCTGCATCAACTGCTGATCGGTCATGATTGCGGATCCGGGCGCACGGAGAGGGCGGATCATAGAAATCGCGGGTCGGCATTGCAAACGCGCCTACCCCGCCGACCTGGACCCTGCAAGGGCGCCCCCAAGCGATGCTATATTGTGCAGAGATTGGATTGTGTTCAGGACTCAGACCATGGGCTACTCCACAACTGCATTGCCGTCTTCCGCCGAAGCGCTGCCTGGGCGTGACCAAGTGATGCAGGTGCCCGAGCGACATTTCGTGCACGGCCGGCCGTTGGTCGGGCCCTTTCCGGACCATCTCGAGCAGGTGCAATTTGGCATGGGGTGTTTCTGGGGGGCCGAGCGTCGCTTCTGGCAACTGCCGGGTGTATTCACTACGGCCGCGGGCTATGGGGGCGGCCATACGCGCAACCCCACCTACGAGGAGGTTTGCTCCGGACGCACCGGGCACACAGAAGTGGTATTGGTGGTATATGACCCCGATGAGATTCCCTTTGGTGGCCTCCTCAAGCTATTTTGGGAGGCCCACGACCCGACGCAGGGCATGCGCCAGGGCAATGACATCGGTACCCAGTACCGGTCTGCGATCTATTGCTATGGCGAGCAGCAGCTCAAAGCAGCATTGGACAGTCGCGCAGCCTTCCAAGAGCGGCTGACAGCGGCGGGTCTAGGCGCCATTACCACGGAAATTCGCCTGGCTCCCGAGTTTTACTACGCGGAGTTTTATCACCAGCAATATCTGGCCAAAAATCCGGGTGGTTACTGTGGCTTGCGCGGCACCGGAGTCCGTTGCGACTGAGCGAACGCGTGCCTGGCGTCTGATTTATGACGGCGCCTGTCCGTTCTGCCGCTGGTACTGCCGGCGGTTCGCCGATAGCGTGATGTTGGTGGATTTTCGGGCCAGGGGCGACGCGCAACTACCGACGGGCTGTGATCCCGATCGTGCCCTCTTGCTCGATACGGGAGCGGTAGTGGTTTCGGGTGCAGAGGCCTTGCGGATGCTGGCGGCCACCGCGTCGGCGAGTGGCCTGGATCGGCTATTGTTCGGCAATCCGGCGGTGGGGCGCAGGCTGTATCCGTTGTTGCGGGCTCTGCGCGGAGCCTATCTCAGGACCGTGGGACGTCACAGGGTTCGTGCGAAGGGGAGGAATTCTTGAGTGTTTCGCTGACCGAGACGCGGCTCCACGTCGCACCTGATTGGGTCGATTACAACGGCCACATGAATCTCGCTTTTTATGTCCTGGCGTTCGATAAAGCCACGGATCACTTCTATGACCAACTGGGTATCGGCATCGCTTATCGGGAGCGGATGCAAAGTTCGATGTTTACGCTGGGGATCAATGTCGATTACCTGCACGAGGTGTTTGCCGGTGACCTCTTGTGCATCACGACCCAACTGCTCGACTGTGATGGCAAGCGGATGCGTTACTTCCACCGCATGTTTTCGGGAGCAGGAGACGAGCCCGTGGCCACCAACGAATGCTTAGCCATTCATGTCGATATGACGTCGCGGCGCAGCGCCCCTTTTCCCAGTGAGGCGCGGGATCGGGTGGAGGCCATGCTCGCTGCCCACCGCCAACTGCCGGCGCCGGTCGGCGCCGGCCGGGTATTGGGCGAGAAGCGCAAGGCGTGAAAAGTGATTACCGCGCTGGGGTCAGCTGATCCAACAACGCTTCGACGGTATGGATTCGACTTTCCGCGTCGCGCATCGGCTCGATGAAGCGCAGTACCGTTGCGCCGCGCAGCTGGTAGCGCTGCGGGTCGCGCTGCACCATTTGTACGATGGCCAGTGGATCGACGTCAGTGTGTTGGGAGAACTCCAAAAGCCCCCCCTCGGGGCCGGCTTCGATCCGGATGATGCCCTGGGCGGTGGCGCGCTGGCGCAGTGCGGTTACCCGGACCAGGTGGGTGACCTCCCCCGGCAGTAGGCCGAACCGATCGATCATCTCTACTTGAAACTCCCGCAGGGCGGCAGCATCGGTGGCTCCGGCCAAACGCTTGTAGAGCATCAGCCTGGTGTGCACATCCGGAACATAGTGTTCGGGGATCAACGCCGGGATGTGCAGATTGACTTCGCAATCGGGGCGTGCGCCGAGATCGATCTCGATGTCGTTGCCGCGTTCAAGGCTCTGGACCGCGCGCTCTAGAAGCTCCATGTACAGCGAAAAGCCGAGTGCGGCGATATGCCCACTTTGGTCGTCCCCGAGTAGTTCACCAGCGCCGCGGATTTCCAGGTCATGTGTGGCCAGGGTGAAGCCAGCGCCGAGGTGATCCGCTGCTTGGATGGCTTCCAAGCGCTTATGTGCGTCGGCCGTCATCTGCTTGGGCGGCGGGGTCAGCAAGTAGGCATAGGCCTGGTGGTGGGAACGTCCCACGCGGCCGCGCAGCTGGTGGAGCTGTGCCAAGCCGAGTTTGTCGGCGCGCTCAATAATGATGGTGTTGGCGCTCGGGACATCGATCCCCGTCTCGATAATGGTCGAACAAACGAGAATATTGAAGCGTCGGTGATAGAAATCGGACATCACCTGTTCGAGCTCGCGCTCGGGCATTTGCCCGTGGGCGAGGCCGACGCGGGCCTCGGGGATCAGCTGTTCCAGTTCCCGCGCCGCCTTGCCGATACTCTTGACTTCGTTGTGCAGATAGTAGACCTGCCCGCCGCGTAGAATCTCGCGCAGGATGGCTTCGCGGATCAGCCGGGACTCCCGTTGATGAACAAAGGTTTTCACCGACAGTCGCCGTGGTGGCGGGGTAGTGATCACCGACAGATCACGCAATCCCCCGAGTGCCATATTGAGTGTGCGGGGGATGGGCGTGGCGGTCAGGGTAAGGATGTCTACTTCGGCGCGTAACGCTTTAAGCTGTTCTTTCTGCCGGACCCCGAAGCGGTGTTCTTCGTCGATGATGACCAGCCCGAGGTCGCGGTAACGCAGGTCGGCGCCCAGTAGGCGGTGCGTGCCGATCAGAATGTCCACTTCGCCGCTTTCCACTCGGTCCGCGATAGCCAGCTGTTCACGGGCGTTGCGGAATCGCGACACCATCTCGATCGTTACTGGCCAGCCGGCAAAGCGATCGCGGAAGTTTTGCAGATGTTGTTGAGCGAGCAGGGTGGTGGGCACCAATACGGCGACCTGGCGACCAGCGGCAATGGCGAAGAATGCGGCGCGCATCGCGACTTCGGTCTTGCCGAATCCGACATCACCGCAGATCAGCCGATCCATCGGCTTGGCGCTCAGCATGTCAGCGCGCACAGCGGCGATGGCGTCTTCCTGGTCGGGCGTTTCTTCAAAGGGAAAGGCCGCCGCGAACATTTGATAGTCGACGCCGGGATCGGGGTATGCGAAACCTTCTCGAGCGGCGCGACGTGCGTGAACCTCGAGCAGTTCCGCCGCGGTATCACGGATCTCCCGCGCCGCCTTGTCCTTGGCTTTTTGCCATTGCTCACTGCCCAGTCGGTGCAGGGGTGCAGCATCCGGATCGCCGCCACTGTACCGGCTGATGAGATGGAGGTTGGCGACGGGCACATAGAGTTTGGCGCCTTCCGCGTACTCCAGGGTCAGAAATTCCTGGACCTGGTCCTCGACCGCCAGGGCCTGCAGGCCCAGATAGCGCCCGACTCCATGGTCGAGGTGTACTACGGGGGCGCCTGGCCGTAGTTCACTGAGACTGCGGACCAGCTGATCGGCGCTATCTCGCTGGCGAGTTCTGCGCCGACGCTGGAGAATTTGCTGCCCGAAGAGCTCGGTTTCTGTAATCAGCGTAAAGGCGGTATCCCGTAGCTGGAAGCCGCGCTCCAGCGGGTGTACGGCAATCATCACCGGTGCGGCGGTTGTCTGGGCTTGCTGCCAATGGTCGACAACAGTCGGAGCCAGGGCCAACGGCTGCAGCAGCTCCAGCAAGGCTTCGCGACGTCCGGCGGACTCCGCGCAAAATAAGGTCGGCCCGGTATTGTCGGCGAGCAGCGCCGCCAACTTTGCCAGTGGCTCACGAGCGCGGGCATCCACAGCGATGTCCGGTAACGCCTGGCAGCCAAAGTCATGATGTCCGGTGCTATCTGGTACCGAGGCTGCGGTGACATCGGTGCGCGCCAAGGTATTGAGCCGCGCAAAGAGTTTCTCTGCCGTCAGAAAGAGCGCATCCGGCGGTAGCAAGGGGCGTCGCGGATCCACCCCGTGCTCTGTATAACGCTCCCCGACTTCGCGCCAAAACTCGGTGGCGGCAGTGGCGATGTCGCCGCTGGCAAACGCCAATACCTGCCTCGGCAGGTAATCGAACAGGGTGGCTGTCTGCTCAAAGAACAACGGCAGGTAGTATTCGATGCCACCGGGGGCCAGCCCACGGCTGACGTCTTGATAGAGGAGGCTATTGCGCGGGTCCGCATCGAAATGCTGGTGCCAGGCATCCTGAAAGCGCTGTATCGCGGCTGGGTTCAGGGGAATTTCCCGTGCCGGTAGCAACTCGATGTCTGCGAGCCTATCGATGGTGCGCTGGCTTTCGGGGTCGAATGTACGCAGCGACTCCAGTTCATCGTCAAACAGATCCAGACGCAGCGGCAAGTCCGAGCCCATTGGAAAGACATCGATCAGTGCGCCGCGCACCGCGAATTCACCGTGTTCATAGACGGTATCAGTCGCGCGGTAGCCGGCCTGCTCCAGGGTGCGTCGCAACCGTTCGCGATCGATCCGGTCACCGACCGCAAAGCGAAAGCTGTTGCCGGTGATAAATGCCGGGGGTGGCAGACGTTTCATCAATGTCGTTGCTGGGGCTACCAAGACGCCGCGAGCGGTATGGGGCAGACGGCTGAGCGCGCGCAGTCGGTCGGAGATGATGTCCTGATGGGGCGAAAACAGATCGTAAGGAAGTGTTTCCCAATCGGGCAGGTGCAGGATGGCGGTGCCTGCTGCCGCTTCTGTCGCGAGGAAGAAACGCAACTCGGTTTCGAGCTGCAGCGCGGCGGCGGGATCGGCCGTGATCACCAGGGTCAGGCCTTCGAAAGCCCGTGCCGCACCGGCAATGGCCAAGGCCTCGCTGCCGCCAGCAAGGCCGCCCCAACGGCGCCGATCACCGGGAGCGTTTGCTGGTGGGAGGGGCAGCAGATCGCTGGGCATGCAAACAAGGTCCGGAGCAGGGGCGCGCATTGTACTGTCGTCGGCCCCGGCAATTCACCCTGGCCTGCGCCTGGTTGGCCACCGGTGGCTTTTGCGCTCGGCTGGATCGCCAGCGAGTCGAAAATAGCGCGCCGCGCAATAGTGCAAGCACCTGGAAACGGCGCTATCCTTGGTCGCATCAGCGTGTAGGCAGTGAGTCGCAACAGCGTTTTTTACGACTATGAGTACACAGCGAGATTCCGAAGACGGGTTGGCGGTCGAGGAGGCCAAGCCCAAGCTCAAGCGCCCATCCATGTTTCAGGTCGTGCTGATCAACGATGATTACACGCCCATGGAGTTTGTGGTGGCGATCCTGGAGCAGATTTTTGCTATGGATCATGAACTGGCGGTCCGCGTAATGCTCAAAGTGCACACGGAGGGCAAAGGCATATGCGGCGTGTTCACCCGGGAAATCGCCGAGACTAAAGCCGAACAGGTGAGTCAGGCGGCTCGGGACCACGAGCACCCGCTGCTGTGCCTGATCGAACCTGCCGATGATTCGCACCACAACGAGGATTAAACGCCATGCTCAGCCGAGAACTTGAGGCGACGCTCAACGCCGCATTTCAGGATGCGACTGCGAAGCGGCACGAGTTCATGACCGTGGAGCACTTGCTGCTGGCCCTGCTGGATAACAGTTCGGCGTTGCGGGTGCTCAAAGCCTGTGGGGCAGATGTGCCGGCGTTGCGAGAAGAGCTCAACGAGTTCATCGATTCCACTACACCTTTGGTCGGACCAGAAGCCAAAAGAGAGGCTCAACCGACACTGGCCTTTCAGCGGGTTTTGCAGCGTGCGATCTTCCACGTCCAGTCGTCCGGGCGAAACGAGGTGCAGGGAGAAAACGTCTTGGTGGCGATCTTCAGCGAACAGGAGAGCCAAGCTGTTTATCTGCTGCGAATGCGCAATATCTCGCGCATCGATGTGGTGAACTTTATCGCCCATGGCGTGGCGCGATTTGCCGATCAGTCCGAAGAGGCCGGCCATGTGCCCGGTGCGCAGGGGGCGGAGGCGGGCCAAGCCTCGGGGGGCGAAGGGAGCGCACTGGAGCAGTTCGCCACAGACCTCAATGCCCAAGCCCGCAAGGGCTATATCGACCCCTTGGTCGGGCGGGCACACGAACTGGAGCGGGTCTGCCAAACACTGGTGCGCCGGCGGAAGAATAATCCGTTGCTGGTAGGCGAGTCTGGTGTCGGCAAGACCGCTATCGCCGAGGGGCTCGCCAAGCGCATCGTCGAAGGTGAAGTGCCGGACGCGATTCAGGGCAGCGTCGTGTATTCCCTGGATATGGGTGCATTGCTGGCCGGCACCAAGTACCGCGGTGATTTTGAGAAGCGATTCAAGAGCTTGCTTGCCGAACTCGGCGAACAGGAACACGCAATTTTGTTTATCGACGAGATCCACACGATCATTGGAGCGGGCGCCGCTTCCGGTGGCGTCATGGATGCGTCCAATCTGCTCAAGCCCCTGTTGACTTCGGGGCGCTTCCGCTGCATCGGTTCCACTACCTATCAAGAGTACCGTGGGATTTTTGAGAAAGATCGAGCTTTGTCACGGCGATTTCAAAAAATCGATGTGCCTGAACCATCGGTCGATGAGACGGTAGCGATTTTGCAGGGGCTAAAGAGCCGGTTCGAGGATCACCATGGTCTCAGGTTTACCCAGGGAGCGTTGCGTGCGGCGGCCGAGCTCGCAGCCAAGTACATCAATGACCGCTTCCTGCCCGACAAGGCCATCGATGTCATCGATGAAGCGGGCGCTTATCAGCAGCTCTTGCCCGTATCGAAGCGGAAAAAATCGATTGGGGTGGCTGACGTAGAGTCGGTGGTGGCCAAGATTGCGCGGATTCCACCGAAGAGCGTGTCATCCTCCGATCGTGAGCAACTGCGCAATCTCGCCGATCAGCTCAAGATGGTGGTATTCGGTCAGGAACCTGCGATCGATACCCTGGACGCCGCCATCAAGCTGGCACGCGCCGGGCTGCGGGAGGGCGACAAGCCGATTGGTAGTTTTCTGTTCGCCGGCCCTACCGGCGTCGGTAAGACCGAGGTGTCGCGCCAGTTGGCTCAGGTGCTGGGCGTCGAGCTGCTGCGCTTCGATATGTCGGAGTACATGGAACGCCACACGGTCTCCCGATTGATCGGAGCACCCCCGGGTTATGTCGGTTTCGATCAAGGTGGCTTACTGACAGATGCGGTGACCAAGCATCCGCACTGCGTGCTCTTGCTGGACGAAGTGGAAAAGGCACATCCCGATGTATTCAACCTGCTGCTGCAGGTAATGGATCATGGCACGCTGACCGATAATAACGGTCGCAAGGCTGATTTCCGCAATGTCATTTTGATCATGACGACGAATGCCGGTGCAGAGCAGCAGAGCCGGGCGTCGATCGGCTTCTCGCAGCAGGACCACAGCAGTGATGCTATGGAGGCCATCAAACGGATGTTCAGCCCTGAATTTCGCAATCGGCTGGACGCTGTGGTGCAGTTCGGTGCGCTCAAGCCCGAGACGATCAAGACCGTGGTCGACAAGTTCCTGGTCCAGTTGCAAGCGCAGCTCGACGAAAAGAAAGTGCACTTGGAAGTGGACGACGCGGCCCGCGAGTGGCTCGCCGAGCATGGGTACGACGAAAAAATGGGGGCCCGCCCCATGGCGCGTCTGATCCAGGAAAAAATCAAAAAGCCACTCGCCGAAGCGGTGTTGTTCGGCGAGCTTGCCAAGTCCGGCGGCGAAGTATTGGTTTCGCTGGTCGACGGCGAGCTGGAGATCCGCGTCGCAGAGCCGGTATGACCCAAGGGGCCAGGGCGCGGCCCTGGCTAGCGCGCGCGATACGTGATGCGCGCCTTGCTGAGGTCATAGGGCGTGAGTTCGACTTTCACCTTGTCGCCAGTGAGAATCCGGATGTAGTTCTTGCGCATTTTTCCAGAAATATGCGCAATGACCACGTGCCCGTTTTCCAGGCGAACCCTAAAGGTGGTATTGGGCAGGGTGTCGATGACTTCCCCTTCCATTTCAATAGCGTCTTCTTTTGCCATGTATCTCTGCTTGTATGCCCCAGCCGGGGTGGCTCGAATGCGCGCGCATTGTGCCCCAAAAACCGGCGTTGTGGCAAAGCGGAAAGGAAATTACTGCCGCTAGTCCGTGCCAGGCGGTGTCGCGGGAGGAGTGGCTGCGGTGGTGACTCGTGCCCGGACGGCGGGTGGGCGGGAGGCCGTCGTCGTGTAGCGGCGATGCAAGGCGAGCAAAAAGCCGGCAATGATGAAGCCGCCAGCCGGCAATGCCCAGAAGGCAAAGTGGTAGTGCTCGGGTAGTAAGCGAAGCCCGCCGTGGGTCCCGCCACTGAGCAGCGAGACTTCCGAGAACCAGGAGCCGTGCGCCAACGCTTCACGGATGCTCGCCATCAATACCAATGCGAGAAGAAACCCGATGCCCGTAGTCAGACCTTCGAGTGCAGCGGCCATCGGTTTGCGCGCATCGCTGTCTACCAAAGGCAGCGCGAAGGCGGCCATCAGGGGCAAAAACAGTCCAAGCCTGTGATGTAGCGAAAACCAAAAGGCTTCCATGAGCAAATCGACACAGAGCACGAGTGCGGAGACCCAGAGCGCCGAAGCTGCGATCAGGAGCTCGGGTGACAGCCGAGAACGAAGCACTGCGAGTAGCGGGGCCCCCGAGGTGGTTACTATCATCGTAGCCACCCCCAATCCGAGCGCCGCGGTCAGCGATTGCGTCATGGCGAGCAGCGGCGACAGGGCGAGCAGCCGCACCAGCACGGGATTGCGTTGCCAGAGAGTCGTGAGAGGCGTGGCGTTCATGGGGCGTCCTTCGGTTCCGGGATAGCCAATAGCCGCTCGCTGTCCTCGGCGAAATAGTGCAGTGCTGCGCGGATCTGCTCGACCACGGCACGTGAACTGACAGTCGCTCCGGAGATGCCGTCGAATGCCCCTCCCTCTTCCTGAAGCCGCCATCGACTCGGTGCCGGATCTGTGCGCGATCTGCCGGCAAATGTCAGTAGCCAGTCGCTCTTCTCGTTCAGAATGCGATCCCCGATCCCGGGAGTTTCGCGGTGTTCGACGACGCGGACCCCGGCGATGGTGCCGTCGGGCGTGAAGCCAACCCGTAGGCGGATCGGCCCACCGTAACCGCGGGTGGAGCGGGTGGGGACGACGATCCCCAGAACGCGGCCTCCGGCGATCGCCTGATAGGCGAATGCTGTTTCGCTCAGGCCCAAGCCGGTAAGAAACTGGTCGGGGATCGGTCGTGGCTCCAGAGCGATGTCCGAGCGGTCCGCAAGCCGCGGGAGCGCTTCGAGTAAGTGGCGCTCCGCTGCGCGTTCCCGGGCAGCGGCGATGGGCTGGCGCGTCAGCCACAGGGTAAGGCTGATCAGGGTTGCAGACAGGACCGCTACCAGGCCTAACAGCGCGACTTCCCTTGTCCCGATTCGGATCATTGATCACCTCCGCCGAGCCACTGTCGTCGCCGGTGTCCAGGTGGTTGAGGGATGGTATAGCGGTCGATCAGCGGGACGCATAGGTTCGTGAGCAGCACGGCGAACGCCAGGCCATCGGGGTAGCCTCCCCAGGCACGAACGGCAAAAACGAGAAATCCAGTCAGCGCCCCGCAGACTAGTTTCCCCATCCGGCTGGCAGCTAAGGACGCCGGGTCGGTAATGATGAAAAACGCCCCGAGCATGGTGGCGCCGCTGAGCAAATGCAGTCCTGGTGGGCCTTGGCTTGCGGAGCTTCCGCCGTCGCCGAATAGCAATGCCAGCAGTGCCAGGGTGACAAGCATGGCCACTGGCGCATGCCAGCTGATCAGCCCGCGGATCAGCAGGTATAGCCCACCGAATAGAAAGCCCAGGCTGACGGTCTCCCATCCCACGGCGGCGAGGTCGCCGGCGGTGAACAAAGGATGGGTGTTATACAGTTGTTCGACGAGGAGGCCGCTATTGCCTCGGAATACCTCCAGGGGGGTCGCTAGGGTGACGGCATCGATGTCGGCGGCCGCCGGCAAGAAGATGGCGTTGGAGGCGCTCAGTAGCCCAAGCCAGGAGGCCGATTCCGGGAGCAGCGGCAGCGGCGCGGGCCAGTGTGCCATTGACGCTGGAAACGAAACCAGCAGCATGGCGTAGGCGGCCATCGCCGGGTTGAAGAGATTATTCCCCAAGCCCCCGAAAGGGTGTTTGGCCACGGCCATCGCAAAAATGCCCCCACTGATGGCCAACCACCAGGGTGCGATGGGTGGCAGGGCGATGCCGAGCAATACGCCGGTCACCAGCGCGCTGCCGTCGGCGAGCAGTGTGCGCGGCGAGTGGCCATGCAGGCGTGCGATGAGGGCTTCGGTGACCATGGCGGCACCGGTGGCGAGGAGGATCTGGATCAGCGTGCCGGCGCCGAAATACCAGGTCAGCGCTACGATACCCGGTAAGGTGGCAAGTGCGACCTGATGCATCACGGCCTCGGCACGTACCCCGCTGTGGGTGGCGGTGCGAGTCATGTCCGCGGCTCCGGTGGAGCGGCGTCTTCTTGGCGCTGTTCGGCCAGTCTTGCCTGCGCTTGCTCGTGGTCGATACGGGCCTGCTCGACGCGGGCGCGCAACGCATTGCGCTGTGGCTCGGGCGTGCTGGCGGGCAGCTGCTCTAGTCGGTCTTCGAGTTTGCGTAGTCGGTCGACCGTCGCCACAACGGCGCGTTCGAGCGCTGCGCGCTGGGTTTCCGCGGGCGCGGCCGCGCGCGCCATTGCCATGGCGGCCAGATCGGCAGCCCCGGCGCGGGGTGTGGGATGTGTCGGGCTGGAGTCCGTCTGGTGGCGGTGTCGCCGGGCGTGGATTTCGGCCGCGACACGCGCTTGATGGGCTTCGAAGCGCGTCCGGTCCCGCCCGGCGCGTGCACGTTCCGCGCGGTGTGCTGCGAGGGCAAGCTTCGCGTCGCGGAACTGTTTCGCCAGGGGAATGCCGCTGGGGCAGACGTAGTTGCAGGCGCCGCACTCGATACACTCGTCGAGATAGTGGCGCTCCAGCGCGCCGTATTGTTGTGTTTGGGCTAGGCGGTGCAACTGCTGGGGCAGGAGGGCGACGGGACAAACTTCGCTACATAAACCGCAGCGGATGCAGGGTTGCGTCTGCGGGGGGGGCAGTTCCGATGCGGTGAGCGCGAGCACGCAATGGGTAGTTCGGGTGACGGGTGCCCGCGGATCGCGTAACGGTTCCCCCATCATCGCGCCGCCGAGCACGAGTCCTGCACAGGCATTCGGACGATAATCGCTGGCGGCGAGCAGGTACGTGAACGGAGTGCCGAAGGGGACCCAGAAGTTGGCTGGCCGATCACAGGCGCCGCCGGATACGGTAACCACGCGTGAAGTCAACGGCTCGCCGAAGATCAACGCGCGTTCCAATGCGAACACCGTGGCGACGTTCAGACAGAGAATCCCAGACTGCTGAGGTCGCTCTCCGGCCGGAATTGGGATGCCGGTGAGGAGTGTGATCAATTGTCGCTCTCCACCAGACGGGTAACGCGTAGGTAGCGACACCACCTCGATCTCGGTGTTTTCGGCGGCCCTGCGCATGGCAGCAGTGGCTTCGGGTTTGTCGTCCTCGATTCCGATCAGTGTCCGGGCAGGTTGGCCCAGCAGGCGTATCGCCAGATTGATCCCGGAGATGATCGCAGTGGCCTGCTCGCGCATGAGCAGATCGTCGGCCGTGATATAGGGTTCGCACTCCATGCCGTTGACGATCAGGGTGTGGAAGCGCTCCCCCGCGGCGATCTTGCGGGCGGTGGAAAAACCACCACCGCCGAGACCGGCGATCCCTGCGGAGTGGACGGCGGCGAGTAACTCGGAGGGCGTGAGCGCCCACAAATTGGGCGCGTGAATGTCCGGGTGCCAGCGATCTTCGCCGTCGGGTTCGAGCAGGATGCTCAAACCCCGGCTATGGGCACCCACTGGGCATTCTTCCATGCCGAGAACTCGGCCAGAGGTAGGCGCGTGGACGGGCAGCCCGGGACCGGTGGCAAGCAGCGCTCCCTTGCCGACGTGAGTGCCGGCCACGACCTGCGGTCGGGCGTCACCCAGCGGGAGGGTGAGGAGTGGCGGCAACGGCAGGGTTTCGATTGCCTGACGCGTTGAGCGGTCCTTGTGGGTCGGCGGCTGGACGCCGCCGCGCAGGTGACCGCGGGCGCTCATGACGCTATCGCCGCTCGCGGTTGCGGGGCCGGGGCCGGTTCCGGTTCGCCATAGGTATCGGTTGACACCATCTCGATGCAATCGACCGGACAGGGTTCGACACAGAGGTCGCAGCCGGTGCACAAGGCAGAAACGACGGTGTGCATTTGCCGGCTCGCGCCGATGATGGCATCAACCGGGCAAGCCGGTAGGCATTTGGTGCAGCCGATGCATTCGGATTCGTGAATCCGTGCTATGCGTGGCGGTAGGTGCTCGCCATGGGCGGGGTCCAAGGGTTGCGGCGCCTCGCCCAGGAGATCGGCGAGTGCGGTGATCGTGGTCGCGCCCCCCGGAGGACAGCGGTTGAATGGTTCACCAGCAGCGATCGCTTGGGCATAGGGGCGACAGCCCGGGTGCCCGCAGCGGCCACACTGAGTTTGCGGCAACAATTGGTCGATACGTTCCACCAATTCCCTGTCTGGTCTGTCGGGTGCCTTCGCGGCGGCGCGCCAGGCGAGGACGGCGGCCGCTAGCAGGCTGCCTAGCGTCACCAGCAAGCTCGCCCAGGGGAGGCCGTCGAATGCTGCCAAGGGACTCATCTCATATCATGCGGGCGAAGCCCATAAAGGCCAGAGCCATCAGGCCTGCCGAAATCAACTGGATAGGTGCGCCGACAAAGGCTTGCGGCACAGCGATGACGTCCAGGCGCTCGCGCAAACCGGCGAACAGGGCTGAAAACAGCAGAAACCCCATACCGACGGCGAAAGCTTGAAAAGTGGCGGCGGCCAAGGAGGCAGCCCGATCGGCATTGAGTAGCGCGGTGCCCAAGACCGCCGTATTGGCGAGGATCCAGGGTCGGAAGTTGCGAAGGGCCCGGTACAGGCGAGCGTCTAGCTCTTTGCCCGCCAACTCGACGACGGCGGCCGTGAGCACGATCCACAGCATGGCTACGGGCAGGAATAGTTGCGGGATGCCCAGGGGTTCCAATGCCCAGCGCCGGATGAGGTACAGACCGCTGCTGCTCAGCACCAGCAGCGTCAGCGTGGCTGTGCCGAGGAGGAGCGCACCCTCGACCCGGCCAGTCCAGCGCGCTAGCGCGGAAACGCCGAGCAACTGGGCCAACACCACATTGTTGACCAGAGCCGTTCCCAGCAGAATCAACGCCAGTTCGCGCATGTCTCGGTATCGGGTTTGCGCGGTGGTGTAGGCATGGGTAAACGGCTCTCGCTTGGAAGAGGATTCAGGTCACCCTTTGCCCAGGTATGGCGCCGGTGTCCGGGCTGAGCAAATAGATTCCATCATCGTCTCCTGCGGCCAGCACCATGCCCTCGGACACGCCAAAGCGCATCTTCCTGGGCGCTAGATTAGCGACCATGACCGTCAGCCGGCCCTCAAGGTCTTCGGGCCGGTAGGCGGCGCGGATCCCGGAGAAGACCGTTCGGGTTTCGTCGCCGAGATCCAGGCAGAGTTGCAGCAATTTGTCGGACCCTTCGACCGGCTCGGCGGACAGAATGCGGGCGATGCGGAGATCAACCTTGGCGAAGGTCGCGAAATCGATGGTGTCCGGATCCGGGCTAGCGGCTTTCCGGGCCTGCCCCGCGTCCCGCGCCGGTGAGGCGCTGGCCTGGATCATGGCGTCGATCCGTTTGCGATCGACGCGCTGCATCAGTGGTTCGAAGGCTTGGATTCGATGGCCCAACAGGGGCTTCTGGGCCGTTTGATCCCAGCGCAGCTCGACATTGAGGAAGGCCTCTACCCGACGAGCCATATCGGGTAATACGGGCTTGAGGTACAGCATCAACAGGCGGAAAAGATTGATTCCCAACGAACAGATTTCTTGCACCTCTGTCGCGCACTCGGGCTGCTTGGCCAGCTTCCAGGGTTCGCGGGCCGCGATGTATTCATTGGCGGCATCGGCGAGCGCCATGATTTCGCGCATGGCCTTGCCAAATTCTCGCGCCTCGTAGTGTGCCGCGATTGACGCCGCCGCGGCGACGGTGCGCTCCCAGAGCTCGGGCTCAGGGATTCGATCCGCTAACACGCCGCCCTTGCCGTCACCGATAAAACGTGCGCAACGGCTCGCGATGTTGACCACCTTGCCGACTAGGTCACTATTGACCCGCTGTGCGAAATCGTCGAGATTCAAATCCAGGTCGTCGATGCCTGCCGAGAGCTTCGCCGCGAAGTAGTAGCGCAGGTATTCCGGATCGAGGTGATCGAGATAGGTGCGCGCATTGACGAAAGTGCCCCGAGACTTCGACATTTTTTTCCCGTCGACCGTCAGAAAGCCATGTACGCAAATGCGGTTCGGCTTTCGGAATCCGGCGCTCTCGAGCATTGCTGGCCAAAACAGCGCGTGGAAATTGACGATGTCCTTGCCGATGAAGTGATACAGCTCGGCGTCCGAATCCTGGCGCCAGAAGGCGTCAAAATCCAGTCCTTTACGATGGCATAGATTGCGGAAGCTCGCCATGTAGCCGATCGGTGCATCCAGCCATACGTAGAAGAATTTGTTCGGGGCTTCGGGTATCTCAAAGCCGAAATAGGGAGCGTCGCGGCTGATGTCCCAGTCTTGCAGGCCAGCGTCCAGCCATTCGCTGAGCTTATTGGCGATCTCCTCGCCGACGTGACCGGCGCGCGTCCAGGTGCGCAGGAAGTCGGCAAATTCGGTGAGGCGAAAAAAGTAATGCTCTGATTCGCGGGGGACCGGGGTCGCCCCCGACAGCACGGAGCGCGGGTCGATCAGTTCGGCCGGGGTATAGGTCGCGCCGCAGGCCTCGCAATTGTCTCCGTATTGATCGGAGGCGCCGCAGCGCGGACACTGACCCTTGACATAACGGTCCGCGAGGAACAGCCCCTTCTCCGGATCGTAGAGCTGGGTGACGGCCCGCGTTGCGATATGGCCATTGTCGCGCAGCCGCTGATAGATCAGCTCCGCAAGCTCGCGATTTTCCGGAGAGTGGGTCGAATAGTAGTTGTCAAAGGCAATGAAAAATCGCTCGAAATCTGCGCGATGCTCGGCGTTGACCCGGTCGATTAGCGCCTCTGGGCTTTCTCCGGACTCCTCGGCCTTCAGCATAATGGCGGTGCCGTGGGCGTCGTCGGCGCAGACGTAGTAACATTCATGGCCGCGCATTTTTTGAAAGCGGACCCAGATATCGGTCTGAATGTACTCCACGAGGTGGCCCAAGTGAATCGCGCCATTGGCATAGGGTAGGGCGCTGGTTACCAGTATTCTGCGGGGCTTTGCTGCCGGTTCGGTCATTGCGCGGGCATCGGTGAGGGTGGGGAAAAAGGGCGAAAACTATAGCGGCTTTGCCGCTTTTTTTCATTAACCGGTGATACTTGCGGGTGGCAGTGATGGCGGAAAATACAGCAAATTTACAGAGCGTTCGTTACATCCTGGCCGTGGCTTCCGGTAAGGGCGGGGTCGGAAAATCGACCACAGCGGTCAATCTGGCACTGGCCTTGGCAGCAGAAGGGCGCACTGTTGGCCTGCTGGATGCGGATATCTACGGGCCTAGCGTTGCCATGTTGCTTGGCGTACCGGAGGGCACCCAGCCTCGGGTGCTGAACGGCAATACCTTTGTCCCGGTGCCCGCGCAAGGCCTGGGTACCATGTCGATGGCTTACCTCGCGGGGCCGCAGACGCCCATGGTCTGGCGTGGGCCCATGGCGGGCGGCGCCCTGGTGCAGTTGCTCACCCAGACCCATTGGGGGGAGCTCGACGTGCTGGTCGTGGATATGCCGCCAGGGACTGGAGATATTCAGCTCTCTTTGGCGCAAAAGGCTCGGGTGTCCGGTGCGCTGATCGTCACCACTCCGCAGGACGTGGCCTTGTTGGATGCGCGCAAAGGCATCGAGATGTTTCGCAAGGTGGAAATTCCGGTGGTGGGCATTGTGGAGAACATGAGTCTGCACACGTGTTCGAACTGTGGCCACCAGGAGCCGATCTTTGATCATGGCGGCGGTGCGCGCGTGGCGGAGGAATACCAGACACGCCTGCTCGGTTCGCTGCCGCTCGATCGAAGGATCCGAGAAGGCGATGCCGGCAAGCCGGTGGTCGCTGCCGATCCCGCCGGTGAGCTCGCCGATCGATACCGGGAGATCGCGCGCAGCGTGCTCGAGGTCCTCGAGGGGCTGGAGGGCGATGCGCCGGAGATCGTCATCGAATGAACGCTCATCTATCAGTGGAGAAACGCTCTTGAGCATCAAATCCGACCGCTGGATTCGACGGATGGCGGCCCAGGGAATGATCGAGCCCTTTGTCGACACGCAGATCCGCGAGCCGGCCGGAGGCGGCGATCGGGTGATTTCCTACGGTGTCTCCAGTTACGGCTATGACGTACGCTGCGCAGATGAATTCAAAATCTTCACGAACGTCCACTCCGCTACGGTGGACCCCAAGAATTTCGATACCACGAGCTTCGTCGATATCAAGGGTGACTATTGCGTCATCCCGCCCAATTCGTTCGCCTTAGCGCGGACTGTGGAATATTTCCGGATTCCGCGCACGGTTTTGACCATCTGCTTGGGCAAGTCGACCTATGCGCGCTGCGGCATCATCGTCAATGTCACGCCGCTGGAGCCCGAGTGGGAGGGGCATGTCACCCTGGAGTTCTCCAATACCACGAATCTGCCAGCCCGGATTTATGCGAATGAAGGGGTTGCGCAAATGTTGTTCTTCGAGGCTGACGAGGTGTGTGAGGTCTCGTATCGGGATCGGGGGGGCAAATATCAGGGGCAGCAGGGTGTCACCCTGCCGAAGGCTTGAGGCGACCGTTGTCCGGGGGTGGCCGCTGCAGTGCGGTTCAGTCAGCACCACTGGGGTGGGTGGTGAGCGCCTCTCGGAGTTCGCGCAACCACGCCTTCAGCGCGCTGACGTGTGCCGGACCTGTGCGAAGTAGTTGCTTGCGCGCCGACCCCAGCGCTTCGAGCTGCGGGTCGGCGTAGCGGTAGGCGACCGATTCTGCGACCAGTTCAGGAGCCGGGCCGGGTTCGGGGGTGGCTAACAAGTGATCAATGGCCTCCAGCACCGCGGCGTCGAATTGTTCCGGTGGCAGGCCGAGTTGCCCGTAGGCCTGTTCCAGCAGCGGTCGATAACGGTGGAAGATCTCTGCGGTTGCCGCAACGTCGATTCCCAGGATCAACGCTACTAGGGTGTCGTAACGCCGATAGTTGTCGGTGCTGGGGTAAATCCCACCGGCGCGGCGTTCTACTTGGAATTCCCCAGGCGGCGGCGCTAATAGCAGGGTTTCCGGGACGAAGACGCCTTTTTGTAAGCCATTGACTTGGCTGGTTATTCTTTGCGCGAGTTGATCCTCATCCAGCCATTCGCGCAGGGCGCCATCGCCGAGCAGTGATCGCAGTGCCGAGCGAATTTCGGCGTCGCTTTCGGTAAGGGGCGGCAATTCCGGCTGGGCGGCGGCGGTGGGGATTTGGCTAGGGACAGCGGGGGGCGACGGCTGGGTATCGCGGGTCGTTTCCGCGTCGGGAGGCGGCGTCGTGGCCGGCACTGGGGTGTCGTCCGCAGGAGATGCTGGTGGGGGAGCCTCGGGGGAGAGATCTCTCCCGCTGGCGAAGAACAGCAGATAGGCGCCCAGGCCGAGGGCGGCAGCGGCAGTGATGGCGAGGAGAATTCGCCCGCCGTTACCGCCCGGCGCGTTCATTGGAGGCCTCCAGGAGATCCCGGGGAGTGTAGCGCAGTGAGTAAGAGCTCGTAGCGATCACCCGCTTCGATTTGGCGTAACTTGACCAGCTGGAAGTCGAGCTCGGGGGCCATCCAGAAAATGGTTTCGCGATCGCTGTCATCCCGGACTCGACGGATGCGCACCGCTTCCACCTCGCCCGTGGGAAGTGCAATGGTTTCGGCCGCTTCGCGCTGGAAATGATAATCCTTCACTTTCCCTCGGTGCAGAACCCGGTAGGCGAATTCGGCCTCTCCGGCGGCTAGATCGCGCCGCAGCTGGATCTGATAGCTGAGCGGGCCGAGCAGACCGGGGGCCAGCGGAATATCGCGGGCTTTGCCGCCGCGCTGGTAACGGGCGATGCCCTGGTGGTGATCGACCACCAGTTGTTCCAGGCGAGCATTGCCCAACAGTGCCCGCCGGTGTTCGTATTCGTCCACCATAATGCGCTTCCCGGCCAGGTGGAAGCGCTCTTGCTCGTGTAGCTCGCCGAGTAGATTTTGGGCTGCCGTGCTGATCCGGTAGCCCTCTTCGGTGACCTCGAGCACGCTGGTCACCGTGACCGGAAGGCCGTTGATTTCGGCCTTGTAGATCGCCTCATAGGGGCTGAGGGCGTGTGTGGTGCCGGTGACGCCGAGCGTTCCGATCAATAACGCCAAGCATCCCAGGATGGAAAGCGAAGACTTCTTCATGGCCGGTTAGAGACGACCTGGGCGAAAACGTTCATCGGGTGGGCGCCAGTGGGCCACTAAATTCGACTCTGGCGACACCGCTGCCGGACAGGATCTCGCCCACGACCGAGGCTTCCTCGCCGTGCTGGCGCAGGGTTGCCAGCGCCGCGTCCGCGGCGCTGGCTGGCACCACCAGGATCATGCCCAGACCACAGTTGAAGGTGCGCAGAAGCTCTTGGTTCTCAAGTCCGCCGGCTTCCTGGAGCCACTGGAATACGGGCGGCAGGCACCAGGCTCGGGTGTCGATGTGGGCGCGCGTATTCGGTGGCAAGACTCTGGGGAGGTTTTCCACGAGACCGCCCCCGGTGATGTGCGCGAGCGCGTGGATGGGTTGCTCGGCGAGCAAGGCGCGGACGGCGCGGACATAGATCCGTGTCGGGGTTAACAGCGCCTCGCCCAGCTCGATGCCGTCCACGGTCAATTGCCGGGGGTCGCGTGCCGCTCGCTCGAGCACCTTGCGGATCAACGAGTAGCCGTTTGAGTGAGGGCCGCTGGCGGGCAGGCCGAGGAGCAGATCTCCGGGCTGCACCCGGCTACCATCAATGACCGCGTCAGCCTCGACTACGCCGACACAGAATCCGGCGAGATCGTAGTCTGAACCTTGATACATGCCCGGCATTTCAGCAGTTTCGCCACCGACCAGCGCACAGCCCGCTAGCTGGCAGCCCGCGCCGATCCCGGATATCACCCGTGCCGCAGTATCCACGTCGAGTTTGCCGGTGGCGTAATAGTCCAGGAACAGTAGCGGTTCGGCGCCGCAAACCACCAGATCATTGACGCACATAGCGACCAGATCGATACCGATGCTGTCGTGGCGGTCCAGATCCATGGCGAGGCGGAGTTTGGTTCCCACGCCGTCGGTGGCGGAAACCAGCAGTGGGTTCCGGTAACCCGTGGGCAGTCGGCAAAGCGCGCTGAAGCCTCCCAATCCCGCCATCACCTCGGGTCGGCGGGTGGCCTCCGCCACGGTCTTGATGCGCTCCACCAGGCGATTGCCGGCATCGATGTCGACACCGGCATCCCGATAACTGAGTGGCGCGGGAGTATCCGTCATGAATTAGAGATCCGCCGGCAAAGGCGCTATGTTAACAGGGCGCTCGCGGCACCGGCGAGAAGTTTGCGCGTGAACGAGGGCGCTACTGATAAACTGCGCACATGTGTTGCCTTTCTCTTCGCTTTATTCGCACTGCGTGGCTGCTCGTGCTTGTCCTGGGCTGGCCGGCTCCGGTGGTTGCCGCGGCCGAGCTCTACCGGGCGCGCGTGTCCGTTGCGGATCACAGTGAGGCAGAGCGTCACGCGGGGTTCCAGGCGGCTTTGGCTACCGTGTTAGTCAAGCTGACGGGCCAGCGCCACATGATGGAGGACCCGCGTCTGGCAGCGCTGTTGGATGCCCCCGGCGAATGGGTGGCGGAATATCGCTACGGTGTATCGGAATCCACGGGGGCGTTGCGGGAAGAACAGCTGGTCGTCGATTTCGCCCCAGCCGCTCTGGATGCCGAACTGCGTCGCCTTGGGGTTGCGCGGTGGCCGGCGTCACGCCCGGCGGTGCTGATTTGGCTGCAGGGGCCGGATGCGACACGCCGCCCCCTGGAGGCCAAGGTGTCGGCGATATTACAGGAGCGTGGCCTAACCGGGCTGGCGCCGCTATGGGATTTGCAGGACCAGTTAGCGTTGGGTATGGCCGGAGGGCTGGATCCCGGACGCGTGATGGCGGCGACTACGCGTTACGAGACAGCGGTCTGGTTGATCCTCGAACCGCGGCAGACCGCAGCAGGTATACAGGGCGCGTGGTCGGTCGGCGGCGATGTGCCGAGTCTTTCGGGCGAATCGAAGGCCGATGATTGGGAAGGCTGGGTAGTCGCCAGTGCCCACGCCGCGGTGGATGCACTGGCGGCGCGCCAATCCTACTTACCCGGAGGTGATGCTGCAAAGCAGCGCTTGCGTGTGGAGGGCATCGGAGACTATGTCGTCTATCAGCAGGTCGTGGCGGCGCTCGGCGCGTTGGATTCGGTGCGTGGGCTCCAGGTCGAGCAGATGACGCCTGCCGGGGTGACTTTTGTCCTGGCGCTCGAGGGGGATGTAGAGCTGCTCTGGAATGCACTCGCCCGCGATGGGCGATTCACGCCGATCGCCCAGCTGGGTGCCGATGCTGAGGCGCCGCCGGTCTATGTCTGGCGCCAGCCCTGAAGCGCCACGGCAGCTGGCGTTGCCGGTCAGCCTGCCGGATGACGTCAGCTTTGCCAACCATTTGGTGGTCGAGGGCGGCGCCGGCCAGGCGCGGGCACTGCTCGAACGACCGCCCCTGGAGGGGGTCGTGCACCTGTGGGGCCCACCGGCAACGGGCAAAACGCACTTGGCGCTGGCTGCCTGTCGGGCCAGTGCTCGGTCCCTGTATCTACCCCTGGCTGCGCTGCGCGGGCGATGCCCCGACGCTGTTCTCGCGGATCTCGACAGCTTCGACCTATTGGCGCTCGATGAGCTTGATATCGTGGCGGGTGACGCCGATTGGGAGCAGGCGCTCTTCCATTTGCACAACCGGCTGCTTGCACGGAGAGGGGCCTTGTTGGTCGTCAGTCGCGAGGCACCACGGGCACTGGCGCTGGGGCTGCCCGATCTGCGCTCCCGTCTGCTGGCTGGATATAGCTTTCGTTTGATGCGTTACGACGACGAGCAGAGCTTGGCTATTCTCCGCTTTCGTGCAACGCGTCTGGGGCTGACGCTCGGGGTAGAGGCGGGCCGATACCTGCTCAACCGCGCCCCGCGGGACTTGGCGGCATTGATCGATCATCTCCGTGTGCTGGATCGTGCCGCCCTGGCCGATCAGCGGCTGCTGACCGTGCCGTTCATTAAGGCGGTGTTCGGCTGGTAATGGGTCCGTACAAGGCGCTTGGCCGACGGATTCAGGGCGTCGCGCACTCCAGGCAGTGCAGCAACAAATGTCGGCCCGTGGCTTCGCGCCAGGAACCGACTGGATGCTGCAGGAGCGGTTCGGCGAGCTTGACGAGGGCGACCAGTGCTTCTGGCAGCTGAATCGTAGTGCCGGGCAATCGCCCGCTTTCGAGCAGACGGCGCAATAGGCGCTGCCGCAGATCTAGCGGCGGTTCGACTGCTACCTCGCGATAAGCGTCGATGCCAGCCAGACGAGCCGCAGCGGCGATAGCCTCCGGCAGGCCGCCGAGGTGATCTACCAAGCCCAGTTCCTGCGCCTGGCGGCCCGTCCACACACGCCCCTGGGCGATACGATCGATCGCCTGCGGATCCTGGCCACGCCCGGCGGCCACCAGGGCGATAAAGCGGTCATAGAGGTGCTCGACGCCGGTTTGAATCAGGCGTTCTGCCTGCGGGCTGAGGGGGCGATCAAGACGGAAGTCGCCAGCCAGCGGATGGGTGCCGACGCCGTCGCTGTGAATGCCCACGGCGGCTAAGGAATCTTCGAAAGTCGGCAGTAGGCCGAAAACGCCGATAGAGCCCGTCAGGGTGGTCGGTTCTGCCCAAATTTCATCTGCTTCGGCGGCGATCCAGTAGCCGCCAGAGGCGGCTACGGTGCCCATGGAGATCACGACTGGGATGCCTGCGGCCTGAGTGGCGAGAAGCTCTCGCCGGATCAGGTCTGCCGCAAAGGCACTGCCGCCAGGGCTGTCGACACGCACTACCAAAGCGCTCAATTGACCTTGCTCGCGCGCGTTGCGAATCATGCGGGAAAGACTGTCGCCGCCAATTGCATCGCTGGGCGATTCCCCGTCGTACATGGTTCCTGCAGCGATCAGCACGCCGATCTGGGGCAGTTCGGCGTCCTGGTGTTCATCCGCTCGTTGATGGCGAAGATAGGTTCCGACCTCGACTTGCGCGTAACTGGTGGCCGGTCCTTGAAAGGGGCCTTGGGGCGCGGTGCCGGCCAGCGCTCGGAGTTGGGCGATGAGTTCTGGGCGCGTGGAGAGCTGATCGACCAATCCTTCCTGTATGGCCAGCGCGGCACCGTCGCCGTCGGCAGCCGCCAGTTTGGTATCCAGTTCGCGGATATAGCCGTCCAGCGCGTGCGCTGGCAGGTCGCGTCGTTCTTCGATGCCGGTGCGGTAATGTTGCCAGAGCCTGTCGAGCCAGGCTGCGGTATGTTCTCGAGCTGCCGGAGACATGCCGGTTCCAGTGATGGGCTCCACGGCGTCTTTGTAAGCTCCGACGCGAAAGACGTGGAACCGTATCTTGAGGCGGTCGAGCGCTTCCTTGTAATAGAGTTGGTAGCTGCCAAATCCGGTGAGCAGAACATGGCCGAGTGGGTTGAGATGAATGGTGTCGGCGTAACTGGCCAAGTAATACTGCTGCTGGTTGAAGCCGTCCCCGGCTGCGATGACCGGTTTGCCGGTCGAGCGGAATCGCTGTAAAGCCTCCCCCAGCATGTCGAGCTTATCGATACCGCCACCTTGGAGGTCGTCGAGGTCGAGTAGGATCCCCCGGATCCGGGGATCGCCGGTAGCCGCATCAATGGCATCGACGAGATCGCCCAGTCGTGTTTCTGCGGCCGGTCCGGTGTCCGGGGCGAGCAGGTCGCGAGGATCCGGGTCGCTGCGTCGCTCGACCAGTTGGCCCTCAGGCGCAACACGAAGCACCGCCGAGGATGGAAGCGGAGTCAGCCCATCCCCGAACAAGGAAAGCAATACGAGGATGAAGACGATGGCCAACAGGCCGCGCACCAGGGCCACCAAAATGCGGAATGCGCGGCCGATCCCTCGGGCGACGCGGCGCAGAAGGCCGGGCTGATCCTTACTCATCGCGGTGGTCTCCTGCCCGTTGCGGTGACGATCACGGTCCGCGACCTCAAGGTTTCGCTGTGCGCCGCTGCCAGCGGCTGCACAGCATGGCAGCCACAAACAAGAACACCACGCCGATCAGCGCGGCGACGTCAAACAGACTGGCGTCGGGGGCAAACAGTTGTGTCACGATCACGCAGAAATACAACAAAGAGACGAAACACAGGGCAGCTAGGCCGCGCGGCTGAGCCCGGTACAGGGCCGGCAGGAAGATCAGCAAGGGCAGTAGTGCCGGCGCCAGCAGCAGCGCCGGCGTATCTCCGCTCAGAATGCCGGCGCTAATGGCGCCGACGAGCAGCGCAAAGCTTGCCGCGGCGACACCGTGAGCGACGGTGGCGCGTGCGGATCGGTGGTCAATACCGGAAGCGGGGCTCAAAGGAGATCTAGCACGTTTTCGGGCGGCCTACCCAGTACCGCGCGCTGGCCGTGGACCACGATAGGCCGTTCAATGAGTCGCGGGTGATCGTGCATCGCCGCCAGAATGTCCGCCTCGCTACATTCCGGGTTGTCGAGCCCGGCGCTTTTGTACTCAGCCTCTTGCTTGCGCAGTAATTCGCGCGCGCTGATACCGAGCTTGCCCAGCAGCTCGCGTAGCGTGTTGGTATCTGGCGGATTGTCGAGATACAGGATGACTTCCGGTTCGACGCCGCGGGCGCGTAATAGCTCCAGCGCTTGCCGTGATTTGGAGCAGCGCGGATTGTGATAAATGACAACCATGGCCTGTGTACAATGACAGTGAATCCAGGCCCCCATTCTAAGCTCTGAGCGCAGACGGCACCAACTTCAGTGATCGATGGCTACAGGTCCGGCGGGGGCCGGAGACCGTCTTGGCCTTCGTTCGGTATTTGGCGCAGCGCTACCGAGATGACGAGTGTGCCACCAGCGCTGCGGCCCTGACCTATGTGACATTGTTCGCTGTGGTGCCTTTGCTGACGCTGAGCTTCGCGGCTTTTTCATTAGTGCCGGCGCTGGGCGAGACGGGGGCGCGTATTCAGCAGATGGTCGTTGACCTGCTGATGCCGGCCACCAATCCAGAAGTAGGTGAATATCTATTCAAATTTTCGAGCCAGGCGCGGTCGTTGAGTGCAGCCGGTGGGTTGATGCTGGTGGTCACCGCCTTGTTGACGCTGCGCAGTATCGAGCGGACGTTCAATCGCATTTGGGGCGTTGTCGATGATCGCAGTGGTCTGTCGGGGTTTCTGCTGTATTGGGCCGTGTTAACCCTGGGGCCCATTCTCATCGGCACCGGTCTGCTCATGCACACTTATCTGGTTGCGTTTCAGGCGCTGGTCGATGAGCTGGATGTCTTGGGGATCACCGGACTCGTGTTGGAGTATCTCCCTTGGCTGCTGACGTGGGCGGCGTTCACTTTGCTGTTCGTTGCCGTGCCCAATGCCAGGGTGCCGCTGCGCTACGGAGCCATCGGCGGATTGATCACGGCGGCGTTGTTCGAAACTGCGAAATTTCTGTTTGCGGCTTTGGTGAGCAACAGTAATTACTATACGGTGTATGGCGTCTTTGCTGCGTTACCCTTGTTTCTGGTGTGGATTCATCTGTGCTGGATGATTGTGCTGGGCGGCGCAGAGCTCAGCCGGGCGCTCGAGACCTTTGGCAGTCAACGGCACGAGTCGATGTCGGATTTGCTGGCTATGTTGGTCGCCTGTGTCCTGTGTGCCCAGGCGCAGCGCTCGGGGCAGACGGTGCGCGATCGAGAGGTGTTGTCGGCCGGGATCCCAGATGCGCAATGGCGGCGGCTTCGCGAACGATTGCGCCACCACCGAATCCTTGCCCGCACTGCCGGCGGCGCCTACGTATTGGCACGTCATCCCGGCCAGCTTCAGGTGGTGGAGCTGGCGGCCCTAGCCCCCGCCGATGTCTTGGGAGAGTCGCCGCCGCGGATGCCGGCAACCTTGCGCGACCTGCCGGGTTTTGCGGAAGCTGAGTCTTTGCTTCTTGCCGGACGCCAGGTCGCCGGCGAACGAATGGGGGTGTCCCTAGAGGAGTTGATCGATGAGCGTCCGAAGTCCTGTACCCCCGCGTAGCGCGGAGCGCCGTTGGCCGCCGGGACGGGCATTGCTGTGCCTAGCCACGCTGGTCATGCTGGCCGGCTGCGGGCAGGGGCGGGAAGCCTTGCCACTGTTTGGTGGCGGGAGTGTGGCGCTAGGCGCCGGTGATGGCCGCCTTACGTTCATCAATTATTGGGCAGAGTGGTGTGCGCCTTGCCGGGAGGAGATTCCTGCGCTCAACGCGTTTGCCGCGGCCCACCCCGAACAGGTCCGCGTGCTGTCGGTCAATTTCGATGCGGTGACCGGTGAGCAACTCGGGGCGCAGATCGAAGCGCTCGGCTTGGACTTTCCCACGCTTCTCGAGGACCCGCGCCCCGGGCTGGGGATACCGCCTCCCCAGGGATTACCGGAAACCTTGGTTCTGGATAGTCAGGGCGTATTGCTCCGCGTGTTGCGAGGACCCCAGACACGCGCTGATCTCGAAACCATTGTCGCGGATCTGATGCCATGACCACCACCGGTTCGCGTCAATGGGTGGCGGTGGCGCGAACCGGAGAGGTCATTGCGGATCAGCCCCTGGGTGTAGAGGCGGCAGGTCGGCAGTTGGTGGTGGTGCGCAATGGCGACGCATTTTGCGCCTATGAGGGACGCTGTCCGCACCAGGGGACACTACTCGCTGAGGGGGAAATTCGGGGAGGCGCGCTGGTGTGTCGGGCCCATCAGTGGTCCTTCGATCTGGCCACCGGAGTCCGCCTGGATGGTGATGGAACCTGTTTGTTGCGTTACCCAGTCCGTGTCGAGGACGGATGGGTATGGGTCGCGGTTGATGATGGCGATGAGCGCTCGGCAACGACCAAGCCCCTGTTGTCGCCAGCGGAGTTGCCGGGGCCGCGCGGTTTGCCCTGGATTGGTAGCCTCCACCGGGTCAAGCGCACCGCCTTCCACCAAACTCTCGAGGCCGGGGCTGACCGCTGGGGGCCTATCTACCGGTTTCGTCTGGGACGTCAGCCGATGGTGGTAGTCGCCGATGCCGAGTTGGCGAATGCGGTACTCAAGGCTCGGCCCGATACTTTCCGACGTAGTAGCCAATTGGAGCGCGTCTCGGTAATGGGCGTGGGCACCGGTGGTCTCTTTATGGCGGAAGGAGCGCGCTGGCGTCTGCAGCGCCCAGTGGTTGCACAGTCACTGGACACCAGCCATTTACGACAATTTTTCCCGACCTTGTTGCGGGTGACCCAGAGACTCAGTCGTCGTTGGCGCGCCCCTGTGCCGAGTACTGGACGCGACGTGCAATCGGATTTGATGCGCTTTACGGTAGACGTGACTGCCTCTTTGGCCTTTGGGCAGGATATCAACACCTTGGAGGATCGCGGCGAAGTCATTCAGCAGCATCTCGACAAGATCTTTCCGATGCTGCAGCGCCGTCTGTTGGCGCCGTTTCCCTATTGGCGTTGGGTTCGACTTCCCGGCGATCGGGATCTAGAACACGCAGTACGTAAAATTTACGTCACGATCGCTGAATTTGTCGCCGCGGGCCGTGCGCAATTAACGGCACGCCCGGAGCTGCGTGAGCGGCCGGAAAATCTCCTGCAATCGCTGCTGGCGGCGGCACAGGCCGATCCGAGGTTCGGTGAGCGAGAGGTTGCCGACAATGTGCTCACCATGCTGCTGGCCGGTGAGGATACTACGGCCAATACGCTGGCCTGGGCGTTGTTCTTCCTCGCCCGCTATCCGGAGGTGCAGGAGCGCCTGGCGGCGGAAGTCGCCCAAGTATTGCCCGAAGGCCAATTGTCGCAGTTTGGGCAGACGCGGGAACTGCCCTATGTCGATGCCCTCATTCAAGAGACCATGCGTCTTAAGCCGGTCGCTCCGGTGAATATCGTCGAGGCCAATCGCGATGTGTGTATCGGTGGTCTTCGTCTACGCCGTGGCGATGCTGTGGCGGTGTTAACTCGCGCCATCGCGCTGCGCGAACCCGCGTTCACCGACCCGCAGCGCTTTGATCCGGAGCGATGGTTGTCCGCGGGTGTCGCGGGGCGCGGGTTTCACCCCCACTCTTTCATCCCGTTTGGCTCCGGGCCACGTCTCTGTCCGGGGCGCAGCCTCGCACTGTTGGAAATGAAAGCCGTTTTGGCGATGATCGGCGCTGAATTTCAGGTTGTCCCGGCAGTCGATCTCGCCCAGGTCGAGGAGCGCATGGCCTTTACCATGGGGCCGCAGGGATTGCGTCTGCATTTGCAGCCGCGAGTCCCTTGATCAGTATTTCATGGCACATGCGCCGCCGGCAGAGGGGCGTTGGGCAAAGTCCGAGCGAGTGCCCCGGCCGCCGCCACCATGGCAGTCGACACCCACAGGCACGCGACTAAGCCGGCGCTTTGATACAGCCATCCAGAGAGTAGGGTGCCCAACAAGCGGCCACCGGCGTTGGCCATATAATAAAAGCCAACATCTAGAGACACGCCTTCGGCGCGCGCATACCGGACGATCAGATAGGAGTGTATGGCGGAATTCACCGCAAACCCGATGCCAAAGGCAAACAAACCCGTTACCAGAATCCAATGGGCGCGGTCATGGTCGAGGCCCAGTGCAATGCCAGCCGGCAGCAACGCGAGCGCCGCTGCCGCGCCGGTCAAGGCGCGGCCGTCCGGGGTGCGGTGGCCCCAGAGTCGGGGTGCGACAGCTTGCACTGCGCCATAGCCGATCACCCAGGTCGCTAAAAACGCTCCGACGGTGGTGACGTTCCAATGCAATTCGGCTTGTAGAAACACCGGCAAGGCCACCACGAACCAGACGTCTCGGGCGCCAAAGAGGAAAAGACGTGCGGCCGACAGCCGATTGACTGCGGTACTGCCGGACAACAGATCGCGAAATTTGGGTTTGAATGTCGTTTTGCCGAGACCGCGGTCCAGGGTGACCAAAGTGAACGACAAGACCAGTATCAAGCCGCCGATCATGGCGGCCACCGCGCCGCGGAAGCCGAATGCGGCCAGCAGCCCTGCGCCGAGGAAAAAGCCGATGCCCTTGAGGGTATTCTTGGATCCCGTAAGCACTGCCACCCAGCGAAAGAGTTGACCCTCGCGGTCTGCCGGCACCAGCAGTTTGATACTGCCTTTGGCCGACATTTTATTGAGGTCCTTGGCGATACCCGATAGCGCCTGCGCTGCCATCACCCAGGGAACGGTGAGCAGCGCGGGATGAACCAAAAGCATCGTCAAAGCGAGGATTTGCAGTCCGAGCCCGATATGCTGGGTGGCGTTGAGGCCCCAGCGCGCGGCGAGCAGGCCGCCGGCGAGGTTGGTGACGATGCCGAATACTTCGTAGAACAGAAACAGCATGGCTACCTGCAAGGGGGTGTAGCCGAGCTGGTGAAAATGCAATACCACCAACATGCGCAGCGCGCCGTCGGTCAGGGTAAACGCCCAGTAGCTGCCGGTGACCAGTGCGTACTGGCGTACTGCTCGTTCCATGACGGCGTCAGTGCTTCTGAGTCAGTTTACGTGCCAGCTCCATGAGGCGATGCGCATAGCCGGTCTCGTTGTCGTACCACACCAGCACTTTGGCCATGGTGCCGTCAATGACTTGGGTCGACCCGGCGTCGACCACACCCGATCGGGTGTCGCCCCGAAAATCCACCGACACCAGAGGTCGGGTTTCATAGCCGAGAATGCCGGCCAGGCGGCCGGTCGCTGCCGTTTCGAGGGCTGCGTTCAGCTCAGCCACCGTGGTGGGGCGCTCGAGTTCGAACACGCAATCGGTCAAAGACGCGTTGGCGAGCGGCACGCGCACGGCCAGGCCGTTTAGTCGACCCTGCAGCTGCGGAAAGATCTCGGCAATTGCCCGCGCAGATCCGGTGGTGGTGGGAATCAAGGACAGGCCGGCGGCGCGGGCCCGTCGCAAATCCGAGTGGTAGTCATCCAGTACCCGCTGGCTATTGGTCAGGTCGTGGATGGTGGTGATTGCGCCGTGGCGGATGCCGAAGACACGCTGAACCACGTCGATGACCGGAGCAATGCAATTCGTAGTGCAGGAAGCGGCGCTGAACAGGCGTTCGCCGGGACTGTTGCAGCCTTCCTCGTTGATCCCCATCACGATGTTGGGAATGTTCTCGCGCAAGGGCGCGGAAACCACAACCTGGGGCACCCCTGCGTCTAAGTAGGGTGCGAGGTCGGCTCTACTCTTGAAGCGACCGGTGCAGTCCACCACCAGATCCACACCGGATTTGGTCCAGGGCGTAGCGGCGATGTCGGTATTGCGGCTATAGCCGACACGGCGGCCATCAATGGTGAGCCCGCTGGCATCGGCTTCCACGCAGTGCGGCCAGGGCCCTTGCACTGAGTCATGGCAGAGCAAATGGGCCGCTGCGGTGGCCTCGCCGGCGGCCTCATTGATGTGCACGATATCGAGATCCGGCCATGACCAGGCGGCGCGCAGCGCCAGGCGACCGATACGGCCGAAGCCGTTGATGGCGACGCGAGCAGGCATAGAGATTATCCGTTTATCCGTTTACGCAGATATAGTAATCGCGAGAAGATGACGGTTCAATTACAGGAACGGAGTGTCAGACCTGATAACCGATCGGCGTCCTGGACCAGCGTAGGTAGGGCGCCGGCTTCCGCTGCGATCATGGCGAGGAGATGGGCGATGAAGGCGTTGGGAGTGGCGAGTTGGTAATACATCCAGGTTCCGGAACGCCGGGCTGTGACCAATCCTTGATTGCGCAGATAGGCGAGATGGCGGGACACTGCGCTTTGCGGCAGCGCGAGCGCTGCCACCAGATCGCAGACACAGAGTTCTCCGCGCTGGTGTAGGCAGTGAATGATGCGCAAGCGCGCTGGTTCAGAAAGCGCTTTGAACAGCGCCGCATAGTCGGGGAGGTCCATGGCGCGATTGTACGTCCGCGGGAGGCTCCGGCAAGGGGCTCAACGCCAGCGGCCCAAGCGCAGTCGAGTGCTCTCCGCCGGGTAGTGTCGCGTGCAATAAATCCAGGCGAGGCGTGTGGCCGTGGGGGTCTGTACCTGGGTCAAAACCCGGTGATACTGGCCGCCACGCTTGGGGTGAAAGTCTTCGTAGCGGTCGAGCGGAGGCAGTGCGCGTCGTGGATGGGCCAGTAGTAGCAGCTCACCGTGAATCCACTGCCAGTCACCTAGAGGACGTCGAAGCCGATACTTCGCGATATCGCCATCGGTTGCCAGTGCAGCGTCGTACGACGGGTCGCCGCTGGCCGTGCCCAATATCGCTGGAGCGGGTACTTCCACCGCAGGGTAGCCCGCCGGGAGCTGGTAGAGACGGCCCCAGAGACCCGCGGGCGTCAGTGCGACGAGCGTCCGACAATAGCGGCGGTGCGCGGCGTGGCCGTACTGGAGGGAGCCGTAGACGAACAGGGGTAACGTCGACACGTTTAAGGTGGCCTCAGAGGCGTGGGGCACCATGCGACGTGGCTATTTGTCGGTAAGATAGTTCGCCCGTCCCGAAGCGGCGGGAGCCTCCGGGACCGGGCCGCGGCAGCCCGGTGTCGCGTCGGGTGCCCAGGGCGATGGTTGGATCGAGGAAGACCTTCATGGATCAGCAGTTGCTGGTGGTGCTGACGGCAATCATAGCGCTCGGTGTGTTTGCGCAGTGGCTAAGCTGGAAAGCCAAGTTGCCGGCCATTCTACCGTTGTTACTGCTGGGGGTGGTGCTTGGCCCGGTTACCGGTCTGCTCGATCCGGATGCGCTATTTGGGGAGCTCTTGTTTCCTCTGGTGTCGCTCGCGGTCGCGGTGATTCTCTTTGAGGGCAGCCTGACGTTGTCGTTTAAAGAGATACGTGGCCTGAGCCAAGTGATTCGGCGTTTGGTAACCCTGGGGGCTTTGGTGACCTGGGTGGTCGCAGCGATTGCGGCCTACGTATTTGTCTCTCTCAGCTGGCAGCTCGCGGCACTGTTTGGCGCATTGGTCGTGGTGACCGGGCCTACGGTGATTGTCCCTCTTCTGCGTTCGGTGCGACCGCGGGCGCCTGTGGCAACGATCCTGCGCTGGGAGGGGATCATCATCGACCCGATTGGCGCATTGCTCGCCGTATTGGTGTACGAGTTTATTGTCAGTGCCACGGCGGCTGAAGGCGAGCCGTTGCTCACCGTGGTGGGTCTGTTATTCCAGGTGATTGCGAGCGGGGCAGCGTTGGGGGCCGCGGGCGGCTGGATGCTCGGCGTGGTATTGCGCCGCTACTGGTTGCCGGATTATCTGATTAACGTCGTAGTGCTTGCAGCGGTACTCACGGTGTTTACCCTGGCCAATTGGCTAGCCCATGAATCCGGATTGCTCGCGGTGACGGTGATGGGGATCTGGCTGGGAAATATGAAGCATGTTCCGCTCGAGGATGTGCTGGATTTCAAGGAGGATTTGACGATCCTATTCGTCACCGGGCTGTTCATTTTGCTGGCCGCGCGGATCGACGCGGCGGTGCTCGGTACGGTGGGATTGGGCGCGTTGCTGGTCTTGCTGGCCATCCAGTTTGTCGCTCAACCACTGAAGGTGTGGTTGTCGGCTTCCGGTGCGGGGCTCAGCTGGCGGGACAAGCTGCTGATCTCCTGGATTGGCCCGCGGGGGATCGTCGCCGCAGCCATCTCGGGGCTGTTTTCGCTGCGTCTTCAGGAGGCGGGGGTCGTCGGTGCCGAGTTGCTGGTGCCGCTGACGTTCTCAGTGATTGTGGGTACTGTGGTGTTCGCGGGTGCTACGGCGCGGCCAATAGCGCGATGGCTGGGTGTCGCCGAGCCGGAGGGGCGCGGTGTATTAATCTTGGGATCGAGCCCCTTGACTCGGGCGATCGCGGGGGTGCTCAAAGAGCAGGGTTTTCGCGCGGTCATTGCTGACAGCGACTACAGTGGCATCCGCGCGGCCCGGATGGCAGGGCTGGAGACTTTTTACGGCAATGTGGTCTCGGTGGCCGCCGACCGCAAGCTGGACTTGATCGGGATCGGGCGGCTGTTGGCCATGTCTCGGCACCCGGAATTGAACGCCTTGGCGGCAGTGCGGTACAAGCCAGAGTTTGGTGCCGGTCGGGTGCATGTGCTGCGCACCTCCGAGGAAAACGGCCCTGCCGACCGTAACCGATTGGTGTCGCACATTCCGGGACAGACCATGTTCGGCGAGGATCTCGACATTGAGTCTCTGTCGGCTTTGCTGAGCGCGGGAGCGCGGATATCAGCGACTGGGCTCAGTGATGCGTTTGGCTGGGACGATTACCGGGCGAGATTTCTCGACGCCGGGGGCCATCTTCTATTCGCGATCGATCCGCGCGGTGGGCTGCATGTCACCGGGCCCGCGTTCAGTGTTCGGGCCGGGCCGGACTGGACATTGATCGGAATCTACCCTGAGGATCTCGTTGCGGTATCTGCCGGTGGCCGGGGCGGTGCAGCGGCGGCGTGAATGCGTGTGCGCCCGGGAGGTCAGCGCACCGACCGATAAATTCCCGCGCGGCAGCCCGGGGGGGTCATCACCAGTTGCCACAACTGCATGTGCCGGGCGCGGAAGGCGCCCGCGCAGAGCATGAGGTAGTACCGCCACATCCGGTAGAAGCGCTCGTCATAGTGGGCTCGCAGGTCTGGCCAGGCCGTCTCAAAATTGTTCTTCCACGCCATCAGCGTCCGGTCATAGTCCTGACCGAAATTGTGCCAATCTTCGAGTACCCAAACGCCCTCGCTGGCGCGACCGAGCTGGGCGACAGAGGGTAGCTCGCCGTTGGGAAAGATATATTTGTTCAACCAGGCATCGTTACCGCGGCTGGTGGCGAGCGACCCGATGGTGTGGAGCAACAGGATGCCGTCCGGTTTCAACAGGCGGCGGACAATGCGCAGGAAGTTGCGGTAGTTGCGCGCACCCACGTGTTCGAACATACCGATCGAAACGATACGGTCGAACGGCTCGGCGTGATAGTCCCGGTAATCGCACAATTCGATCCGTGCGCGCTGGTCCGCGCAGAGGTCACGTGCGTAGGTCGCCTGGGCCCGGGAGAGGGTGAGGCCGACGACTTCAACGTCGTAGTGATTTGCAGCATAGTGGGCAAATCCACCCCAGCCGCAACCGATGTCTAACACACGGAGGCCGCGTGTCAGTTGCAGTTTGCGGCAGATCAGATCCAGTTTGTCGCGTTGTGCTTCGGCGAGATTCTGCGCCCGCGCCCAATACCCGCACGAATAGTTCATTAACGGGTCGAGCATACGGCTGAAAAGCTCGTTACCGGTGTCGTAATGGACCGCCACCGCACGCCGTGCGCGGAGCCGGTTTTGCAGATTCCAGAGGTAGGCCCAGGATTGATGAAGGCGCTCGGCAATGGTGGTGCCGAAGCGGTGTCGGAGGTCGGCGCAGAGGAGGTGGGCGATGAACTCGTCGACCGCTTGCGCCTCCCACCAGCCATCCATATAGGATTCGCCGAGGCCTAGCGAGCCCTGCCGCAAGATGCGGCGGAAAAAGCCGGCGTGCTGTACCCGAATGTCCTGCGAACGGTCGCCGTCGACTTGAATATCGGCGCGCGCCAGCGTCGAGCGAACCAATTGTTCTGCGGTGGACTGGGGCATGATTCCCTCGCGGCTTTGGCTCCCATGGCTGATGCCTGTGGTAGGAGCCGGCAATCCAGGTGCACTGCAAAACCCAGACCGAGTATAGGCAGAGCGTTTTGTCGGCGGCAAACCCGCGTAGCCGGCGACCCTGACTTTCACCCTCCGGGCGGGGTAAAATTCCGCGCTTGGTGACGCCGCCGCGCGATTGCGATCGCAGTAACCTGGGGAGATCCCATGCAGATCGATGTCAATCCGGCCCACGCCTGGGCCGCCGAGAACAGTATTTCCTCGATCCGATTCGGAGCGGGGCACTGATGGCCGCGCGTAGGCCACAGGACGCGCCTTTGGTGGGTGTGATCATGGGCTCCCAGTCGGATTGGGACACGCTCGTTCATACGGCCGAAACCCTGCGGGAGCTAAACATCGCCCACGAAGTGGAAGTGGTTTCGGCACATCGGACGCCGGATAAGCTGTTCGACTATGCCGCCACCGCGCAAGCGAGGGGCCTGGAAGTGATAATCGCGGGTGCTGGCGGCGCGGCGCATCTGCCGGGAATGGCAGCTGCGAAGACGACTCTCCCAGTATTGGGCGTTCCGGTGCAATCGCGCACGTTGCAAGGCGTCGATTCGTTGCTATCTATCGTTCAGATGCCGGCGGGCATTCCCGTTGGCACCTTGGCCATCGGGCGCGCCGGCGCTGTGAACGCGGCGCTCCTGGCAGCGGCCATGCTAGGCAACAAACATCCGGAGATTCACCGCCGCTTGGTCGAATTTCGTGCGGCACAGACCCAGCGGGTGCTTGCTGATCCCGATCCCCGGAAGACCCCGAAATGATCATTGGCGTCATCGGTGGCGGGCAGTTGGCGCGGATGCTGGCGTTGGCCGGTGTACCTCTGGGGCATCGGTTCGTGTTTCTAGACCCGGCCGCTGACGCCTGTGCCGGGCCGGTCGGAACCCTCGTGACGGCGGCATACGACTGTGAGCGCTCGTTAATGACGCTTGCGAGTCAGGCCGATGTGGTCACCTTCGATTTCGAGAATGTGCCGGCGCGCAGTCTGGAGTTCCTTGCCGGGCGAGTGCCGGTGTACCCCGGCGCACGGGCGTTGGCCAGCGGCCAGGATCGCTGGTACGAGAAGCGCTTGTTCCGAGAGTTGGGGATGGCCACCGCTGATTTTGTTCCGGTGGCCGGGGCAGAAGCGCTCGCCGCGGCGGTGGCCGAGTTGGGCCTGCCCGCGGTGTTGAAGACGCGAACGCAGGGCTACGACGGTAAGGGGCAGTGGTTATTGCGGGATGCCGATGCGGTGGCTGCCGCGGGCCGGGCATTGGGTCAGACGCCCGCGCTGCTGGAGCGCCTGGTGCCGTTTGAGCGAGAGGTCTCCCTTGTCGCCGTGCGTGGTCGGGATGGGGCCACCGCCTTCTATCCGCTTTCGGAAAACGTTCATACCGATGGGGTGCTGCGTTCTGCGGTATGCCGCCAGGGCGACCCGCAGCAACTTCCGGCACAGACCCAGGTTCAGCGTCTACTGGAGGCACTCGATTATGTCGGGGTGCTCGCCGTGGAGTTTTTCGATTGCGGCGGCGAATTGCTCGCCAACGAGTTCGCGCCCCGAGTACATAACTCCGGCCATTGGACTATCGAGGGCGCCGAAACCAGTCAATTTGAGAATCATCTGCGCGCCATTTTGGGGTTGCCGCTGGGCAGTACGCAGCCGCGGGGCGACTATGGCATGGTCAATCTCCTCGGTGCGGTGCCGGATCCGGCCAAAATCTTGGCCGTCCCCGGTGCCCATCTGCACGACTATGGTAAGGCGCGGCGTCCCGGGCGCAAGGTTGGCCATGTCACCGTGCCCTGTGCTGCGCCCGGTGTGCTGCCACCGGACTTATTGAGGCTCTGAAACGGCGCGGGTCCACCGCCAACTTCGAGGGCAGAATGAAATTCGGTGTGTTGCAGTTTTTCAGCTGGCCTGGCCGGCGTATCCCGCTGACCGATGTGTACCGGCGCGCTCTTCAACGCATCGAGATCATGGATCGCGGCGGCTATGACTGTGTTTGGCTTGCCGAGCATCACTTCACGACCTATAGCGTGTGCCCGTCGATCCATCTCATGGCGATGCATGTCGCCGATCGCACCCGCAATCTTCGCATTGGTACCGGGGTATCGTTGGCGGCGCTCTATCATCCGTTGCGGTTGGCCGAGGAAGTTGCGCTGCTCGATGTGTTGACGGAAGGCCGGATCAACTGGGGCGCCGGTCGCGGTTTTGACCCGGCGGAATTCGCGGCCTTCGGCATTCCACCGGCGGAGAGCCAGGAACGGTTTCGTGAGGCTGTCGCTATCGTGGTCGCGGCTTGGCAGGCAGAGCGGCTAAGCTGGTCGGGCAACTATTGGACTTTTCGCGATGTCGAAGTCCTGCCTAAGCCTTTGCAGCGACCCCACCCGCCATTATGGGTGGCGGCGTCGTCGCCACCGGCCATCGAATGGGCCGCCAGCCAAGGCTATTCGATTCTCCTCGATCCGCACTGTGATCGCGCAGATCTCGGCGTGAAACGGGCGCTGTATCTTGATGGGCTGGCCCGCCACGGCCATACCGCTGCAGGCCGCGATCTGCCAATGGCTCGCTTGATTGCGGTCGCCGATACCCCTGCTGAGGCGCGCCGCGTTGCTGCCCAGGGCGCGGCCTGGACCGTCAGCGCCTATGCCCACAAGGAGAAGGCGGGCGATGCGATCGATGCTGGCCGCTTGTCGCGTACAGGGGCCGAGAGCGCGCCAGTCGACCGCTATGTGGATCAGGTGATGATCCAGGGCACACCCGAACAGGTCGTGGCGCAGATCGAGGCGTTGCGCGAGGAAGTGGGGCTCGACTATCTGCTCTGTGCACCGGTGAGTCATCAATCTTTTCTGTTGCTCACCGAGCGGGTATTGCCGCATTTTCTGTGATGCCTGCGCGTCGCGGTCCCGTCGCGGCGGGTTATGATGCAGCCGCACGTGCCGTCGGTGTACCGCGGTGCAGTTCGCGGTGCTGGGGCGCCGAGCCATGCCGGTCAAGGAAGCAACGATGAATTTCATGCGCGCCATGATGATCGCCGTCGTATTATCGGTGGCGGTGGGCTGCGGATCGCAGCGTGATGCGCAATCTCCGCTGGCCTTCGTGCCCGCCGATACGCCCTATGTCATAGCCAATCTGGAAGGTGTTCCCACTCGGGTGTCGGAGCCCTGGTTTGCGTTGTTGGAGCCGTTTCATGCGCTGTACAGCCGCTTGCTGGCCGATGTGCGTAACGACACTGCCAGTCGGTTGGGGCGAGAAACCGGGGGACGGCTGTTGCCGCTGCTCGAATTGCTGGAAGGCAGATTGGGGGCCGAGGGACTGGAAGAACTCGGTATAGCGCGCGACGGACTGATCGCCCTGTATGGCGTTGGCACGGTGCCGGTGCTGCGTGCCGAATTGCGAGACGAAGCGGCTTTTCGCCGAGCGATCGAGGGCATCCAGGATGCTGCAGGGGCGTCGATCTCGGTAGAGGAGGTCGCTGGCCAGGCGTATTGGCGGGTGCCGTCCAGAGACGTTTCCGTCCCCGAACTGATTTTTGCGGTACTGTCTGGACACGTGGTGGCCAGCCTGGATTTCGGACCGCAGGGGCCGCCCCTGGCCGTATTGTTTGGACTACAGCGTCCCGCACACAGTCTGCTCGCTAGTGGTGAACTCGAAACCCTGAATGCTGAATACGGCCTGAGCCCTTATGGGACCCTGCTGATTGACACCCGTCGATTGGCAGGTCTGTTGCGTTCGCCGCCGGGTCGGGACGGTGTGGCGACCGGCATCGGTGCTTTGCTTTCCCCGGCCTGCCAGCGTGAGCTCGTCACTGTGGCCGAGGCGTTGCCGCGCGTGGTTTCCGGGTACCACAGGTTATCCTCCGATCGCGCGGTGGTGCGTTCGGTCATCGAGTTGCGATCAGATCTGGCTGCAGAGCTGGAGGCGCTGGCCGCGCCAGTCCCGGGACTTGGCGATTCCAGTCGGCACCCACTGGAGTTCGGGATCGGTGTCCATCCGGACAAACTGGCCGCATTTCTCGGCAATCGCGCCGCCGCGGTGGCGGCCGCGCCTTATCGGTGCGAGTGGCTCGCCGGGCTCAACACCGACCGGGCGGCACTCCGCCTGGCGCCTTTCTATATGGCGGCCGGCTGGTTCCGCGGCTTTCGGCTGATTGTCCAAGAGTTGGTCTGGGAGGGTTCTGAGCCGGAGGAGCTGGAAGCAGCGCTGGTGCTGGCGTCCCCCAATCCCAATGGGTTGATTGGTCTCGCCCAAGGATTTTTGCCACAGCTCGCGGGCCTGGACCTGCGTCCTGGCAACGAGCCTCAGCCCGTGGCTCTCGGCGCCTTCGGTGCGGTGTTGCCGGCCGTTGCCCGACAGCCGTATATCGCGGTAGGTGAACAGGCGATCGGGATCGCCGTGGGGGAGAAGGCGCGAGCGCAGCTCAACGATTGGCTGGCGGCTACCGGGGCACTCCCCCCTCCCATGCTGCATGTCGCCTACGACGGTGCGGTATACGGTAGGCTGACCGACCGTCTCGACGCAGTTGCAGCGGCGGTGGGCGTGAAGGTGGCCCCTCCGACCAGCCTACAACAGGGCGTGGATGATGCGGTGGATCAGCTGTGGCGCAGTGTCGAACGTGTGGAGTTTGACGTGGTGGCGACCGCCCGCGGTCTCGAGATTCGCGAGCAGTGGATTCTGAAATAGTGCCGGCAACCATTGGTCTAGCGCCGGTGGTGTGGTCGGCCAGGTAGCGGAGAGACGGAACGTGGCGTGGCAACTGTTGTATTGGCACTGGCTGCTGCTGGGCGTCGTGCTGGTGGTGCTGGAGATTTTTCTGACCAGCTTCGTGGTGCTGTGGTTCGGCATCGGGGCGCTGGTGGTCGGGCTGTTCTTGTGGGCGGCGCCGGGTTTGCCGTTCGCCGCGCAATTGCTGATCTGGTTGATCGCCTCTACCGCGATGGCCGTGGTGTGGTTTCGCTGTTTCAAGCCGCGGATGACCGATCGCACGCGTGCCGGGATCGCCCGGGAAGCGTTGATCGGCGAGAGCGGCCAAGTGATTCGGGTGCCGGCGGAGGGTGGTCGCGGTCTGGTCCGATTCAGCGTGCCGCTATTGGGCAGCGACGAATGGGAATTCATTTGTGCCGACGCGGTGGCGCCTGGGGATCGCGTGGTAATCCGCGACTTCTCGGGCAATACCCTGGTCGTGGCTCGTACCGGTTAAGTCCGCGCGGCCGCGGCAGCTACTGTCAACCCCTGCCTTTTCACTCCCTGCCGTTAAAGGAAAACCCTTATGGAAAGCATTTGGATTCTCGGGGCGCTGTTGGTCGCCATCGCGGTCACTTTTTTCAAAGGCGTACGTCAAGTGCCTCAGGGCAGTAAGTGGGTAGTGCAGCGGTTGGGCAAATATCACAGCACCTTGCCGCCGGGGCTGCAGTTCATTATCCCCTACATCGACAACATCGCCTACAAGGTCACCACCAAGGATATCGTGCTGGATATTCCGTCCCAGGAGGTGATTACCCGCGACAACGCAGTGATCATTGCCAACGCGGTAGCCTATATCAACATTCTTTCGCCAGAGAAGGCCGTCTATGGCGTCGAGGACTATGAAATCGCGATCCGCAATCTGGTCCAGACTTCGTTACGTGCCATCGTTGGCGAAATGGCATTAGACGATGCCCTTTCCTCCCGGGATCAGATTAAAGCCAAGCTGAAGGCGGGTATTTCCGACGATATCGCCGACTGGGGCATCACCCTGAAGACCGTCGAGATCCAGGACATCAAGCCATCGGAAACCATGCAGCGGGCGATGGAAGAGCAGGCCTCCGCGGAGCGGCAGCGGCGCGCGACCGTTACGCGGGCCGACGGCGAGAAGCAGGCCGCGATCCTGGAGGCCGAGGGCCGGCTGGAGGCGTCGCGCCGGGACGCGGAAGCCACCGTGGTGCTGGCCGACGGAACCAAAAATGCGCTGCGACTGGTGAACGAAGCGGTTGGCGACAAGGAGCTGCCGGTGCTCTATCTGCTGGGGGAGCGCTATGTGGCAGCGCTGCAGGAGATGGCGAGTGCCGAAAACAGCAAGCTTGTGGTGATTCCCGGGGATCTCCCCGCGGCGGTCAAAAGCTTGCTGGGAAGCTTCCGGTGATCAGCTGCGATAGGTCCGCAATGCAGCAGCGTTTTTTCCAGCCTGCTAGACTAGCGCCCCTTTTCGTCTGACCCTTTGCCATCCATGCTCGAAGTCAATCCAATTCGCACTACCCTCGACGACTTGGCCGCGCGCACCCGTGTGCTCAGGGGGTATCTTTGACTACGCAGAAAAGAAGGAGCGTCTGACCGAAGTCGAGCTGGAACTCGCCGACGCTGGCATCTGGGACGTCCCCGAACGTGCGCAGGCTTTGGGTCGAGAGCGGGTCGCGCTGGCGACGGTAGTGGAAACCATCGAAGAGCTGGAGCAGGGCCTCGCCGATGCCGGTGAGCTGGTGACACTGGCCGCCGAGGAGGAGGATCAGGAGACTCTGGCGGTGGTGGCCGAGGATGTAGAGCGTCTGGAGCAGCGGTTGGCTGAACTGGAGTTCCGACGCATGTTTGCTGGCGAGGCCGACCCCAACAATGCCTATCTCGATATCCAGGCGGGATCCGGCGGCACCGAAGCCCAAGATTGGGCGGAGATGCTTTTACGCATGTACCTGCGGTGGGCGGATCGCAAAGGTTTCAAGACTGAGCTGGTAGAGGTCTCCGCCGGAGAAGTGGCTGGCGTCAAGAGCGCGACCGTACATGTACAGGGCGACTATGCGTTCGGCTGGCTGCGTACGGAGACCGGGGTTCACCGGTTGGTGCGGAAATCACCCTTTGATGCCGGTAACCGCCGCCATACCTCCTTTGCGGCGGTTTTCGTCTCGCCGGAAGTCGACGATAGTATCGAAATCGAGGTGAGCAAGTCCGATGTTCGCGAGGATACCTATCGGGCCAGTGGCGCCGGCGGTCAGCACGTCAACAAGACCGACTCTGCGGTACGACTGACCCATATGCCGAGTGGCGTGGTGGTCCAGTGCCAGAGCGAGCGCTCGCAACACCAAAACCGCGACAAAGCGTGGCAGATGCTGCGCGCCAAGCTCTACGAACTGGAGATGCAGAAGCGCCGCGAAAGCCAACAGGCCGTAGAAGACAGCAAGTCCGATATCGGCTGGGGCAGCCAGATCCGGTCCTATGTCCTGGATGACGCCCGCATCAAGGATCTGCGCACCGGCATCGAGACCCGCAATACCCAGGGCGTACTGGATGGCGCGCTGGATCCCTTTATCGAAGCTAGCCTGAAGGCAGGCCTCTGATTACAGACCCTATGATGAGCGATACTCCCGATCCCACTGAAGAGAACAAGCTAATTGCTGAGCGCCGCGCCCGGCTCGCCCGGCTGCGCGAACAGGGTCCAGCCTTCCCCAACGAATTTCGGCGCGATGATTTTGCGCTCAAGTTGCAAGAGGATTTCGGGGAGCTCAGCAAAGAAGAACTCGAGGCGCGAGATCATTGGGTGAGTGTGGCCGGGCGCATCATGGCCAAGCGCGGCCCGTTCCTGGTCCTGCAGGACATGTCCGGGCGCATTCAGCTTTACGCCGACAAAGCCGTACAGGGCGATATCGCCGAACGTTGGGGGCAGTGGGACATTGGCGATCTTGTCGGGGTGCGGGGCCCCCTGCACAAGTCGGGGCGCGGCGATCTCTATGTCTTGATGCAGGAATATGCACTACTGACCAAGTCGCTGCGGCCATTGCCGGAGAAGTATCACGGTCTTGCCGACCGAGAGCAGCGGTACCGCCAGCGTTACGTGGATTTGATCATTAATGAAGAGTCGCGCCGAATTTTCCAGCGCCGCTCGAAGGTCATCGACTTCTTGCGCCACTTCCTCAACGAGCGCGGCTTCATGGAGGTGGAGACGCCGATGATGCAGCTGATCCCCGGGGGAGCCACCGCACGACCTTTTGTGACCTACCACAATACCCTGGACCAAGAGATGTTCCTGCGCGTGGCGCCCGAGCTCTATCTCAAGCGCTTGGTGGTGGGCGGCTTCGAGAAAGTCTATGAGATCAACCGCAACTTCCGTAACGAGGGGCTATCCACTCGGCACAATCCCGAATTCACCATGCTGGAGTTCTATCAAGCTTACGTCGATTACCGGGAGTTGATGGACCTGACGGAACAAATGCTGCGTGCACTTTGTACCGAGGTGCTGGGGACGAGCCGGGTGCACTACCAAGGCGTGGACTACGATTTTGCCGAGCCGTTTCAGCGCATGACCGTGCTCGAGTCGATTTTGCATTGTAATCCCCAGTTGACGGCTGCCGAGCTCGGCGACATCGAGGCGACCCGGCGAATCGCGGCGCAACTGGGCATTCCCTGCAAGGACTCCTGGGGATTGGGCAAGCTGCAGATCGAGATTTTCGAGAAGACCGTTGAGGGCCGATTGGAGCAGCCCACCTTTATTACTGAATACCCGACCGAGGTATCGCCTCTGGCGCGGCGCAATGACGCCAACCCGTTTGTCACCGATCGTTTCGAGTTTTTTGTCGGTGGCCGCGAGATAGCGAACGGCTTTTCCGAGCTCAACGACCCCGAGGATCAGGTGGAGCGTTTTCTCGCGCAGGTACGAGAAAAAGACGCGGGCGATGCCGAAGCCATGCACTTTGATGCCGACTATATTCGAGCCCTGGAGTATGGGCTGCCTCCCACAGCGGGAGAGGGCATCGGAATCGATCGTTTGGTGATGCTGCTTACCGATTCCCCATCGATTCGCGACGTACTGTTGTTTCCGCACCTGCGACCGGAGCGCGAGGGCTGATCGAGATGGCGGAGCTTGGCCGCATCCGCCTACATCCCTCCTGGCTGGGCCGGCTAGAAGCGGAATTTGACCAGCCCTATATGGGGGAACTGCGCGCTTTTTTGATCGCCCAACGCCGCGCTGGGAAGGTGATTTATCCGGCGGCTGACCGCTGGTTTGCTGCCTACGACAGTACCCCTTTTGACGCCGTTAAGGTGGTGATCCTGGGGCAGGATCCCTATCACGGCCCGGGTCAAGCGCACGGTCTGTGCTTTTCGGTGCCAGCGGGCATTGCCATCCCGCCGTCGCTAGCGAATATCTACCGCGAACTGCACAGCGATCTCGGTATTCCGCCTCCGCGGCATGGATGTTTGCACTACTGGGCGGAGCAAGGGGTGCTCCTGCTGAACGCCACCTTGACGGTGGAGCAGGGACGCGCCGGGTCCCACCAGGGACGAGGGTGGGAGGCTTTCACTGACCGGACCATTGCGCTACTTGACGCTGAGCGTGCCGGGTTGGTGTTCATCCTTTGGGGTAGCTATGCCCAGCGCAAAGGGGCCTTTATCGATACCCGCAAACACTTGGTGATCAAGGCGCCGCACCCCTCACCCCTCTCCGCGCATCGCGGTTTTTTCGGCAGCCGACCGTTCTCCCGGACCAACAGCTGGTTGCAGGCGCAGGGCCAGGCGCCGATCGATTGGTGTTTGCCCGAGGCGCCGTTGCCCGCAAACACGGCCGCCGGGATGACGCGGAGTTCCAGGGAGCGCTAGACTGCTTCGGTCAGCCGCGCCGGCTGGCGACAACAGGAGTCAGCTATGAACCTGCCCCCTGATTCTGTGATCGAGTCTCTGGACCGCACCCACCGGGTTTTCAATCAAACGCCCGCCTTGGAAGACTACAATCTGTACGATGGTGACCCAGCGCTCAGCGAAGGGGTCCGCCGCGAGGGTGCCGGCTGGGCAGAGGCCGAGCTTCGCGCCCATGGCGGCCGATGTGGCAGTGCCGAAGTCATCGAGTGGGGCTTCTTCGCCAATCGACATAAGCCGGAGCTCTTCACCCACGATCGCCAGGGTCATCGCATCGATCAGGTCCGTTACCATCCGGCCTACCATCATTTAATGCGATTGGCCTTCGAGGCCGGGTTGCATTCTCGCGTGTGGACCCACCCGGGTCCGGGTGCGCATGTCGCGCGCGCGGCGGCGTGCTATCTGCAAGGGCAAGTGGAGTCCGGCCACTGTTGTCCCCTGACCATGACTTTTGCCGCCGTGCCGGCGTTGCGGGCGGACTCCGCGGTGGCCGCACACTGGCTGCCGGGCGTGCTCGCCCAGGGTTACGATCCCCATGATCGACCGGCGGCGCGGAAGACCGCACTGACGATCGGGATGGGCATGACCGAGAAGCAGGGCGGGTCCGATGTCCGCGCCAATACCACCAGCGCACAGCCACTTGGTGCCCGGGGCAGTGGTGAGCCGCACAGTTTGGTCGGACATAAATGGTTTCTGTCGGCACCGATGTGCGATGCCTTCCTCATGCTCGCCCAAGCGCCGGCGGGTTTGTCTTGTTTCCTCGTGCCACGCTGGCAAGCCGACGGCAGTCGCAATGCCCTGCGGCTACAGCGACTCAAGGATAAGGTCGGCAATGTCGCGAATGCGTCTTCGGAAGTCGAGCTGCACGGTGCCTTGGGTTGGATGATCGGTGACGAAGGACGTGGCGTGGCGACGATTTTGGAGATGGTCGCCTTGACGCGGTTCGATTGCATCGTCAACTCGGCCGCCGCCCAGCGTCTGGCCACGAGCCATGCGGTGCACCATGCCATGCACCGCAGCGCCTTCGGTGCGGCGCTCATTCACCAACCATTGATGCGCAGTGTGCTGGCTGATTTGCAGTTGGAAGTGGAGGGTTCCGTGGCGCTAGCGTTGCGCTTGGCGCGGGCCCTCGATCACCCAGACGTCGAGTCCGAGCGGCTGTTGTTGCGCCTGGGGTTGCCGGTTGGCAAGTATTGGGTATGCAAGCGTACCCCCGGTCATGTCTATGAAGCCATGGAGTGTCTTGGGGGCAATGGCGTCATCGAGGAGTTCATCGCCGCTCGACTGTATCGCGACGCCCCCATCAACGCCATCTGGGAGGGAGCCGGAAATATCCAGGCGCTCGATGTGCTCCGGGTGCTCGACAAGTCGCCCGCCGCCATTGATGCCTGGCTTGCCGAGCTGGATTCGACAGCAGGCGACGAGCCACGGCTCGATCGGGCGGTGGCCGATGTCAAGCAGCTGTTGGCCGCAGGTTCCGAGCGGGAGTCGAGGGCTCGCGGGTTGGTGCAAGGCCTGGCGCTGACCCTGCAGGCCAGTCTGTTATTACGGACCGGCAATGATGCCGTCGCCGAGGCGTTTATTCGTACTCGATTGGACGGTACAGGGCATTTGTACGGAGACTTGCCGGCGGGGGTGGATGTGACGGGCCTCTTGGCGCGGGGCAGCCCGCGCCCGGGGTGAGCCCAGAGGCGACCGGGACCGACCCGGCCGCCGTCGCGGGTTACTTCTTGTCGAAAATGTAGTTGTCCATGCGAAAAAGTCGGCTGGCTAGCCAATGCACGGGCCCTAGCGTCGGGCGAATGGTTGGGCTGTCACCATGCCGGTCAAAGTAGTAGCTGTTGGAGGTCCCACAGTTCCCGGCCTTAAAGATAGTGTATTTGGTCCGCCGCTTGATTTTTTCGAAATCACGGTCGCTGGCGGATTTTTTGACTTCGATATAGTTCGCCTGGCGACGCTGTGCCGCCTTCAGGCAGCGAACCAAATGCTTCGACTGGGTGTCGATCATGCCGAACCAAGAGGCCGTGCACACACTGTAAGGCCCGAACATCATAAAGAAATTGGGGAAATTGGGTACCGTGGCTCCCATGAAGGCTTGGTATCGGTTTTGCTCCCAAAACTCGCTGACGTCCAGGCCATTTTTGCCGACTAGTCGATAGGTTGGAACACTCCCTTTTTGAAACACCTCGAAGCCGGTGGCACAGATGAGCGTGTCGATTTCACGCACGGTGCCATCCTGGGTGACGATCGCGTTTTCGGTGATTTCCTGGATCGGGTTGGTGACCAAAGACACATTTTCGCGATTAAAAACAGGGTAGAACTTGCTCGTAAAGCTCGGTCGTTTACAGCCGAAATCATAACTCGGAGTCAGTGCTTCCTGCGTGGCGGGATCCTCGACCTGGTTGCGGATATGATCGATACAGATTTTCTCGAGTTTCTTGCCGGCAAAGCCGAAGTATTTGTTGAAAACCAACAGGTTGATCATGACGATATCGGTGAAGAAGATGGTTGCCTGGCGGGCCAGCCACTGCAGGCCGGGCACCTTGGCGAATGCCCGTTGCAGGCGCGGACTGAAGGGCATCTCCTTTTTGGGCAACAGCCAAATCGGCGTTCGCTGATAGACGTCGAGGGTAGCGACCTGGTCGACGATCTCGGGAATGGCTTGAATGGCCGTTGCGCCCGTGCCGATAAAACCCACGCGCTTGCCAGAGAGATCATAGTCGTGATCCCAGCGGGAAGTGTGCATCACCTTGCCGGAAAAGCGCTCGATCCCTGGGATATCCGGCAGCTTGGGCAGGGTGAGGAATCCAGTGGCACTGACCAGGTAGCGCGACCGGAACACGTCACCCTTTTTGGTGCGAGTAATCCAGATATTGCGCTGCTCGTCGTAAATGGCTTCTTGGACTTCCTGTCCATAGCGCATATGGGGGCGGACGCCGTACTTGGTGGCACAGTGATCCACGTAGGCCTTCATTTCGGGTCCAGGGGCGTACAGGCTCGACCAGTAGGGGTTCTGCTCAAACGAGAAGGAATAGCTGAGCGACGGAATATCGACGGCCAGGCCGGGATAGGTATTGTCACGCCAGGTGCCGCCGATGTCGTTGGCTTTTTCTAAGATGACGAAGTCCCCCAGGCCTTCGCGGATCATTCGGATCGCCGCACCGATTCCGGACAGCCCGGATCCGATGATGACGGTTTGATAGTCAATGTCGTGCGTAACCTGAGGCTCGGGATAATCGAGCACGTTGTCTAGCGCAGTTGCAGTCATGGTAGTCCCCTGAAATGTATCGCTATTCAATAATCGTTTTTGTCGCCGCGCGCTTGCGCGCGCATCGCCGCCCGGGACCGGTGCGGCGAAAGGCCTCTATCATCTACCGAAAACGAAATGCTTTTCCATATCGGCCTGGACCTCGAGCGCCAGATCGATGTAGCGCTTGAATCCCCCGTTGTAGGTGCCGTCCTGGCGTCGATTGAACTCGCCTTCAAAGTTGTAATAGCCCGGCGTGCACTCTTTATTGCGATCCGTCTTGCCGCGAAAGTTGATGACTTCCTGTACCCACCATTCTTCCATTTCCGGGGTGACGTCAACGGTCTTGTAACCCTGTGATCGGGTGTAGTGGATGCAAGCGGCAATGTGGTCACCTTGGACTTGCAACACATCGGTAATATTGAACTGAAACGACGCCTGATAGCCGGCCATGATGAAGAGATTGGGATAGTTGTGCGAATGTATCCCGAGTAGGGTACGGATGCCGTCTTTGTATTTGTCGTTCAGTTCGACACCATCGGCGCCGATGATCTGGTTGTAGATGCCCGTTTTTTGAACCTCGAAACCCGTACAGTAAACGATGAGATCGACCTCGTATTCTTGGCCGTCGAAAATGGGCCCATGGGTACCGATTTCGGTTACGCCTCTACCGCGCGTATCCACCAAGGTCACATTGGGGCGGTTAAAGGTGTCCAGGAACTCATCGTGGAAGGTCGGCCGCTTGCACATGTACATGTACCAGGGCTTCAGGGATTCCGCCGTCGCCGGATCCTGCACGACTTCCTCGATTCGTCGATGCAAGCGCATGACATAGTCGATATTGGCATTTTCCTGACGCCGGATCTTTTCCTCCCGAGATAGACCGGAGTTCTGCGCCCGTGCGCTCAGGTGCGGATCGGATTGCTCGATGGCGCGCTGCCGGCGGGCCTTCTGCCAGCCGGGTTGTAGCTTGCGCGCCCATTCGGGATCGGTTTCCCAGTCGTTGCGGATGTCGATGCAGGAGGGCGTGCGCTGGAAGACGTAGAGTTGGCGAGCGGTCTTAGCCACTTCTGGAATGATTTGCACTGCGGTAGCGCCGGTACCGATGATCGCCACGCGCTTGTCGGCCAGCTTCTCCAAATCGATGCCGGTATAGTCGTAGTCCCAGCGTGAGCTGTGGAAGCAATGGCCCTTAAAACGCGGGATCCCTTGGATCTTGGAGAGCTTGGGTTTGGCCATGGGCCCGTTGGCACACACCACGAAGCGCGCCTTCATGTGGTCCCCCCGATCGGTGCGCACGTGCCAGAGCTGTTCTTCGTGATCCCAGACCGTGGCGGTTACCGTCGTTTGGAATACGGCGAGTTCGTAAAGGTTGTAGTACTCGGCAATGCGCTTGCAATGTTGGAAGATCTCCGGGGCACGGGCGTAGCGGCGTTTGGGCACATACTGCAGCTCATCGAGTAGAGGCAGGTAGTCGTAGGAGGGGACATCGCAGGCGGCTCCAGGATAGCGGTTCCAGTACCAAGTGCCACCGACGTCCGCGCCGCGCTCGACGATCCGGATGCTGTCGATGCCATACTCTCGGAGTTTGGCGCTCGCCAACAGGGCCGAAAAGCCGCCACCGGTGAACAGGACCTCTACGGTATCGTTGAGCACGGGGCGAGGCTTGAAATCACCGCCATAGGGGTCTTCTCCGAAGCGGGCCAGCTCGCCCTCGAAATCCGAGGTGTATTGCGCGGTGCCCTCGGGACGGTACTTCAGACGAAGATCTCTTTCCTCGGCGAATCTCCGCTTGATCTCATCGTAATAGGACTGCGGCTTTTCGCTCACGTAGTCCGGATCGAAGGCGCTCAGCCGCGCGACACTCTGCGTGGTCTTGGGCTTGGCCTTGGCTTGTGCTTCTGCCATGGGGGATACCTCATAGTGTGGAACGGAAAAGTCTAAATTCTGGGTGCCGTAGGGGCGCTCCGTCGATGGCGCAGTCGGCGGCCGATCCACGGAACTGAAATTGGTCATCAGTATAAGGGCGGCAGCGCGGGTTTTCCTAATGGGTAACCTGTGCTACCAGACCGTAACGGCCGGTGTGAGGGCTGCCGCCGACCGGATAGCGGATATCTTGCTGATCCTCGGCCCAGGCCGGAAACGAGGGGTGCAAGGCGGTCATGGAGGCTGGTGGGCGCTCGACCCGCCGGGCGTGGCGCGGGGGCACCGTTGGTCGAGTGGTGGCTCCCCGCACCCGTATGCATGCCCCAGGATGCGGTTCAGCTACTGTTGGCTTGGAGGACCACCGAGACTTCAATGCGCTCGTCGTTGCGGATCAGGGTGACCGGAACCCGGCGACCGATCTCGAGCTCGTCCAAATGGCCGATCAAATCGGCTACCGACCGGGTTTTTTTGCCCGCGACAGCGACGATGATGTCGCCTGGCAGAATACTGCCATCGCGCTGTACGGTGACGCCCCGAATGCCCGCGCGTTCGGCGCCGCTGCCGGGCTGTACGGAAAGTACCACGACGCCGCGCACGCCAAAGGCGTATTGCAGTCGCCGATTCCAGTCTTCGTCTACCTCGACCCCCAGCGTCGGGCGCTGATAGCTGCCAAAGGCGATCAGTTGTGGCACCACCCGATTGAGGGTGTCCACTGGCACGGCGAAACCGATTCCCGCGCTGGCTCCGCTGGGACTGTAGATCGCGGTATTGATCCCGATCAGGCGGCCGGAAGAGTCCAGCAGCGGACCGCCGGAATTTCCCGGGTTGATGGCTGCGTCGGTTTGGATGAGGTGCCGCACGAGTCGCTCTCCCTGGCCGGGCAGTGAACGATCGAGCGCCGAGACGACGCCGGTCGTGAGCGTCCAGTCGAGGCCAAAGGGATTGCCGATGGCGAATACCTTTTGCCCCACCCGAAGATCGGCGCTCGTGCCGATGGGTAGGGCGGGAGGGGCTCGATCGGCGACATCAATGCGCAGTACCGCGAGATCGTGGGCTGGACTGGCGCCGACCAGTCGCGCGCGGTGATCACTGCTGTCGGCAAGTCGGACCCAGGCTTCGGAGGCGCCGCTGATCACATGGTAGTTGGTGACTACGTGACCGAGTTCGTCCCAGATAAATCCGGAGCCTGTTCCCTGCGGAACCGAGAGTACATTACGGGACCAGAAATCCCGTACGCGTTGACGCGTGGTAATGAACGTGACCGAAGTGCGGGCGCTTTCAAAGAGCGCGATGGTTGCGGCCTCTTCCGCCGAAAAGGCCCCGCGGGGGGCGACCGGCCGGGGATCCGGCGAGGCAGCTGCGCTCGGCGGAATAGGATTCACCCATCCGGCGCCCAGCGACAACAGCAATATCGCGGCGGTAGCGATCAGAGACAGGTATCGTGTTCGGCGTAGACGCACGCGGATTTCGCTCCCGGTCAATCGGTGTCGAGGCCGGCTCGCTGCAGACGGGCGCGCAGTTTGGCCAGCTCTTCGATCAAATCGACTACCATGGCGGCCAGCATCGGATCCGCCTCGAAGTCCCTCTCCAGCGCATGGATACGGCGTAGACGCAGCAGGTCGGTACCGGTGAACGACCAACGGTAAGGATCGCCGCCCACGGGCGTCTCCAACACTTCATCGCGTACCCGAGCGATCACCCAGTCGATCTCGACCCGGCAACCTGCGGCCACTTCCTCCAGGGAAAGAACGGCATCCTCAATAAGCTGGACGGCGTGTTTTTCGGTCATGAATCAGCCTCCAGAGGTCTTTCTCGGGTCAAATGCGAGTTCGCGGGCCATGGTCTCATACAGTTCCCGGGCGCGAGGGCTGTCGGCCGGGGGCAAACGGATCTCTAGCTCCAGATACAGATCTCCCGGTGGGTTTCCCGGGATGCCGCGGCCGCGCAGCCGGAGCTGACGCCCGCCGCTGGATCCCGGGGGCACCCGGACTTCGACGTTACCGTCAGGGACTCGGGTCTTGACGGTGGCGCCGAGCGCGGCCTCCCAGGGTGCTACGGGTAGTTTGGCATGGACGTCACGACCCTCGACGCGGTAGCGGGGGTGGGGGGCGAAGTGGACTTCGAGAAAGAGATCCCCCGCTGGCCCGCCGCCGGTCCCCGGCCCGCCCTGGCCGGCCAAACGGATCACTTGGCCATCCCGAACGCCCCGGGGGATGCGAACATTGAGGTTGTGGTCGGCGAGTATGACGCGGCCCTCGGCATCGAGTCGCGGCGCGCGGAGGGTAACGGTCCGGGTATCGCCCCGATAGGCGGCCTCCAGGTCGAGCAGGATTCGGGCGTGGTGATCTTCGCCGCGGGCTTGAAAGTTACCACTTTGGCGAAATCCGCCCCGGCGTCCCATGTGGCCGAACAGCTCGGAAAAAAAGTCACTGAAATCTGCTGTCTGCGCATCGGAGAAACCCGCCCCGGTGAATTCGAATCCGGCATCCCAATCCGGCGGCGGTCGGAACTCTTCGCCCTCTCGATAATGCCGACCTAGTTGATCGTACGCCGCACGTTTTTCCGGATCCGAGAGTACCGTGTAGGCCTCATTGACCGCTTTCATGCGTTGTTCGGCGTCGGCCTCCTTGGAAACATCCGGGTGGTACTTGCGCGCCAGTTTGCGAAAGGCCTTTTTGATTTCGTCGGCGCTGGCATCCCGGGTGACGCCCAGCACGTGATAGTAGTCCTTGAATTCCACCGTTGCGGACCTCTGCTGTGGCTTTGGTGTTGCCCGGTCTGCGCCGGAGTTTCGACTCTATGCAATGGGGTCGGGTTGAGGGAAGTCAAGTTCTTGAAATTTGTTTGGACCCCACAATATCTATCGTCGGGGCGCCGGGTAGGCGACCCCGATGGTACGACATCGGATAACCCCTGGCACAACCTCGAGAAAATCGGAGGATCCAACAATGGCTTTTTCCTTCCTCTCTCGCGACATGTTTGGTGATCTGGAGCGCTTGCACCGCGAACTGCAGCAGGCCTTTGAAGGCGGGCCCAGCATTCGCGGTGCCGGCCGTGGCGGATTTCCGGCGGTCAATGTCGGCAGTACGCCGCAATCGATAGAACTCTATGCCTATGTTCCCGGCCTCGAGCCGAGCAGTATCGAAGTGGATTTGGAGCGCGGCACGCTCAGCATTTCCGGTGAGCGCGCCTCCGCGCTGCCGAGCGATGGGGAGAAAAGTGTCGTCCATATCAGCGAACGCTTTTCCGGTCGTTTTCGGCGCGCGGTCAGTCTGCCCGACGATATCGATCCAGAAAGTGTCAGCGCGGACTACAAAAATGGCGTCCTACACGTGTGTGTGAAACGTCGTGCCGAGGCTTTGCCTCGCCGTATCGCTGTGCAGTGAACGCTCGAACCTTGTTCTGTAGGAGGAGACCCTGATGAACGAGCACACCAATGTCACCCCCCGCAACTCGGAGCGCCGTGAAGCGGCGACCGCAACGGCGTTGCTGCCACCGGTGGATGTCATCGAGGATGGGGCCGGGATCACGCTGTATGCCGATCTGCCCGGAGTGTCTCGCGACAAACTGGATTTGCAGATCGATACGGATACATTGACGATCGAAGGCGTTGCCGAGGTCGAGTTGCCTGAAGGTCTCGAGGCCAAGCACGCCGAGATTACGGTCCCGCACTATCGGCGCGTATTCACCCTTTCGCGGGAGCTGGATACCGAGAAGGTTACCGCCGAACTCCACCAGGGCGTGTTGAAGCTGCGCATTCCCAAAGCGGAACACGCGCAACCCCGGAAGATCGAAGTCAGGGGGTAATTGCCGGGCTCCGACAGGAGCCCGGTCGCCGTTTCCCATTGCTCATTGTCCCAGGCGGGACGCAGGAGGAATGTCATGAAGATCGATGACGTCAAGCACGGGTTTGCGAACATTTGGGATTCTATGGCGGAAGGTTGGCATCGGCTGCGCGCCGGCACGGTGGGTGCGCTGACCCGATTCCGTCCTGGAGAGGAGAGCGGCTTACCGGACAAGGGGCGCGTCGACGATGGCTTCTACTGGCCCTCTCAAAGTTGGTCCCTGCTGGGCGGCGATCTGTTTGAAGATGAAAGTCGGCTGATCGTACGTGTGGAAATCCCCGGTATGGACAAGGAGCATTTCCATATCGAGGTACAAGACGATGTGCTGATCGTCTCCGGTGAAAAGCGTTTCGAAAACGAAAGCTCCGAAGGGCGTTATCGGTTGTTGCAATGCGCTTACGGTAGCTTCCGGCGTGTCGTGCCGCTGCCCACGCAGGTACTGGCAGAAAAGGCCAAGGCAAATTATCGCAACGGGGTATTGCGTATCGAGTTGCCCAAGGCGCAGCGTAGTACACCGCGCCAGATCACGGTCGCGGTGGATTGACGGGCTAGCGGTTAGCCTTGGGTCGCGCGGGCGATAACTGTACCGGCAGCGCCGGTGGCGGCTTGTTCCCGGCGAGCAGTGCGGCAAACTCCGGGTACTGAAACAGGCCGTCCCGGGAGCGTGTATCGAGCAATAACACGGCGTGTCGGCCGCGACGTTGATTGAGATCGACAAGCAGGCTCCCGGCCGGGGCCAGCAGCGAGCTGGCCTCGGAATCTGCGGCAGGGAATAGCCTGCGCGGGGCGGGTAATTGCTCGTATGCGATGCCATGGGCGTCGAGCACCGGACGCAGCCATGGTTGTTCGGTCGCGATCAGATAAGCGTCCGGCGGGATGATCTGCGGTCCCGAGGCGACCTCCCGATGATTGGGAAAGCGGTGCCAGACCAAGGCCCCGTTGTCGCGGCGGCGCAGTCTGATATCGATCCAGGGTTGCGCGCGGTCGCGTACATAGTCTGCAGACAGCGGAAAGGGCCCCGAGGGGGGCGTGCCCACCCGCTGAAGGAGGAGTTTTCGCTGGTCGCGCAGCGTCCAGAGAATATCTTCCAGGGCATGCGCCTGTCGCGCCTGTCGTTGGACGACATTCTGCCAGCTGGGGTATTGCCCTTCGCTGGAATCGAGGCGTGTCTCCAGTAACAGCGATAGTCGATGCTGGACGCCGGAGGCATTACGAAAATTGCGCAGAGAGAAACCGCCGTTGGTAATGGGTTGCCCCAAGCGGGTGATTTCGCCGATGTACCGGTTGGCCTGATAGCCGCGCAGGCTGGCGGCCTGAAGAAGCGCTGGCATCAGGATGTCGGTGCACAGCGCCGCTAGCGGGGGCGACACGGCCGGATGGTTGGCGCATTCGTATTGCATCTCAAAGTCGGTGAGCCAGCCGGTGGCACCCAAGGATTTACGCTTGAGCACGGCCGATTCGTGGCTGTCCACTACGGCGTGAGGTTCATAGCGCGTCAGGGCCTGGAGCAGCGCCTGGGTTTCGGGCTCGCGTGCGCGAACAAAGTCGGTATTGATATTGACGCCGGCGGCATTGGCGCGGCGGCCGAGATCGCGGCCGTCGGGGTTGGCGTTGGGAATCAGTATCAGTTGTAGTTCCCCGAGCAGGGCGCGCAGGTCTCCCCACAGTATCCGTCGCGCGATGGCCAGTAGGGCTTCGGCGGGCACCGGCTCGCTGGCGCCATGTTGGGAGCCGACGATGAGCACCCGCGTCCGGGAGTCGGCGTCGGGATCGCCGAGAATCAAAGCCTCGAGTGCACGCCCCTGGCGCGAATGCCCCAGTGTTTCCCGGCGTGCCAGCCCACTGGCGTCCGCGAGCCCGGCTAGATCGGCGCTGATTTCGGCCGAGGTGCTGATGCGCTGGTAGTGATTGCGCTCCAGCGGTGGGGGTGCCGGGAGGGCGGGTGACGCAGCGGCCGGCATGGCCAGACAGGCGAGGAATCCTGCCAGAACGCGCCGTGGCACGGCATATTCCGCGTGGTATCTGGAGCGCTGCCGTCTGGCGATGCGATGGAACATGGTGGGTGGCGGTGAACCAGTGGAAGGCAGCGGCTAGAACGATAATGGGGCGCCGGCGTGTCTGCAACCAGCGCCCTGGAGGTTGCGGTGGCCGGCCGTGCCGCGGACCACCGCAACGCCATCGCTCGCCCGTTCAAGCGAGTGAAAATCCTGCGTAACCCTTGGCCGCGATCGCATCGGCCCGCGCCCGATAGTCTTGTTGACCGCCAGCGTACAACAGGAAGGTCCGCTGCTTGGTGGGATCATTGAGGTTGACGCCCATGAACCAGGAATCTGCGGTGGGGAACAGCGTTCTGGCCGCGGTATCGTCCACATGCTGAGTCCAGGCCTCTTCGGCTTCCGGGGTCGGCTCGATACGATGCAGGTCTCGGTCTTTCATATAACGGATCAGATCGGTCACCCACTCCACATTCTGCTCGATGCAGCGGGGAATGTTGCAGAAGGTGGCGCCATTGTGCGGGCCCACCAAGGTAAATAGATTGGGGAAACCCGTGGTTTGCATGCCGAGCAGGGTGCGTGGGCCGTTGGCCCACTTGTCGGTCAGCTTGAGCCCCTCTTTGCCGGTGATGTCGATACGCCTGAGCGAACCGGTGACGGCATCGAATCCGGTGGCATAGATAATGATGTCCAATTTGTGCAGCCGGTCGCTGCATCGCACACCTTCCGGCACGATCGCTTCGATCGGCGTTTCCTTGAGGTTGACCAGTTCGACGTTGTCCTGGTTGTAGACCTCGTAATAATGGGTTTCCATGGGCACCCGACGGGTACCGAAGCCGTGATCCTTCGGAATCAGGGCTTCCGCGGTCTTGGGATCCTTCACGCGCTGACGGATTTTTTTGGCGATGAATTCCGTGATCAGGTCATTGGCTGCACGATCGGTCATGATGTCGCGGAAGTTTGCCAGCCAGATGCCAAACCCAGGCTCTTCGTATTTCTTCTCGAAAAACGCGTCGCGCTCCTCGGCAGGGACCTCGAGGGCGGATCGCGGATCGAACTTGTGGTGAAAGGCGCCGAAAGTCTCGTTGCACTCCGCGAAGATCCGCCGGTAGTTCGCTTTGATATCGTCCATCTCGGCCTTGCTGAGGGGGCCATTTTTCAGCGGTGCACACCACTCGGGGGCGAGCTGAAAGACGGTCAGGGAGTCCGCGGTCTTGGCGACCTCCTGGATGACCTGCACCCCGGTCGCTCCGGTACCGATCACCCCGACCCGCTTGCCGCTGAAGTCGTTGCCGCGGCCCCCAAATCCATTCCTGGGATAACGGGCGGTATGCGCCCACTCGCCCTGAAAGCTGTCGATACCGGGAATGCGCGGTAGCGTGTAGGCATTGAGGGGACCGGTGGCGGAGATGAGCAACTCGGCGCGCGCCGTGCTGCCATCCTCGAGTTCCACCTCCCACTGGTTGTCCGCTTCCTGATAGGTGGCTCGTACCACGCGGCTGTTGAACTGGATATCGCGGCGCAGATCGAATTTGTCGGCGACAAAATTCAAATAGCGTTCGGTTTCCGGTTGGGCCGCGAAGCGTTCGCTCCAGTTCCATTCCTGTAGCACTTCGTCGGACCAGGAATAACCGTAGGTGTAGCTCTCGGAATCGAAACGGCAGCCGGGGTATTTGTTCCAATACCAGGTGCCGCCGACGCCGTCGCCTGTCTCGTAGACGCTCACCGACATCCCCAGCTCGCGCAGCTTGTAGAGCTGATACATGCCGGCAATGCCGGCGCCGATGATGATGGCATCGTATTGATGGGACATGGGTCTACCTCGCAAGGCCAGTCAGAAAAGGGTTCGTTGATGCCGTCGGTGGCCGGCCGGCGTGGCCGGAGACAGGTCCGGTGCGGCGGTAAGCAGTGCCGCGCGTGAGCGGCCCTTGGGGGCTCCACGTGCCGACGGGCTTTGCCTCGGCAATATACTCATCTGCCGCCGGGTCGAGTTGATCCAGCGCACCCCGGGGAGGGTTTTCAGGGCGTCCGGTTGACGGGTACGTCTGGGTGCTGCGCGGCGCGTCGACAGGCTTCGGCAGGGCGGAACAGCGCGTGAAGCAGATAGTCGCGGAAATCCTGCGGGTAACCCTGCCGGTCCAGTGCTGTGGCCATGCACTGCAGCCAGGCGTCGCGCTCGGCTTCGCCAATGGCTAGGTGCGCGTGAGCGGAGGGAATGTGGATGGCGCCATATTTCTCGCGATAGAGCTTGGGCCCGCCCAGCCAGCCACACAGAAAGCGGTGCAGCTTGTCGGCGGCTTCCGTGAGGTCGTCGGGGTGCATGGCACGTAGGGCGGCCGCCTCGGGAAGAGCGTTCATCAACCGATAGAAGTCCGCCACTAGGCGTCGCAGCCCCTCGACGCCGCCGGCGGCGCGGAACGACGCATCGCCGACACCATAGGTTTGCACTGACCGTGAGTCGTTGGGCGGCGTGTCATTCACGATAGGTCCTCCTCGTGCGATCGCGATTCCGGTGCAGCGCCTAAACGCGTGATCAACCCGGTTGTTGCGCCGGCGCCAGTGGCATTCAAGAATCCGGGGTCAGCCTAGGCTTCACGAGCTGCGTTCAGCCCGCCGCTCGGAGGATGTATTTCACCTCGCAGCAATCGTCTCCCATGGCCCGGGAGCGGGGCACCTCCATGTCCACCGAGGCGCCGCAAATGGTTTCTAACTGGGACTTGTTGACCGCCATGCAAGCATGGCACGCGGGGGCGCCGGCGTTTTCCAGGCCCACGTCGCAGGGCGTGCCCGGACGGGTCCGGGCGTGGTAAAGCGTGTCGGTCACGGTGCAGAAATCGTAGACATCCCCAAAGCCGAGGACCATCTGCACGTGGTCGTCGGCGGCTTCGCGGAAGGTCGAGATGCCCTTTTGGGTCTGAATCCGCTTGCCGGCCTTGATTCCCATTTCGTGCCATACCTGGGTGACCAGCGGCAGGGCTTCATCGCCGAATTTTTCGTACACGGCGCGGGACAGCTTGGCCAGGGCCCGGTGCGTCAGGGGATGGTGGTCGCTCACGCAAGTCTCCTCGATCGAGCAGTGGGTCAGGCGGTGTGACCCGCCTAGGGGATCATCCAGAAGCCCAGCGTATCGAGAGATGATCCATCGCGCTAGGTGAGTCTGTTGTCATCAGTGTGCCGGTGTGCCCGCGGCGTGCAGTTTCAGCCCGGCGTAGATGGTGGTATGCACGGGGGTTTCGATGCCAACCTCGTGACCCAACCGCTCCACGGCGCCCGACAACCAGGCGACTTCCAGACGGCGACCATGCTGCAGATCCTCGAGCATCGATGCGGTGAGTTCGGCGGGGAGGGCATCGGCAAACCGAAACAGCTTGCCCGCCAGTCCCTCGGCAACCTGGACTCCTCGGGCGTGAGCCACCGCTTCGGCCTCGGCGACGGCGGCTCCGAGCAGGCGCCGCGTATGCGGATCTCGCCGCACCTGGCCGACTGGCAGGCGGGTCAGCGCCATGACTCCGGCGAAGGAGGCGGCGATGATGAACTTGTGCCAGAGCACGGCCTCAATATCGTCGACCACGCGGGCGGTAATCCCGGCGCGGGCGCAGAGCGCCGCAAAATCTTGGGTGCGCACACTGGGGCGGCTGTCGGCCTCGCCGAATTCAATGGCGTTGCCGACCGCGCCTTGGACCTGGACCACACCCGGCGCCCGCAGATGTCCGGAGACATAGGAAACGCCATCGATCACCCGTTCTGTGCCCAGAATCGGGCGAATCAGGGCGCCGGCTTCGACGCCGTTTTGTTGCGTGAGAACAAAGCTTTCCTCATGCAATGCCGGTAGCAGGGCGCGGGCGGCCTCTTCGATGTCGTACATCTTGGTGCATAGCAGCACGACATCCACCGGTGCGAGTTCAGCCGGTCGGTCGGTGGCCGGCAATCGCAGCGGCGCTACCGGCGGATTCAGCCCCTCGACGTGCAGGCCTCGCCGGCGGATCGCGGTGAGATGATCGCCCCGGGCAATCAGGGCGACATTGGCGCCTGCCTGGCTGAGCCGCGCGGCGTAGAAGCTACCGATACCGCCGGCCCCCATGATCGCGATGCGCATGCCTTCGCCCTCCCAGTCTCATCCGACGTGCAGTAGGGTGCCGCAGTGTGGGACGGTAAAGCGGGTTCGTGTCGATCGCAAGTCCGGGCGCATGGCCTGTGCGGCGGCGGGCTAGCTTCGGATTGCACGCTGTGCACGGCGAGTTTCCCAGGCGGTGGCCCCTACCACCAGCACTGCACCCAGCGCGGTTTCGGCGTTCGGGGTTTCGGCCAGAACCCAAGCTGCAAAAGCGGTCGCATAGAACACCTGTAAACAGTTGATCAAGGCCACGGTGACAGCTCGGAAATGCACCAGGCTGAACGCCAGCAAGGTGTGTGGCAGGGCGGTGAAGAAGATGCCCAATACGACCAACAGCCCCCATTGTTCGCGATTCGGGGCGGTTACTTTGCTGGCGAAGGGCGCCATCACCAGGATCACGACCAACAGTTGCCAGAAGATCGCGACCTTGCCCGGGTAGTGAATGAAGTGCCGTCGTTGCAGCACGTTGCGGCAGGCATAGAGCACGGCGGACAGTAGACCCCAGAGCACTCCCTGGGTATTGGCGTCGGCCAGCGAATAGTCCGTCACCATCAGCAAGACCCCGCAGAGCACCAGAACCGCGGCAAGCAGATCCGTGCGGCTGGGACGCGTGCCGTCGAGCAGGGGTTCGAGCAGCACGGTGATGACCGGGAAGGTAAAAAGTGCGGTGATCGCTACCGCGACGCTGGACACCTGGATGGCGTGGAAATAGGTGGCCCAGTGCAGGGCGAAGAGCACGCCGAGTACGAGGGCGATGCCGTAATCGCCCGGCCGTGACAGGCGCACCGACTGGCGGCTGAGCGCCAGCACCGCGCCCAGCACCAGCACGGCGACCACACTGCGCCAGGCGGTGATGGCGGTGGCCGGCAGCGGAATGAGCTTGGCAAAAAGCGCGGTGGCTCCGCCCAGGACCATGGCCAGATGCAGCCCGATCAGGCTGCGCAGGCGCGCGCTCACCCGGGCCCTCGATCGCAGTCGTCCGTCGTGCGAAACAGGGGCCTGCGAGGCATCATCGAACGTGGCTCCAGTGAGGGGCTGAGACGCTTCCCGCCGCTACCGGTGCGGGGTCGTCACCTTGCCCCAGGGCGCCGGTGAAGGCAATCGCGGCGATTTCGGGGATGCCGTGCGCTATTTGCAGTTGTGGGTGGATCGTAGAGAATGAAATCGATAGTAACTTTTTGGGGGGCATACCATGGATAACAATCTCGGCCTGTTACTCGCCAAGCGGGCGTTTCTCAATCCCGACCGCGAGGCTTTTGTCGACAGTCACTCCGACTTGCGCCTGACCTTCGCCGAGCTCAATGCGCGCTGTAACCGCCTGGCCAACGCTTTGCGCGCCGGCGGTGTGCGTCCCGGCGAGCGCGTGGGATTGCTGCTGATGAATAGTGCGGAGTTCATTGAATCTTTCTTCGCGCTGGCCAAGATCGGTGCCGTGGTGGTGCCGCTCAACTGGCGATTGGTGGCCGATGAACTGGAGTTCATCCTCAAAGACAGCGGCACTCGGTGGCTGGTTTTTGGCGAGGAGTTTATCGATACCGTCGCCGAGCTCTACCGGCGCGGCGACAAGACCGAGATTCAACACTGGTTGCAGGTATGCGGGCAACGGGAGCTCACCCCTTTCGCCCAGTCCTACCAGGCCTTCCGGGACGCGGCGCCCGATACCGAGCCGGAACCGATCGGCCGCGATGACGACATGCTCTACATCATGTACACCTCCGGCACCACCGGCTTGCCGAAGGGTGTGGTCCATACCCACGGCACTGCGATCTGGGGTGTGCTGACGATTGCCGCGACCATTGAATACCGCGACGGGGATCGCTACCTGGCCGCCTTGCCCATGTTTCACGTCGGCGCTTTGACGCCGCTGGCCGTCAACGTCTATCGCGGCGCCACCTCGGTGGTCATGCGGGCATTCGATCCCCAACTCGCCTGGCAACTCATCGAGCGCGAGAAAATCACCACCGGGTTGATGGTCCCGGCGATGCTCAATTTCATGCTCCAGACCGGCGGCCACCAGCGCTGTGATTTCAGCGCGCTGCGCTGGATCATGACCGGTGCCGCGCCCGTGCCCGTCGCCCTGACCCTGAAGTACTCGGAGCTCGGCATCGGCGTGCTGCAGGTCTATGGGCTGACCGAGTCCTGTGGTCCGGCCTGTGTCATGGATCCCGAGCACGCCCTGGCGAGGCCCGAATCCACCGGCAAGGCGTTTTTCCACACCGAGGTGCAGGTGGTGGGGGAGGATGGCGTGCCCTGTGCGCCCGGCGTGCCCGGCGAGGTGGTGGTGCGCGGCGCCCACATCATGCGCGAGTATTGGAACCGCCCGGAGGCGACCGCAGAGACCCTGAAAGACGGCTGGCTGTACACCGGCGATGTCGCGGTGATGGACGAAGACGGTTTTGTGGTCATCCAGGACCGCATGAAGGACATGATCATCTCCGGTGGCGAGAACGTCTATCCGGCCGAGATCGAGGGGGTGCTCATCGCCCATCCGCAGATTCTCGAGGCCGCCGTGATCGGTCAGCCCAGCGAGAAATGGGGCGAATCGCCGCTCGCCGTCGTGGTGCGCAAGGACGCGGCGCTCACCGCGGAGGAAGTGCTCGCCTATTGCCGTGACAAGCTGGCGGGCTACAAGCGGCCCCAGGCAGTCGAGTTCGTCGACGAGATTCCCCGCAATCCCAGCGGCAAGATCCTTAAGCGCATTCTGCGCGAGCAGTATCCGGGCGCGGCACCGCGCTGATTTCGCGCCGCGCCGCTTTGCTATCATCGACCGCGATCCGCTTGATCTAACAACAACACAAAGGGAACACGCAGCATGCTCAACAAGTTCGATGACTACCCGATTCACCAGACCGCCGAGCCCCTGGCCATGCCCGGGACCAGCGATCCCAACTTCTACGATCGCACCTGGTTCAATGGCTATGCCAAGGACGGCAGCTGGTACTTTGGTATCGGCATGGCGGTCTATCCCCACCTGGGCATCATCGACTGCGCCTTCAGCGTGGTGGAGAAAGGCGGCCGTCAGCACTGCTTCTTTGCCTCCGCCCGCGCGCCCCTGGAGCGCTCCGATACCCGCTGCGGGCCGTTTCGCATCGAGGTCGTCGAACCCATGCGCATCAACCGCGTGATACTGGAGGACAACCAGACCGGCATCACCTGCGACCTGACGTTCTCGACCCTGACCGCCGGCATCGAGGAGGCCCGCCAGACCATCTGGAGCGGCACCCGCCGGGTGATGGACGCCACCCGTTTCGATCAGTTCGGCCACTGGGTCGGCGAGGTCCGCTACCCCGACGGCGGCATCCGCGTCGAACCGGCGCTGTGCCACGGTACCAAGGACCGCTCCTGGGGCGTGCGCAACTTCGGCAAGGCCGCCAATACCGGCGCGCCGCAGCCACCGTCCTCGCTGTTCTTCATTTGGGCGCCGCTGTTCTGGGAGGATCACATCTCCCACGCGCTCTCCTTCGAGGGC
>JBFHML010000007.1:0-62348 GCA_041594335.1 Porticoccaceae bacterium
GAAAAGGCGGCGGCCGAGAAAGCTGCCCGAGAAAAGGCGGCGGCCGAGAAAGCAGCCCGAGAAAAGGCGGCGGCCGAGAAAGCAGCCCGAGAAAAGGCGGCGGCCGAGAAAGCGGCCCGGGAAAAGGCGGCGGCCGAGAAAGCGGCCCGGGAAAAGGCTGCAGCCGAGAAAGCGGCCCGGGAAAAGGCGGCAGCCGAGCAGGCCGCGCGGGACCGCGCCGCCCAGCAGGCGGCGGCCCAACAACAGATGGTCGCGAGCTATCAGAGTTATATTCAGGATCGCATTGCCAATAACTGGAATCGCCCGCCCAGTGCCCGACGGGATATGGAGGTTCAGCTCCGTATTCGGCTGGTTCCTACCGGACAGGTGGTGGGGGTTGCGGTGATTCGGTCCAGCGGTGATCCGGCATTCGATCAATCGGCGGTCAATGCCGTGGAACAGGCTGGACGTTTTGATCGTTTGCAAGAATTGGCGCGCAAGGATCCCTTGTTGTTCGAGCGAACCTTCCGCACGCTGAACCTGACCTTCCGGCCCGAGGATTTGAGACTGTGAGCAGTGGAACTATAAACCGGGGCTGTCGGCGCGCGCTGCATCTGTGGCAAATGCTGGCTGCGGTTGTTTTGACGCTGGGTGGCTGGGCACTGCCCGCCCGTGGCGAGCTGTCTATTGAAATCACTCGGGGCGCCGACAATCCGACGCGGATTGCGGTGGTGCCCATGACCTTGGGCGCGGGACAGCTCCCCGGGGATATCAGCGCCATCGTTGCGGCGGACCTCCAGCGCAGCGGACTGTTTGACCCCATGGATAGGGTCAACATGTTGTCCTTCCCCCGGCGTATCAACGAGATCTATTACCGCGACTGGCGACTCGCCGACATGGAGTATGTGGTTGTCGGCGACGTCCAGCGCCCGGCTGCCGGGCGCATTCGCGTCCAGTTTGCCTTGGCGCAAGTGGCCGGTGAGCGCCAGCTGCTCAGCACGGTGGTGGAAGGCAGTGACGCGGAGCTTCGGGACATCGCGCATTACATCAGCGACAAAGTGTTCGAGACGATCACCGGTATCCGGGGAATTTTTTCCACACGGATCGCCTATGTCACCGCCACTCGGGAAGGCGCCGGGCTGGCTTATCGTTTGCATGTGGCAGATGCCGATGGTGCCCGTGAAAGGCTGATGTTGAAATCGAAACAACCCATTCTCTCTCCGCGTTGGTCGCCTGATGGCGGTGAATTGGTGTATGTTTCGTTCGAGACTGGCCGCCCCGCGATTTTCCGCCAGCGGTTGTCCGACGCCCGGCGGGAACAGGTGACCAACTTCCGGGGGCTCAATGGGGCACCGGCCTGGTCTCCTGATGGCAGCAAGCTGGCGTTGGTGCTGTCGAAGGACGGTAATCCCGAAATCTACCTCTATACGTTTGCGACCGGTGCCTTTACCCGGCTTACCAACCATTTCGCCATTGACACCGAACCGAGCTGGACGCCGGATGGCCGCGCGATCCTGTTCACCTCGGATCGTGGCGGCTCCCCGCAGGTCTATCGGCTGACCTTGGGTAGCAACCAGCTTCAGCGGGTGACCTTCAATGGTAGCTACAATGCGCGCCCGCAACTTGCCCCGAATGGGCGTACGCTGGTGGTGGTTCATCGCGGCAGCGGTGGATTCAGTATTGCCAGCCAGGATCTGGTGAACAATGACTTCCGTCTGCTCAGTCAGTCAGCATTGGATGAGTCGCCAACAGTTGCACCCAATGGTGCCATGGTGATGTACACCACCAAGCAGGGCGGGCGCAGCGTACTTGCCGTGGTGTCGGTTGATGCGGGGGCCAGATTCATTTTGCCCGCCAGTGCCAGTGATGTGCGTGAACCGGCTTGGTCGCCGTTTCTCCGGTAGGCACTGCGAAATTGTTAGCGTGAAAACGCTGAATCGTATACATTGTGCGCGGCTCTGGTGCCATTAACCCTAAGGAGTTTTTCCCTTCATGAACGTCAAGCAATACAAGCACTTGCTGTTGGTCGGCGTTGTTTCTCTATTTTTGGCGGCGTGCTCTAGCACCTCCTCGGACGACGATGCTCAAGGCATGGGTGCGGGGGCTGGCATCGGTGATGCCGCTGGTGGTGTGACCACGGGTACGGTAGGCGATGGCGGAGTCGGCGGTTCCGATCTGGATACGTACAATCCGGGTGGTTTGGAGACCGTGTTTTACTTCGATTTCGACAAGGCAACACTACGCCCCGAGTCCCGCGCTGCGCTTCAACAACATGCGGCGAACCTTCGTAGCAATCCGAAGCGTATCCGCCTCGAGGGCCATGCTGATGAGCGCGGCACCCGTGAGTACAACATGGCGCTGGGCGAGCGGCGCGCTAACGCGATCCGCGATTTCTTGGTGCTCAATGGTGTCGATGCCGGGATGATCGAGGTGATCAGCTACGGTGAAGAGGCGCCCGCGGCCTTCGGCAGCGACGAAGCGGCCATGGCTCAGAATCGTCGCGTTGAGTTGAAGTAGTCCAGTGGTTCGAAAGCCCGCCTTGCGGCGTTCCAAGTGGCTGCTAGTGGTGATTGCCGGCGCGCTATGCGCGACCGGCACACCAGTCGTTTGGTCGGCGCCGGCGCCGGTTGAAGAGTTGTCTGGCGGGCAAAGGCCGCAATCGCAGCCACCGCAGCCACCGTTGGCCGGTAATGCGGTGTCCGAACTCTTTGCTCAGTTGCAGATGTTGCAGGAAGAAGTACGCGAACTACGCGGCAAGCTCGAAGAGCAATCGCATCAATTGAGCCGCTTGGAGCAGCAGCAAAAAGACAACTATCTCGATCTCGATGGCCGGTTGTCGGCGTTGATGGCTGGCGATCTGGTTGACGGCGGAGTTGTGCCGGCGCCGGAGACCGGTGCATCGCAGACCACCGCCGCGACTACCCCGACCGAGGAGGGGGAGGCTGCTGTCACTCCGTCCTCGGCAGGTGCGGTAGCGGCCAAGCCAGCAGTATCAGCAGTATCCGGTGGCGGCGACAAGGCGGCTTACGATTTCGCTTATGAGTTGCTCAAGCAAGGACGGATGGATGATGCGCTGGCCGGTTTTGAAGCCTTCGCTCGCGATTTCCCCGATAGCGCTCTGGTGCCCAACGCCATTTATTGGATGGGGGAGATCTACCTCGTTAAGAATGATCAACAGGCGGCCATGAAGCGCTTCACCCAAGTGGTCGACACCTATCCCGCCCATCAAAAATCCGCCGACGCCCATTACAAGTTGGGTACGTTGCACCTCCAGCTCGGTGATAAGGCGCAGGCGCGCGCGCATTTGGAGCGAGCTGCGCTGGCTGGTGGGAGCGTGGCGGTGCTCGCCAAGCGCTATTTGGAAACGCATTTTTGATCGACGGGCCATCGCGCTGGCCTGTGCTCCCGCGGTAATGTCCCCCTGTGTCCCGTGCACGTGGCTCGGGGGCGGCCCTGCTACTTTTCGCTACACTGGCAGTCCCTAGTTCAGCCTTTCATCTATGACCGAGCCGGCGCTGCGCATCACTGAAATCTTTTATTCGTTGCAGGGAGAAACCTCAACCGCCGGCTGGCCGACCGTCTTTGTTCGTCTAACCGGTTGCCCGTTGCGCTGCAACTATTGCGATACCGCCTACGCGTTTCACGGTGGCAATGTGATGCCGCTTTCTGCGGTGCTTTCGACTGTTGCTCAATACCAGCCACGGTACGTGACCGTAACCGGCGGCGAACCACTGGCCCAGACCGCCTGCCAGGCGTTGCTCCGCGCGCTTTGCGACCAGGGTTATCGCGTCTCGCTGGAAACCAGCGGTGCCCTGACGATAGCGGAGGTGGATCCGAGGGTCCATGTCATCTTGGACATCAAGACGCCGGCTTCTGGGGAAGTGTCCCGTAATCTCTGGTCGAATCTGGCGCAGATCGGTGCCAAGGATGAAATCAAATTTGTGATTTGCGGCCGCGCCGACTATGAATGGGCCCGGCTGCAACTCGAGTTGCATCGTTTGCCGGATACAGGCGCCGGGCTGTTGTTTTCGCCAGCACAAGGGCTGGTTGAGCCGCGGGTCCTAGCCGAATGGGTATTGGCGGATCGCTTGCCGGTGCGAATGCAGATTCAATTGCACAAGATTCTATGGGGTGAGGTTCCGGGGCACTAAATGAGCGTGACTGAACTTTCTCCGGCCGTAGTGCTGGTCTCCGGAGGACTGGATTCCGCGACCTTGCTTGCCATCGCGCGAGCCGAGGGCTTTCGGTGTCATGCGCTGAGCTTTGATTATGGCCAGCGGCATCGCGCCGAATTGGCGGCGGCAGCCAGGGTGAGTGCGGCGTTGGGTGCCGCCGAACACAAGGTGGTCGGCTTAGATCTGGCGGCGATTGGTGGCTCGGCGCTCACCGATGCGGGCATCCCTGTGCCCACTGCAGGCGGTGCAGGCATTCCGGTGACCTATGTGCCTGCGCGCAACACGGTGTTTTTGGCGGTCGCACTGGGGTGGGCCGAGGTGCTCGGCGCTCAGGATATCTTTATCGGCGTCAATGCGGTCGATTATTCCGGCTATCCAGACTGTCGTCCGGAATATATTCGCGCTTTCACCGCTATGGCGCAGCTGGCCACCAAAGCCGGTGTAGAGGGGCAGCAGTTACGCCTTCACACGCCGCTTATCGCGCTGAGCAAGGCGGAGATCATTGCCCGCGGGCAAGCCTTGGGGGTCGATTATGCCGCCACCGTATCGTGTTACGTGGCCGATGACGGCGGTTTCGCCTGTGGGCGCTGCGATAGTTGTCGCTTACGGCGCGCAGGATTTATCGCTGCCGGCGTGCCCGATCCGACACGATATTCGTCCGAATCGTCACCCTGTTCTTGACCTTTGGGGCGCGGTGGGTAAGATAGCGCCTCCGTTCTCGGGGCCGTTAGCTCAGTTGGTAGAGCAGTTGGCTTTTAACCAATTGGTCGCTGGTTCGAATCCAGCACGGCCCACCAAATTTTTCATAGGATCAGTGAGTTGCAAGACCCCTGCTAGGGGTCTTTTTTGTGCTCATCTCATGGTGCCCGATTTGTCTAATAGGTTGGTCCTATCGAAAGGGGAGATGGAATTTTCGATGTCCTGATCATGGCGGCCCGCCCAACGACAATGGCGTAGGCGCAGCGCCAGGGTTCGCGGCCCAGACGGCTGAGTGTGCCATCGTGGTCGATGCACGGCACAGGGTCCAACTGGGGTCCACGGGCACGGGCCTTTCTGCCGATGAGGTTGGCATTGGTGGTGCCGAGGCTGTGTTAAAATTGCCGGACATCCTCTCCCTTTTTGCGATCCCATGTCTGACCATTCCCGTCTGGCCATCGCCGATGGCGCCCGATTCCGGGAGATCGTCATACAACACCTCGATCGAGTCGGCGAACCGGCGCACGAGACGCCCGAGCAACGCGCTGCAGATAGTGAGCGGATTAAACGCCTACTGGTCGAAAAGGATGCAGTGATCGTTGCGCATTACTATACCGATGCAGCGATTCAGGCGTTGGCGGAAGAGACCGGAGGCATCGTATCTGATTCGTTGGAGATGGCGCGTTTCGGCAAGCAGCATTCCGCCTCTACCCTGGTGGTCGCTGGTGTGCGCTTCATGGGCGAGACCGCCAAGATCCTGACCCCAGAAAAAACCGTGCTCATGCCCACCCTGGAGGCAACCTGTTCCCTGGATATTGGTTGCCCAGCGCCGGAATTTGCGGCCTTCTGTGACCAGCATCCCGATCGCACGGTGGTGGTTTATGCCAACACCTCTGCAGCAGTGAAAGCGCGTTCGGACTGGGTGGTGACTTCCAGTATCGCTCTCGATGTTGTGGACCATCTGGATCGTCAGGGACACAAGATTCTGTGGGCTCCCGACAAGCATCTGGGGCGCTATGTACAGCGCGAGACGGGGGCCGACATGCTGCTATGGGACGGTAGTTGTGTCGTCCACGAGGAGTTCAAGCTGCGAGGGCTACTGGATCTGAAGCGGCTCTACCCAGATGCTGCGGTGTTGGTGCACCCCGAATCCCCAGAGGCGGTGATCGCAGTGGCGGACGCCGTGGGGTCGACCTCTCAGTTGATCGCCGCTGCGCGCGATCTGCCCCACCAGCGTTGTATCGTTGCCACGGATGAAGGCATTTTCTACAAGATGCAGCAGGCGGCCCCGGATAAAGAGCTGATTATTGCGCCTACCGCGGGTCAGGGCGCTACCTGTCGGAGTTGTGGCCATTGCCCTTGGATGGCGATGAATCACCTGCGCAATCTGGCTGATTCCCTCGAGAGCGGCAGTAACGAAGTGCAGGTCGATCCCGAACTGGGGCGTCGTGCGATGATTCCCTTGCAGCGCATGTTAGATTTCCGCGAAGCTCAGCTCTCCGGCCACTGAATCCGACCTGCCTTTATCTCGGGGCAACCCCCGTCCGCATCGCCGCGCCAACCGTCTTTGGCAACCTTCGGCCGACGGCGGCGAGACAGGCGCGTTGGGGTGAGTCCGTTGTCCGCTCGGCATAGGACGTCGGTATAGGCGCGTGCGGGTGGTCGCCAAATTGGCTGTGGTCGCCGTGTCGAATGCTACAATCGGCCGTTCTGTTACCTATCCATACGGGGAGAACGTTCAATGGCCGGGCTGTATTTCGAGGAGTTCAACGAGGGGCAGGTCTTCGATCACGAGGTCCGCCGTACTGTGACCGAGTACGACAACATGATGTTTAGCTGCCTGACGATGAATACTCAGCCGCTGCACATCGACGCCGAGTTCTCGAAGGACAGCATCTACGGACAGCGCATCGTCAACAGCATGTTCACGCTCGCCCTGGTCGTTGGCGTTCAGGTGACCGAGCTCACCTTGGGCACGACCTTGGGCAACCTGGGCATGACGGACATCGCCTTCCCGCGTCCGGTTTTTCATGGCGACACCATTCGCGCGCGTACTACGGTGCTGGAGAAGCGTGTCAGCAAGTCCCGCAAAGACTCTGGTATTGTTTATTTTCTGCATGAGGGGTTTAACCAACGTGACGAGTTGGTGGCGACCTGTAAGCGTACTGCGTTGATGAAACTGAAGTCGGCCTGAGCGGAGAACTTGCGATGCGTTCCATGTTGTTTCTGCCCGCTGACAGCGAAAAGAAGATCGCCAAGGGGGAGCAGACAAATGCCGACGGGCTCATCCTGGATTTGGAGGATTCCGTCGCCCTGCCGCGCAAATCGGAGGCGCGGCGTTTAGCGCGCGAGTATTTGGATGCGCGCCCTCCGGAAAGCCGTAAACAAAAGCTCATGGTGCGTATCAATCCGCTTGATGGCGAGATGACGCTGACGGATCTTGCCGCCGTGGTCGGTGGTGCGCCTGACTATGTGCTGCTTCCCAAATACCGTACCCGGGAAGATGTGATCCGTCTCGACCATTACCTGAGCGCCCTGGAGGTGCGAGAGGGCGTCGCGCCCGGCCATATCCAGATACTGGTGATCGGCACTGAAACCGGGCAGGGAGTGCTGAATCTGGCAGGTCTCACCGGCGCCAGCCAGCGCCTAGCTTACGTGAGCTGGGGGGAGTTCGATCTATCGGCAGATGTGGGTGCCGAAACCCATCTGCTCCCAGATGGCGGTTGGGATGATCTGTTTCGGACAGCGCGCGCACTGTGCCTTGCGGCAGCCGCTTCTGCCGGCATCGAGCCCTGTAATACGGTGTTTACCGACTACAAAGACGATGCCGGACTGGAGCAGGCGGCCCTGGGGGCGCGTCGCGCTGGTTTCACTTGCATGATGGCAATCCATCCCCATCAGGTGGATACCATCAATCGAGTGTTCTCGGTTGGTGAGCAGGAGCTGGCGTGGGCTCGTCGCGTGGTGGATGCGTTTGATGCCAGTCCCGATACCGGCGTGGTAGGTCTCGACGGAATCATGCTCGACAAGCCCCATTACACCCAGGCGAAGCGATTGATTGCCCGCGCTGCAGCATACTGAACAACCGCCGGGCGGGCGGCGAGGAGCAGATCCATGAGCGGTCCGGTACGTAGCGCTGATAACCCGTTCCCGGTTTCGGTTGAGGCGGGTAAAACCTACTTTTGGTGTGCCTGTGGCAGGAGTGCCAAACAGCCGTTTTGCGACGGCTCGCACGCGGGAACTGGCATCGGTCCAGTGCGGTATCAAGCTGGGCAGGCGAAAACGGTCTATTTCTGCGGCTGCAAAGGGACCGGCCAAGCGCCTCTTTGTGATGGTAGCCACAAGCGTTAGGGTGTTGAGGCGCCGCCGTTGGCTTGGCGGCGCCTCTTTAGCGTAGCTGCGAAAGCTGTTTTTCGAGGCGTTCCAGTTCGCGTAAGCGCTGGTCGATGATGGCTACTTCCCGAAAATTCTGTTCCTGTAGTCGGCGCGCATAATTCAGGTGCCGGCGCGCCTTGTCGAATACGCCGATCAACACGAAATATTCGGCCCGCGCCAGGTGAACTCCGGCGATGTCTCCGGCCAGTCCACTGGTCTCTGCCAAGTCGAACCAGATCTGGGGGTCGCCAGGGCGGTCGGCGGCCAAGCCCTCAAGCACCTTTTCTGCCTCCCCGTAGCGGTGGGCGTCGGTAAGGCTGGCGGCCAGCACGGCGCGGGCGGGGTAATAGTCCGGCAACTCCTCGGTCAACTGGCGGGCTTGCGCAATGGCCGTCTCGGTAGCGCCAGCGGCACGTGACAGCGCAATCGAGGCCATCCGGTAGAGGTGGTGATCTGGGCTTGTCTCCAATAGTTCTTCTAACTGCTGGCGGGCCTCGTCATGGGCTCCCTGGGCGCTGAGTGCCAGGGCCAATCCATAGCGCGCCGCGATCTTGGTGAGACCGCCACTGGTCAACTGGTCGCGAAAGCGCGCGGCGGCATGTTCCGGACGTTCGGCTGCGGCCAGTTGGACTCGCGCACGCATCAACTGATAGTCCAGGTTGTCCGGATATTGTCGCTGTGGGTACTTGGCGACCCGGGCACGGACGTCGGCAACCCGGGACTCCGTGAGCGGGTGGCTGAGCAGGAATTCCGGCGGCCTTTGCCCCGTATACCGGGTGGCCGCCAGCATGCGCTCGAACATATGCGGTGCTCCTTCGGGATCCATGCCGGCGCGATAAAGAGTTTCGATGCCGATGCGATCGGCTTCCTGCTCGTTTTGGCGGCTGTAGCGAAGCGCTTCGTCGAGCATCGCCGCCTGTGAGGCGGTCATGGCTGCCATGCCCGCGTCTCCGCCCACGGTGGCCGCTAACACCAGGCCCGTCAGTAACCCGGCGAGTCCAACGGCGGAAGAGCGACGTTGTGCATCTAACCGACGTGCAAAATGGCGTTGGCTCAGATGCGCCAGTTCGTGCGTTAAAACGGACGCCAGCTGGTGTTCGGTACGCGCTTGCTCCAGCAACCCCGTATGGACACCGACCACGCCGCCCGGCACGGCAAAGGCATTGATCGAAGCGTTGGCGACCACAATGAGCTGAAGGTTGCGATCAGCGAGTTCGCTGTGGGCGGCGAGTCTCGCCAGCAGCGCTTCGAGGTAGTGCTGGAGCTGGGGATCGTCGTGCGTGCGCACCTGACGGCGAAAAGCCATCAACCAAGCCCGCCCCAACTCGTCCTCTTGTTGCGGTGAGATCAGCGCTGAACTGCTGTCGCCCAGCGCCGGGAGACGGATGTCGGCCGCCACGGCCGGCAAGCAGAGCGCGATGAGCAGCGCCAGCAGGATCGCTTTCCCTGGCGCCCGGTAAGATGGTGCGTTCAAATTGGACCGAATCTCGTCTGTGATGGGATGCCCGAGAGGCGAGGATTTGACAGAAAATAGTAGCACTCGTTCATGATCGCGGGGGACGGCCCCGTGACCGGGGCGCACCGCTGATTCGGCGGTCATCATACGGAGCAGTTTCATGTGGAAGGTACTGGACGGCTGGGTTCACCGCTATCTAAGCAACGAGGAAGCGGTGCTGCTGGCACTGATACTGCTTGCCGCACTCGGCGCGATATTGGCGTTTGGGGATCTGTTGGGACCCTTGCTGGCGGCACTGGTGTTCGCCTTTTTGCTGCAGGGGTTGATCGCTCGCCTCGAGCGGTGGCGGATGCCGCACTTGCTTGCGGTCTGGGTGGTGTTTCTCGCCTTCTTGGGGACGCTGCTCCTCGCAGCCTTTTTTCTACTGCCGATCATCGCCCAGCAGTCCATTAACCTTCTGTCCGAGGTGCCGGGCATGGTGCGTACCTGGCAGTTACGGTTATCGCAGTTGCCGGAGCATTACCCGCACCTGATTTCCGAGCAGCAGCTTGCGGAGCTGTTGCAGTACACCAGCCGGGAGATCACCCGCATGGCCGAAGCCGTGCTGTCGTTTTCGGTCAGCCGGTTTCCCAATCTGGTGGGCTTGCTTGTCTATCTTTTGCTGGTACCGCTGTTGGTATTCTTTCTCCTCAAGGATCGGGAGGAGCTGTTGCGTATGTTGTCGGATTTGCTGCCTGCCGAGCGGCCAGTCATGCGGCGGATCTGGGGGGAGATGAATCTACAGATGGCGAACTACGTCCGCGGTAAAGTATTGGAGATCGTCATCGTAGGCGTTGCGACCTATCTGGTGTTCGCGGTGCTGGGGGTGAACTATGCCGCGCTGCTCGGCCTCTTGGTAGGCCTGTCGGTGGTGATTCCCTATCTCGGCGCGGCGGTGGTTACGGTGCCGGTACTGGCAGTAGGTTATTTCCAATGGGGTTGGGGCGGGGAATTTCTGACATTGTTCATTGCCTACCTGGTAATTCAGTTTTTGGATGGCAATGTGCTGGTACCCATTCTGTTTTCCGAGGCGGTCAATCTGCACCCGATTGCGATCATTTTGGCGGTATTGATTTTTGGCGGCCTCTGGGGTCTCTGGGGCGTGTTTTTTGCGATCCCGCTTGCCACACTGGTCAAGGCGCTCTACAACGCCTGGCCGCGCGCCCATGCGCGCGGCGCCGCGCTAGATCCCGCTGCCGAGGTGGAATCGTGAACACGTCGTCCAGCCGATGGTTGGCGTTGGTCGCCGGGCTGCTTGTTGTCGCCTTCACCTGGGGCGAGACGACCGAGCCAGGCGATCCGACTTGGTGGCAGCCGGCACCGGCCGCCGACGGTGGCGATGTGGGGATCTATCGCAGTCCGACTGATGATCGTCACTATAGATACCTGCGTTTGGCCAATGGGTTGCAGGTGGTGCTCATCTCGGACCCCGGCGAAGACAAGGGGGCCGCAGCGCTGAGTGTGGCGGTGGGGAGCTTCGACAACCCGCAGGAGTGGCCGGGGCTGGCGCACTTTCTGGAACACATGTTGTTTTTGGGCACCGAAAAATATCCGGAGCCCGGCGCTTATCAGGCATTCATCAGCGCCCACGGGGGTAGCCACAATGCCTATACTAGCTTGGCGCGGACGAGCTATTTCTTCGACGTCGATGCGCCTCACCTGGCCGCTGCACTGGACCGTTTCGCCCAGTTCTTTATCGCGCCCCGGCTAGACGCCGCCTATGTGGAGCGTGAGCGCAAGGCGGTAGACGCGGAGTATCGCCTCAAATTGCGCGACGACGGCCGTCGGCAGGGAGATGTGATAGCGGCTGTGATCAACCCCGCTCATCCACTGGCGAAATTCTCGGTGGGCAACAGCGAGACCTTGGCCGATCGAAAGGGTCGGTCGGTGCGTAAGGCGCTACGCGAGTTTTACCAACAGTACTATTCCGCCGACCGCATGGCGCTGACGGTTGCCGGTCCCGATACCCTTGATGCGCTGGAACAGATGGTGCGAGAGCGTTTTGATGCCGTTGCTCGGCGGGCCGCACCACCGGAGCCGAAGTCCGTATCCTTGCTGACGGAATCGAGCCCAGTACTGGTTCACATCACCCCTGATCAGGAGCGGCGCGAGCTTGGGTTGCTCTTTGAACTGCCGCCCCAGGCCGCGCAATGGCGGGTTAAGCCGGCGACCTTTGTCGGTCATCTACTCGGCGGAGAGAGCGAGGGGAGTCTGCTTGCCGTGCTCAAGGCGCGTGGTTGGGCGGAACGGCTCAATGCCGGTCTGGCTTATGACACCCAACAAGGCGCCGCTTTTGCCCTGACGATTGGTCTCACCCCGGCGGGCGTCGCTGCGGGTGATGCCGTGTTGGATTTGACCTGGCGCTGGATCCACCATGTCCGGGAGAACGGCCTGGCCGCTTGGCGTTATCGCGAGCTGGCCGTGATGCAGCAGGCGGATTTCCGCTTTCTCCGCAAGCCACGAGCCGTAGACCAAGCACTGCAGGTCGCCGAGGCTTTGCATGACTACCCGCCGGCGGAAGTCTTGCGCGGTCCCTTTTTGCTCGAGCGCTACGACGCGGCTGTGATCGCGCCCGTCGTTGAACGATTGCAGCCGGGCAATGCGTTGATTACGCTGATGGCGCCCGAATTCGAGCGTCTGCCCAAGCGCTCGCGCTATTATCGAACCCCCTATCAGACCGTGGAACTCGCAGCGCCTCGGGTAGCTGACTGGCAGAGCCCTGCGCGGGAAGATTCGCCGCTTCACCTCCCCGGGCCGAATCCCTATATCCCGGAACAGTTTCCCGTGTCCGCACGGGATGGACCGTCGACGCAACCCAGACGTCTTGCCCGCCGGGATGGGCTGCAGCTGTGGCATTACCGCGATCAGCGGTTCGGAACCCCGCGCACAGTCTTCAACGCGCGGGTGCTCCTGCCGTTCAGCGACGGTCAACGTGGTGCAGCGATGACCGAGCTCTACTTGGCGCTGGTTCGCGATCAGCTGACCGCCGAGGTCTATCCGGCATTTCTCGCCGGACTGGATTTTGATCTGCGGCGCTGGGAGGGTGGCATCGATATTCAGCTGAGCGGCTATGCGGACAAACAAGAACTGTTGCTGAGTCGTGTTCTGGAGGCATTGTTGGCGCCGCGCTGGGATACCAGTAGCTTCTCGCGGATCAAGGCGAGCCTGATACGTGAGTGGCGCAACGTCCGCCGCGGATGGCCGGTTCGCTTGGCCATGACGGAACTGTCGCCCCTATTGCGCGAGACGCCGCGCCCCGATGAGCTCGCAGAAACGTTGGCGCTCGTCGAGGAAGAATCACTACGAGCATTCAGCGCCGAGCTTTATCAGCAGGCCGAGGTGAAGATTTACGCGGGTGGGGTGCTTGACCGCGAGCGCGCTGAGCGCATGGCCGATACCCTGGTCAATCGGTTGGATGCTAGCGTCCCCAGTGGCGAATATTTCTATACGGTCAAGAAGCTGAGTTCCCAGGCCCGGATGCCCCGGCGCGGTGTGGTGACCCCGCAGGCAGATCGCGCTGTCCTGCTCTATTTGCAAGGCGCGACAGATACATTGGTCGAACGCGCTCAGATTGCGGTACTGCAGAAATTTGTCGAGGCTCCGTTCTACACGACTTTGCGCACCGAGCGCCAACTCGGCTATGTCGTCGGTAGCCAGATTATGCCTTTCCATCGCGTGCCGGGCATGATTTTCTACGTACAGTCGCCGCGCGCCGGCGCGGAGCGGCTTGCGCTGAATGTTGCGGAGTTTCTCGATGCGCGCTGCTTGGTGTTGGCGGCGTCCGAGACCGCCGAACTTGAGCGTATCCAACAGGCGGTGCTCGCCGATCTTGAGGAACAACCCAAGAGTCTCGAAGAGTTGGCCGATCGGCATCGTGAGAGCCTGGCCCTGGACTTTCCGCAATTTGATTTCCGACAACGGCTGGCAGCGGCGGTCAGGCAGCTGGATGCAGCGGAGCTGGGTGATGCCTGCCAGAGACTCTTCGGCGAAGCGCGGCGCGGTCTGTGGATCTTTGCGGCCGATGACGGGTTCGTTTCGCCTCTGGAAGGCGAGGCCAAACCGTTGGGCGAGGACGAGTACCGTTATGGTTGGTGATGGGCACCGCACGGTGAGTCAGCGTTGAAGGCCGTCAGTTTTTCGCCTAGTGTTCGACGGCGTGGCCGCCCCCAAGGTATCGGGCCGAGCCCGGTTCCCCCGATGTTCCGCTAAGCGTACCCAGCAGTAGGATCCGCCATGAACGAAGCACAGAAGCCTGGATTCAGCGACCCCTCCCTGGAAGAGACGGAAAACGACCTGGATCCGACGGAGACGCGTGATTGGCTCGATTCCCTCGATGCGGTTATCCGCTTCGGTGGCCCGGAGCGCACGTCCTTTCTGCTGCGCCAGTTGGTTGCTCGAGCCGCGGCCGAGGGGATTCCGCTGCCCGGTGGCATAACGACTCCGTTTCGCAACACCATCCCGGTACAGCGTGAAAAACGCATGCCCGGGGACTTATTCATGGAGCGTCGGATTCGTTCGTTGATTCGTTGGAATGCACTTGCCATGGTCATGCGTGCGAATCGGCGACACGAGGGCCTCGGCGGCCATATCGCAACCTTTTCGTCGGCGGCAACCCTCTACGATATCGGCTTCAACTATTTCTTCCGCGCCCGTTCCGAGGAGCAACTCGAGGATTTAATCTACTTTCAGGGGCACAGCTCGCCGGGCATTTACGCGCGCTCCTATCTCGAGGGGCGGATTACCGAGGAGCAGCTTGACCATTTTCGGCGCGAGGTCGATGGCAACGGATTGTCCTCCTACCCTCATCCCTGGCTGATGCCGAATTATTGGCAGTTTCCGACGGTGTCCATGGGGCTTGGTCCGATTCAGGCGATCTATCAGGCGCATGTCATGCGGTATCTCTCGGCACGAGACTTGGTGCCACGTGGCGATCGTCAGATCTGGGCGTTCATCGGCGATGGGGAGTGTGATGAGCCGGAGACACTCGGGGCCATTGCGCTGGCCGGTCGCGAAAAGCTCGAAAATCTCACGTTTGTGATCAACTGTAACTTGCAGCGCCTTGATGGACCGGTGCGCGGCAATGGCAAGATCATTCAGGAGCTCGAAAGCGTATTTCGTGGTGCCGGCTGGCACGTGATCAAGGTGGTCTGGGGTCGGCTCTGGGATCCGTTGTTCGAACGCGACGGCTCCGGCCTGTTGCAGCGTCGCATGGATGAAGTCTGTGACGGTGAGCTGCAGAACTACAAGTTCAATGGTGGCGCCTATACGCGAGAACATTTCTTTGGCAAATACCCGGAGCTCGCCGAGCTGGTTGCCGATCTGAGCGATGACGACATCATGTATCTCAATCGGGGCGGCCACGATCCCTACAAGGTTTATGCAGCGTATGCGGAAGCGGTAGAGACCAAGAATAAGCCCACCGTCATTTTGGCGATGACGGTCAAGGGTTACGGCTTGGGGGGCTCTGGAGAAGCCGCCAATGACACCCATTCGGTCAAGAAGCTGCAGCTCGAAGATCTCAAGAAGTTTCGCGATCGCTTCGGATTGCCGATCCCGGACGATCAGCTCGCCGATACGCCCTACTATCGTCCGGCGGAGGACAGTCCGGAGATGGCGTACATGCGCCAGCGCCGAGAGCAATTAGGAGGCTATCTGCCGGCGCGACATGCCGAATTTGAACCCCTCGACATTCCTCCTCGGGAGACTTTTTCACGGCTGCTCGAGAGCACGGGGGAGCGCGCCATATCGAGCACCATGGCATTTGTGCGGTTGCTACAGACGCTGGTCCGCGATAAGCGGATCGGGCCCCGGGTGGTACCGATCGTGCCCGATGAAGCCCGCACTTTTGGTATGGAGGGCATGTTTCGGCAGCTCGGGATCTATTCCTCGGCCGGGCAGCGTTATGTGCCCCACGATGCGGACCAGATTCTCTATTACAAGGAAGACAAACAGGGTCAGATTCTCGAGGAGGGCATTACCGAGGCGGGGGCCATGTCCGCCTGGATCGCCCTGGCCACGGCGTATAGCAACTACGACTATCCGATGATTCCCTTTTACATCTTCTATTCGATGTTTGGGTTCCAGCGGATTGGTGACCTTGCTTGGGCGGCCGGCGATGCTCAGGCGCGCGGGTTTCTCATCGGCGCCACATCAGGTCGTACTACGCTCAATGGCGAAGGTCTGCAGCACCAGGATGGGCACAGCCATGTGCTGGCTGGAGTGATTCCCAACTGTCGCGCCTACGACCCGGCCTATAGCTACGAATTGGCGGTGATCATCCAAGACGGTCTTAAGCGCATGTTCGCTGAACGAGAGAATTGTTTTTATTACATCACCACGATGAACGAAAATTATCCGCACCCGGAAATGCCCCAGGGAGCGGAAGAAGGCATCGTGCGTGGTATCTATCGGCTGCGGGAGGATGCTGGAGGCGCGCAGCGAGTGCAGTTGTTGGGTGCTGGCGCGATTCTGAATGAGGTGTGCGCCGCCGCTGACTTGTTGGCAGAGGAGTTCGACGTCGGGGCAGAGGTTTGGAGTGTCACCAGTATCGGTGAGCTGGCCCGCGACGGAATGGCCACCGAGCGCTGGAACCGCCTCCATCCGACCGCGAAGCCGAGACGATCGTACTTGGCGGAGCAGCTGGGCGACGACTGCGGCCCCGTGGTTTTGGCGACTGATTACGTTAAGTCGCTCGGCGAACAGCTGCGTGGCCAGATTTCAGGGGATTTTCAAGTGCTTGGTACCGACGGTTTTGGCCGCAGTGATACCCGGGCGAGACTGCGGGACTTTTTTGAGGTGAGCCGAAAACATATTGCTTATGCCGCCCTCTATGGTTTGTACCGGCAGGGCGGCATTGATGCCAAGTTGCTCCGTGCGGCTCAGCGCAAGTTCGAGCTCGACCCGGACAAGGTTGAACCCCTGCTCGCTTAATCGGTTGGCAGTGACCCCTACACATCGCGTAAGGAACAGATTTCCGTGAGTATCGAGACAGTGCGGGTGCCCGATCTTGGTGGCGCTGAGGAAGTCGAGGTGATCGAGCTCACCGTCGCCGAGGGAGATTCCGTGGAGGTCGAGCAGACCTTGCTCGTGTTGGAGTCCGAAAAAGCCACCATGGAGTTGCCAGCGCCGGTGGCCGGGGTGGTGAAGAAGATCCTTGTTGCGGAGGGTGACAAAATTGAACGGGAAGGCCAGCCGCTGATGGAGATAGCGGTCTCGTCGGCCACTGAAGCCGAGGTGTCGGAGGGTGAGTCCGCCGATGCGAGCCCTGACGAGGAAGCCCCTGACGAGGAGGCCCCTGACGAGGAGGCCCCTGACGAGGAGGCCCCTGACGAGGAGGCCCCTGACGAGGAGGCCCCAGCGCGAGAGGACGTGTCGGCCAAGAGGGAAGCGCCCCCGGCGGCCACGGGGCCGGCTGCCGATGACCGGGCCGACGTGGCGTCGGACGCCCCGGTCTATGCCGGCCCCTATGTGCGGCGTCTGGCGCGGGAGCTGGGCGTGGATCTGCAGCGGGTCGAGCCCAGCGGGCCGCGCCAGCGAGTGGTGAAAGAAGATATTCAGTCCTTCGTGCGGCGGCGGTTGGCGGAGAAAGTCGACGGTGGTGCGAATATTCCCGTGGTGCCTTCGGTAGATTATGCGCGCTTCGGCGCTGTATCGACGGGTGAGCTGACAAAGATTGGTCGCATCACCGCGGCGAATATGCACCGCAGCTGGCTCAACGTGCCCCATGTTACCCAGTTCGACTCCGCGGACATCACCGAACTGGAGACGTTCCGCCGCGCGCAGGCGCGGGAGGGTGAGGCTCGCGGCCTCAAGCTGACGCCGGTCCCCTTTATCCTCAAAGCTTGTGCCGCGGCGTTGCGCGACAATCCTGTGCTCAATCGCGCGCTGGACGGCACGGCAGGGTTCGTGCAGCGGGAGTATTTCCATATCGGTTTGGCCGTCGATACGGAGCGCGGATTGTTGGTGCCGGTAATTCGCGATGTCGATCGCAAGGGGATCTGGGAGCTGGCTGCGGAAATCGTCGAATTCGCCGAGAAGGCCCGCACCGGCAAGCTCAAGGTCAACGAGATGCAGGGGGCCTGTTTTACGGTTTCGAGCCTCGGGGCCATCGGGGGAGAGGGGTTCACCCCGATCATCAACACGCCGGAGGTCGGTATTCTCGGTGTCTCTCGCAGCGCTGTGCAGCCCGTGTGGAACGGGACCGAGTTTGCGCCGCGGACATTGTTGCCGCTGGCGTTGTCTTATGACCATCGCATGGTCAATGGCGCCGACGGTGGGCGTTTTCTGACCCAAGTGGTAGCCCTGTTGTCCGATATCCGTACCCTGTTGCTGTGAGGTGGCGACCTCAATCGCCGACGGTCGGTTGCAGGGGGCGGGAGCGATCACGATAATGTCCGCCCTTTTCCGACCCCCATCCCCGGGAGACGACCACCAGTGAAACGACCCCAACCGCAGGACTTCTTCAAGGATTGGAAGGCCCGGGAGGCCCTCGCCGAGGCCATGATCCCGCTGATCGGCAAGCTCTATCGCGAGAACAATGTCTCCCTGTACATGTATGGCCGCAACATGGTCAACCGCTCGGTGACCGACTTGATGAAGGCCCATAGGTTCGTACGACAGATCGAGCAGAACGAGCTGTCCGAATTTGAGACCTTTCCCATGATCCAGGCGCTGGCGGAAATGGATTTGGGGCCCGCGCATGTAGATATCGGTAAGCTGACGGTCGGCTATCAGGAAAACGGCAATGGCCGTAGTCCGCGCGATTATCTGCAGGAGATGGTGGGCAACGACATTGGTGCGATGCGTAAGCCGCTACCCCAGCCTCAGGATGTCGTCCTGTATGGGTTCGGCCGCATCGGCCGATTGATCGCACGCATCCTGATCGAAAAGACGGGCGGGGGCGATGCCCTGCGATTGCGCGCGATCGTGGTCCGCCGCGGTCGGGGACCGCAGGATCTGGAGAAGCGTGCGAGCCTCTTGCGTCGAGACTCGGTACACGGTCCGTTCCGGGGCACCATTCGAGTCCTCGAAGAAGAGAAGAAGCTGGTCTGTAACGGCAACGAAATTCATGTCATCGAAGCCGACTCCCCAGCCGAGGTCGATTACACCCAATATGGCATTACCAATGCCATCGTGGTCGACAATACGGGAGCTTGGCGCGACGAGGCGGGGCTCGCGCAACATCTGGAATGTGCCGGCGCGGCCAAGGTGATTCTCACGGCGCCGGGCAAGGGCAACATTCCGAATATCGTCTACGGCATCAATCACCACGAGATTCATCCGGATCAGCGCATTCTCTCCGCGGCTTCCTGCACCACCAATGCCATCGTTCCCGTCCTCAAGGCGGTTTTGGATGAGTATGGTATTCGTACGGGCCATGTTGAAACCGTTCATGCCTACACGAACGATCAGAACCTGATCGACAACTATCACAAGGGGGCCCGCCGCGGTCGCAGTGCCGCCTTGAATATGGTGATTACCGAAACTGGTGCCGCCAAGGCGGTGGCCAAAGCGATACCCGAGTTGGCGGACCGGTTGACTGGAAATGCCATCCGGGTTCCAACCCCCAATGTCTCCTTGGCGATCTTGAACCTTCATCTGGGGCGGGCGAGCACGGTTGATGCAGTGAATGAGTTTATGCGGCGTAAGGCGTTGTTTTCTCCGCTGCAACAACAGATCGGCTATACGATTTCCAAGGAAGCCGTATCGACCGATTTCGTCGGCGACCGACACGCCTGCGTGTTTGATTCGCAAGCCACGATCGTCAACGACGAGCACTGCGTGCTGTATTGCTGGTATGACAATGAATTCGGTTACAGCTGCCAGGTAGTACGCTGTTTGGAGGAGATGGCGGGCGTGCGCTGGGCCATGTATCCCCGCGCGGCGGTCTGAGCGGCTTTCCTGAAGCGCGCACTGGCTCTATACTCTGCGCGCTCGCGCCTAGGCGCGATTGACAACATGCCGTTTCACCGAGGAGCCTCGCCCGAGGCAGTACCCACGCGAGCTGGACCTGTGCCGGCGCGCAACAGTCATTTTTGAGTCTGAGTTTCACATGATCAAGATCCGTCGAGGGTTGGACCTGCCGATTGCCGGCAAGCCGGAGCAGGTGATTCACGATGGTCCCGCAATCTCCTCCGTCGCCGTAGTGGGATATGACTATGTCGGCCTGCGGCCAACCATGGCGGTCAAGGAAGGCGACACGGTTAAGTTGGGACAACTGCTGTTTGCCGATCGTCACAATGAATGCGCGCGGTTTACGGCGCCGGCCGCTGGTGTCGTCCGGGCCGTCAATCGGGGCGATCGCCGGATCTTGCAGTCTGTAGTGATCGAAACCGCGGGAGATGCAGCAGAGACCTTCAGCAGCCACAGCTCGGCCGAGGCGTTGGCGCAGCTGCGGCCTGATCAGATCGCCGATAACCTGGTGCAGTCTGGGTTATGGACAGCATTTCGCACCCGGCCTTATTCGAAGATTCCTGCGGTGGGGGAAGAGCCTCATTCCCTGTTTGTGACCGCGATCGACACCAATCCTCTCAGCGTGGACCCGGCAGTGGTGATCGCCGAAGCCGAAGCGGAGTTTGCCGCAGGTTTGCAGTTGTTGCGGCAGCTGGTCGCGTGTCCTGTGCATCTGTGTACGGCGCCGAGTGCTGCGGTTCCCGCAGTGTCCGGGATTACCCGCCATGAGTTTGCCGGCCCGCATCCGGCCGGTTTGGTGGGGACACACATTCATTTCGTGGATCCAGTCGGCCCCGGTAAGACGGTTTGGCACATCGGTTACCAAGATGTCATCGCCATAGGCCAGTTGTTTGCTAGCGGCGTGCTGCCGACCAGCCGTGTCGTCGCGATAGCGGGGCCCAGCGTACGCAATCCGCGACTCGTGCGCACGCGCGTGGGAGCGGCGCTCCCCGAGCTGGTGGCCGGCAGCCTGGACTCTGATGATGTGCGCTTGGTCTCGGGTTCGGTGTTGGGCGGGCGCAAGGCCCACGGCCCGCTCGGTTACCTTGGGCGCTATCACAGCCAGGTGACTGCGCTCCCGGAGGGTGCGGAACGGCGCTTCATGCGCTATTTGACGCCAGGTGCCGATGCCCACTCGGCGCTGCCGATCTTTTTGTCGCGGCTCATGCAGCGCAAATCGTTCGATATGAACTGCAGCACCAACGGCAGCGAACGTGCCATGGTGCCACTCGGCAACTATGAAAAAGTGATGCCGCTGGACATTCTGCCCACGCAGTTGCTGCGAGCACTGGTGGTCGGAGATACCGAGACTGCGCAGCAGCTGGGCTGCCTGGAACTGGACGAGGAGGACTTGGCGTTGTGCAGCTATGTCTGCGTGGGCAAGTACGAATACGGCCCGATCCTGCGGAACAATCTCACCCGTATCGAGAAGGAGGGCTGAAGCGTGGCGTTGCGTAAACTCCTCGACAGCCTGGAGCCACACTTCCATAAGGGCGGCAAGTACGAAAAGTTCTATGCCCTCTACGAAGCGGTGGACACCATTTTCTATTCCCCGGCTTCGGTGACTCGAGCCGCGCCTCATGTCCGCGATGGCATTGATCTGAAGCGGGTCATGATCACGGTCTGGCTTGCGGCTTTCCCGGCGATGTTCTACGGGATGTACAACCTGGGGTTCCAGGCCAATACGGCGTTGGCGGCCGGTGGCGCGGAGCTGATCGGTTGGCGGGCGACACTGATTGAGGCCTTTGCTGGTCACGATCCCCAGAGTCTCTGGGATTGCTTCTGGTACGGTGCTGTGTTTTTCGTGCCGATCTATCTGGTGACGTTCGTCGTCGGTGGGTTCTGGGAGGTGTTGTTCGCCTCCATCCGGGGGCATGAAATCAACGAAGGGTTCTTTGTCACCTCGATCCTATTTGCGCTGACCTGCCCGCCGGCCATCCCATTATGGATGGTGGCCATGGGGATCAGTTTTGGTGTGGTAATCGGTAAAGAGATCTTCGGAGGCACGGGAAAGAACTTCCTCAATCCGGCGTTGACTGGGCGCGCTTTTCTGTTCTTCGCGTACCCCGCGGCCATGTCCGGTGACACGGTCTGGACTGCAGTCGACGGCTTTACCGGCGCTACCGCGCTGTCCATCGCAGCGGCGGATGGTATGACCGCGGTGCAGGCGCAGCTGAGCTGGTTCGACGCATTCTTCGGCCGCATGCAAGGCTCGATCGGTGAGGTCTCCACCCTGGCGATCACCATTGGCGGTGTCATCTTGTTGGCGATGCGCATTGCCTCGTGGCGTATTGTGCTGGGGGTCATGGTCGGCATGATGACGCTTTCGACCCTGCTCAATCTCGTCGGTTCCAGCACGAATCCGATGTTTGCCATGCCCTGGTATTGGCATCTGGTGCTCGGTGGTTTTGCCTTTGGCATGTTCTTCATGGCTACCGATCCGGTGTCTGCTGCCATGACCGAGACAGGGAAATTCTGGTTCGGCGTGCTGGTGGGCGTGATGGTGGTGCTGATCCGGGTGGTCAATCCAGCCTTCCCTGAAGGAATGATGCTGGCAATTCTCTTTGCCAATCTGTTTGCCCCTCTGATCGATCACATCGTGGTTCAGGCGAATATCAAGCGGAGGCTCGCCCGTGGCTGACAATGATTCGATCGGCAAGACGCTGCTGGTCACCCTGTCCCTTTGTGTCGTGTGTGCGGTGGTGGTGTCGGCGGCTGCGGTTATGTTGCGCCCGCTGCAGGCAGCCAACCAGGCGCTGGATCGCAAAGAAAACATTCTGGCCGCGGCCGGTTTGTTGGAATCCGGTGTGAGTGTTGAACAGCAATTCGAGCGTGTAGAGACCCGCTTGGTGGATCTGGCTCGGGGCCAGTTCAGCGATGCGTTGGACCCTCAGAGCTACAACCAGCGTAAGGCCAGCAAGGATCCTGCGCTGTCGACCAAGGTGCCGTCCGAAGAGGATATCGCCAAGATCCAGCGTCGGGCCAAGTACGCCGAGGTCTATCTGGTCAAGGATGAGCGAGGTGGGCTGGACAAGGTGATCCTGCCGATCAAGGGCTACGGCCTGTGGTCCACCCTGCATGGGTTTATCGCCCTTGAAGGTGACTTGAACACGGTGGCGGGCATTGGGTTCTACGAACATGCCGAGACTCCCGGGTTGGGTGGCGAGGTTGACAATCCGCGGTGGAAGTCGATTTGGCACGGCAAGAAGGTATATGGTGAAAATGGGGAGGTTGCATTGCGGGTCATCAAAGGGCAGGTAGATACTACCCGTCCGGAAAGTGTGCACCAGGTCGATGGCCTGTCTGGCGCCACACTGACCAGCCGTGGTGTCCACAATCTCATTCAATACTGGTTGGGCGAGCAGGGCTTTGCGTCCTTTCTCGCCAATCTTCGCTCCGGAGAGGCCTGATCATGGCGGAAAAGACCAGAGACGTTTTACTCAAGCCGATTTTCGATAACAACCCGATTGCATTGCAGATTCTTGGTATCTGCTCTGCGCTCGCCGTCACCTCGCAGATGTCTGTGGCCTTTGTGATGTGCGTGGCCCTGACTTCGGTGACCGCGTTTTCGAATCTCTTCGTGTCCGTGATTCGGCACCATATTCCCAACAGCGTGCGGATCATCGTTCAGATGACCATCATCGCCTCGCTGGTTATTGTGGTCGACCAGATTCTCAAGGCGTATGCCTATCAGATCAGCAAGCAGCTATCGGTGTTTGTGGGCCTGATTATCACCAACTGCATCGTCATGGGGCGTGCCGAAGCCTATGCCATGAAGAATCCGCCCGTAGCGAGCTTTCTCGATGGGATCGGTAATGGCCTGGGTTACAGCTTTATCCTCATGGTAGTTGCCACGATCCGCGAATTGTTCGGCTCTGGATCGCTCTTTGGCTACACCATCCTGCCGGTTGTCACCGAGGGCGGCTGGTATGTGCCCAATGGCATGCTGCTGTTGCCGCCGAGCGCGTTCTTCATCATTGGCGGCATCATCTGGGTGCTACGTGCGGTGAAAACCGAGCAGGTCGAGGCGCCGGAATATCGGTTGGCGCCGAATACCGCGGGAGGAGTTGCCTGATGGAACACTATCTGGCATTGCTGGTCCGCTCGATTTTCATCGAGAATATGGCGCTGGCGTTCTTTCTTGGAATGTGCACTTTTATCGCCATCTCCAAGCGCCTTGCGGCCGCGGCGGGGTTGGGCGTTGCGGTAGTCGTGGTGTTGGCGATTACCGTGCCGGCCAACAATTTGATTCTGCACTACCTGCTCGCTGAAGGCGCGCTGTCGTGGACGGGGATCGAGGCGCTCAAGTCGGTGGATCTGAGCTTTCTCGGGCTGCTCAGCTACATCGGTGTGATTGCCGCGATCGTACAGATCTTGGAGATGGTCCTGGATCGCTATGTGCCGGCCCTGTACAACACGCTGGGCGTTTTTCTCCCCTTGATTACCGTGAACTGTGCGATTCTCGGTGCTTCATTGTTCATGGTGGAGCGCGCCTACAACTTTGCAGAAAGTGCGGTATACGGCATTGGCGCAGGGATTGGCTGGGCGCTGGCCATCGTGGCGCTGGCCGGGATCCGTGAAAAGCTCAAATACAGCGACATGCCCGAGGGGCTCCGTGGCCTCGGCGGGGCATTCATGATCGTGGGATTGATTTCCCTCGGGTTTATGTCCTTCGGCGGCATCGATATCTAGCACCAGGCGGGATTGATCAGCAATGACTATGGAAACCATGACCATCGTCCTCGGCGTCGGCATGTTCACCGCGATCGTGGTGGCACTGGTGCTTTTCATCATCGGTGCGAGGTCGCGGCTGGTAGCGTCCGGCGATGTGACCATCGAAGTTAACGGCGAAAAGACGATTCACGTCCCCGCCGGCGGCAAGCTGTTACAGACCCTGGCGGCCAATGAGCTATTTCTGGCGTCGGCTTGCGGCGGCGGGGGGAGCTGCGCGCAATGTAAGTGCGTGGTCAAGGAGGGCGGTGGCGCTATCCTGCCCACCGAGCAGGCGCACTTTACGCCGCGGGAGGCTCGAGAGGGTTGGCGGCTGTCCTGCCAGGTGCCGGTCAAGCAGGATATGAAGATCGAGGTTCCTGAAGAGGTCTTTGGGGTCAAGCAGTGGGACTGTGTGGTGGCCTCCAACCCTAATGTCGCGACCTTTATCAAGGAGCTGACGCTTACCCTGCCCGAGGGCGAGAATGTCGCCTTCCGCGCCGGTGGGTACGTACAACTGGAGGCGCCGCCCCACCACGTACGTTTCAAGGATTTCGATATTGAGCCGGAATACCGTGGCGATTGGGAGCACTTCAAGTTCTTCGATCTCGAGTCCAAGGTCGACGAACCAGTGATCCGGGCCTACTCCATGGCCAATTACCCGGAAGAGAAAGGGTTGTTGAAGTTCAACATCCGGATTGCTACGCCGCCGCCTCGAACTCAGGGGCTGCCGCCGGGACAGATGTCGTCGTATGTATTCAGCCTCCAGCCCGGTGACAAGATTCGCGTTTATGGTCCCTTCGGCGAATTCTTTGCCAAGGATACTGACAATGAAATGGTGTTTATCGGCGGTGGTGCGGGCATGGCGCCCATGCGCTCCCATATCTTCGACCAGCTCAAGCGGATCAACAGTCGGCGCAAGATGAGTTTCTGGTACGGGGCTCGCAGTCTGCGAGAGCTGTTCTATCAAGACGAATACGATCAGCTGGCGGCTGAAAATGATAATTTCGAATGGTTCGTCGCGCTCTCGGATCCGCAGCCGGAAGATAATTGGAGCGGCTATACCGGCTTTATCCACAATGTGCTGTACGAGAACTACCTGAAAGACCACGAAGCGCCGGAAGAGTGCGAATACTATATGTGTGGGCCGCCCATGATGAACGCTGCGGTCATCGACATGTTGCATAAGTTGGGGGTGGAGGACGATCATATTTTCCTCGACGATTTCGGCGGCTGAGGTGCATTGGCTGTTCTTGTCGCGATGTACAACGAGGCTTCTGGCCTCGTTTTTCATTGCTGCCCTCGCTGCTTGTGGCGGAAAGCCGCAAGAGCTGGTGCTGGCGGGCGCTGCGTTGGGCACGAGCTATCACGTGAAGGTCGTCGATCCCCCGGCGCACCTCGATGTCGCGACGCTAGGGGCCCGAATCGACGCGTTGTTGGCGGATCTGGATCTCAAGCTCAGTACCTACCAGCCGGATTCGGAGCTCAATCGGCTCAATCGGCAGCCGGTAGGTCGCCCCTTTGTGGCTAGCGATGACCTTTACCAGGTCCTCGGGGTGGCGAGATACGCGTTTGTGCGATCGAATGGCGCGTTTGATCCCACGGTGCGGCCCTTGGTCGACCTGTGGGGGTTCGGGCCCGTGGATACCGGAGGACGGGTTCCGCCGGCGACCGAGGTCTCGCGCTGGTTGGCGCGCATTGGGTTTGACAAGGTGGAGTTGGCGGACGGTAATCAAGTGATTCGCCGCGCACCGGTGACTCTCGATCTCTCTGCGGTGGCCAAGGGATTTATCGTCGATCGATTGGCAACAGAGTTGCAGTCGCTGGGGGTGGATGATTTCATGGTTGAAGTTGGTGGCGAGGTTCGGGTGGACGGGCACCGCGCCGATGGTCGGCGCTGGCGAATCGCCATCGAGGCTCCGTCGGAGAGCGGCGGCGCGGCGCAGGTGCTGGCGCTTACTGGGAAAGGGGTGGCAACGTCCGGAGATTACCGGAACTATTTCGAGCGGGACGGTCAGCGCTACTCCCACACGATAGATCCGCGTACCGGCGAGCCCATTCGTCACCGTCTTGCGTCGGCGACGGTGGTCGCCGCGACTGCGGCGGAAGCCGATGCACTGGCGACCGCGTTGATGGTGATGGGACCCGAGGACGGGTTGGCATTTGCGGCGGCCAACGACCTTGCGGTATTGCTGTTGGTCAAGCGGGACGCGGGGTTTGAGACCTTGGCCAGCAAGGGCATGCAAACTTTTTTATTGCCTCAAGCGGCGTCGGCAGAGCCGGCCGCGGGAGAGAGAGAATGATTGAATTTGGACTGGCGCTATTGTTGGTGATGTTATTAGTGGGTGGCATGTCCATCGGGGTGTTGCTCGGCCGCAAACCTCTTTCCGGCTCCTGTGGCGGCATGTCAGCCCTGGGGATGGATCTCAATTGCGATATTTGTGGCGGCGATTCCCGGAAATGCGAACTGACCGGTGAGACTGGGGGAACGACTGACGCCGGCGTCGGCTATGACGCCACACGGCCGCGTTCGCGTCCTTGAAGCGCTGGAGGCCGGCTTCAAGGGGCGATGATGACCGGTTGGGCCGACCCCTTGAACACGGTGTGCAGTACCAGCTCCCCCTCAAAATAGACCCGGTAGTTTTCATACTCCCAGGAAGAGATCGGCGGATCGCCCACCGCGGGGTGCTGTGCCCGCGGATCGCCAAAACGGGCACGGACCTGGGCCTTGGTTGCGCCGCGAACGGGAGTAGGGAGCACGTGTTTTTCGGAAGCCTGCTGACCGACCGGAATCTGGATGACTTCGGCCAGAGCAACGGGCGAGGTAAGCGCGACGACCAAGGCGGCGAGGACAGTCGATTTCATATTCGTGTGCGGCGACGCCGATCCATCCGTGACTTGAGGCCGATTATAGAGGCCGGTGGCTGGGAAAGTATATTCCGGGGAGCCTGCGCTGGGGCGTCGTGCCCATGACTGCGGTAAAGCGGTGGTCGCGATTGAATCTCCGTCTGGCTTGGTTTGTCGGGTGCCGTTATGCCCTGCGCAGCCGCGGCCAGGGTTACCTCTCCTTTGTATCGGGTTTTGCCCTGGTCGCCATGGCCCTGGGGGTTCTGGTATTGATTCTGGTGCTCTCTGTCATGAATGGCTTTGAAGGAGAGATTCGCCAGCGTATGCTCGATGTGGTGCCCCATGCCACGGTGGCGCCCGTGGGTGGACTTCGGGATTGGCGCGAGCTCGGCGATCGACGGCTGCCGGCCGGGGTTTCAGCAACGCCCTACGTCGAAGGGCAAGCCTTGGTCGGCTTTGAAGGTAGGTCTTTGCCGGCGGTGATTCACGGCCTGCAACCCGAAGTGTTGGCGGCCCGTCTGGGCGCCCACTTGGTCGCCGGTGATCTGGATGCGCTGGAACCCGGCGCGTTCGGTGTGGTGGTTGGACAATTGCTCGCCCGTGACCTCGGTGTGGTTCCCGGTGACCGATTACTCTTGACCTTGCCGGAACTGTCGGTGACGCCGGCCGGCGCCTTTCCGCGCGTCAAGCGGGTCACTCTGGTGGGGGTGTTCCGGGTAGGCGGACAGACGGATCAGGGTTTGGCGTTTCTGCACCTCGCAGATGCGCAGCGTCTGTTTCGCCGTGGTCCACGCGTCGACGGTCTGCGATTTACCCTGGAGAATCCTGCCGACCCGGCTCAGTTACACGCCTTGGAAGCCGCTTTCCCTGATCATAGGGTCCGTTCTTGGCAGGATGACGCAGCCGAGCTGTTGCGCGCCCTGCGCATTGAAAAGGCGGTCGTGGGGCTGCTGTTGTCCGTCATTATCGCGGTAGCCGCGTTCAACGTGATTGCGGCCCTGGTGTTGATGGTCAATGAAAAGCGCGCCGCCATTGGGGTATTGCGCGGTTTTGGGGCGACAAAGCCCACCATCGCCGCGATTTTCAATGTCCAGGGTTGCACCCTGGGCATGACCGGTATTGTGATCGGGGCCGTGCTCGGCAGTCTACTGGCCAGCTGGCTGCCGGAGCTGGTTGCGGCCCTAGAGGATGCGTTCGGGTTTCGTATTTTCGACCCGCAATTGTATTTCATCGATCGGCTGCCTTCGGCATTGCGCTGGTCGGATGTCAGCTTCGTCTGCCTAGGGGCGGCCGCGTTGACCGGGGTCGCGACCCTGTATCCGGCGTGGCGAGCCGCGCGGCTCGATCCTGTGGAGGCCATGCAGAGTGCGCATTGAGCGGGGTGAAGACGAAGTGCTGCGCTGTCGCGCCGTCGATAAGAGTTACCGCCAAGGCGGGCAGCAGGTGCCAGTTTTGCGCGGTCTCTCCCTGGCAGTGGCCGCCGGGGAAACCATCGGGATTATGGGCAGCTCCGGGTCCGGGAAGTCGACCCTGCTTAACCTGATCGGCGGTCTGGATCGACCGGACGCGGGCGCCGTAGAGCTGCTGGGCCAGTCGTTGGGCAGCCTGTCTGATCGCCAACTGGCCCGGGCGCGCAATCGGCATCTGGGGTTTGTTTATCAGTTTCATCATCTGCTGGGCGAGTTCAGCGCCGTGGAAAATGTCGCCATGCCTTTGTTGATCGCTGGTTGCAAGCCGGCCGAGGCGCACCGCCAGGCCGCGGATTTACTGGCGGCCGTCGGACTGGCGCATCGGCTCACGCACCGCCCGGCGGCGCTGTCGGGGGGGGAGCGGCAGCGGGTTGCCATCGCCCGAGCGCTGGCCAACCGGCCGGATTGCGTGCTGATGGATGAGCCCACGGGTAATCTAGATCGCCAAAGCGCCGAGCAGGTGGTTCAGCTGTTGCTGGCACTCAACGAGTCCTTGGGCACGTCCTTTGTCGTGGTTTCTCATGACGAGCGCGTAGCCGGGCGGATGCAGCGGCAGTTATGGCTGGAAGACGGCATCCTGCGGGACGCTGGGTGATGCCGCCGTCGTACCCGATCCGCATCGGTTGGCGGTTGTTTCGCGCCGGTAGCGGTAATCGTCTTGTGTCGTTCGTGTCCCTGCTGGCGGTGGCGGGCCTGGTGCTTGGTGTCGCGCTCATGATCATCGTATTGTCGGTGATGAATGGGTTTGATCGAGAGATGCGCGGGCGGATTCTGGGGTTAGTCCCGCATGTGCAGCTATTACGCGGTGATGGGGTCGATGACTGGCAGGAATCGGCGAGGCAGTTAGCGGCGGCGCCGGAGGTGACGGGTGTCGAACCCTTTGTGCGTATTGCCGGAATGATCAATCATCGCGGTCGTTCGGCTCCCGTCGAGCTGCTCGGTGCAGCCGCTGGTGGCCGCTACCAGGTATTGGGCCCGATTCCGGAGGGCGGCGGCTTGCTGGTGCCCCAGCGCCTCGCCGAACGCCTGGAGCTGGCGGCCGGATCCGCTGTTACGCTGTTCGTCCCGGCGACGGGCGGCGTGCCCCGGGTGCGCGCCTTTCAGGTCGTGGGCGTATTTGCCACCCATACGGTTCTGGACAACGCCTTGGTGTTGAGCGATCTGGAGACTGCTGCGGCGTTGGCCGGCCTCGAGGGTCGGGTGCAGGGCCTGCAGGTCGAATTGCGGGACCCACTCGTGGCACGCGCGGCAGGCTACCGGCTGCTGGAGCTGCTGCCGACCGGTTATCGCTTCATTGACTGGATCCAGACGCACGGGAACCTCTATCAAGCGATCCAGATGTCTCGCAAGCTTGTGGGGATCTTGGTCTTTGCGGTGGTCGCCATTGCCGTGTTCAACGTTGTTGCCCTCTTGGTGATGACGGTGGTGGAAAAGCGTCCCGCGATTGCCATTCTCAAGACCCAGGGTGCCAGCCGGTGCGGTATCTTGATGGTATTCATGACGCAGGGGGCTCTAATTGGCCTGCTGGGGGTCTTGGTTGGCTGCGCGCTAGGTGTCGGTGGTGCGCTGATGCTGGGAGACTGGGTGCGCTGGTTGGAAGAGGGATTGGGGTTTCGTTTTCTGAGCCTCGCGGTTTATCCGATCGATTATTTGCCTACGGATCTGCGGGCGGGTGATGTCGTCTTGGTGGGTGCGACCGGACTGGTGTTGAATCTGCTGGCCGCGCTGTACCCGGCTTGGCGCGCAGCTGCGGTTCCCCCGGCGCAGGTGCTGCGTTACGAGTAGCGGAGCGGCTGATTTTACGCTGCTTCCAGCGCGCAACCGCATGCCATCGCCACAGCCACCGCACGAGGAGATAGGCCGAGATGCCACTGGTCAAGCCCATGGCCAAGCAGCCCGTCAGCAGTGCTGGTAGCAAATGTATGCCCTGACCAGTCAACCACTCCCAAGAGAAGTGAAATTGTTGGGGCGTCGGGTCGTGACCCAGCAGAAAAGCCCCGATGCGGTAGCACAGCAGGGTCAGGGGTGGAATGGTGACGGGATTGCTGACGAAGATCAGTGCCATAGCTAACGGCAGATTGCAGCGCACTGCCAGTGCAAGCAGTGCGGCAATCAACAGTTGGCCGGGAACGGGTAGAAAGGCGGTGAACAAGCCGACCAGAAAGGCCATCGACACCGAGCGCCGGTTGAGATGAAAAAGATCCGAGTCCTTGATCCCGATTCCCATCCAGCGCAGGTGCCTATGGCCCAGGGTTCTGTGCATGTCGGGCAGTTTGCGCCTGAGAAAGCGTCGGGGCACGGCGTAGGTCCGCAAGCGGTGCGTCATTATCCCCTTTGGCGGCGGTCGTCGCCACCGGGGCAGGTCGCGCACACGGGCTAATTAATGGCAAAATTGCGCCCCCGGTCTCGGCACGCCGCGCCGCACACCACTACTCGCGGTAGCGCCGGGCTGCGGCCAATGGGGGCCGGAGCTTCATGCTGCGACCGCCAGAACACTGCAGGAGTTCATCATGAGCCACCCATCCCCAGGTGCGAAATTCCGTCGCGCTATCGTTGAGCACCGTCCGTTGGCGGTGGTCGGCACCATCAATGCCTACACCGCCATGATGGCGGAGCGCTTGGGCCACCAGGCGATTTATGTGTCCGGAGCGGGGGTTGCTAATGCCTCCTATGGGTTACCGGATCTGGGGGTTACCTCGCTGGACAACGTGCTGGAAGACGTAAGTCGCATCACTGGGGCTTGTGATCTGCCGTTGTTGGTTGATATCGACACCGGATGGGGTGGCGCGTTCAATATTGCGCGCACCATTCGCGAAATGATTCGTGCCGGGGCTGCTGCGGTGCATATCGAAGATCAGGTTGCCCAGAAGCGGTGTGGGCACCGACCCAACAAGGAGATTGTCTCTCCGGGTGAAATGGTCGACCGGATCAAGGCGGCAGTCGATGCCCGGACGGATTCGGAGTTCTTCATCATGGCGCGTACGGATGCGTTCGCCCAAGAAGGGCTGGAGCGGGCTATCGAGCGCGCCCAGGCCTGCATTGAGGCCGGTGCCGACGGCATCTTCGCCGAGGCTGTCAGTGAGGAGGCGCACTACCGGGCCTTTGCCGAGGCCATCGATGTGCCCTTGCTGGCCAATATCACGGAATTCGGTAAGACGCCGCTGTACAACCGCGCGGAGCTCGGTGCTTGGGGCGTGGACGTGGTGCTGTATCCGCTGTCGGCCTTTCGTGCCATGAATCGCGCTGCCGAAACGGTTTACCGGAGTATCCTCGAGCGCGGCGATCAGACGGAAGTCGTGGAGCTGATGCAGACTCGCGCTGAACTTTATGATTACCTCGATTACCACGCCTACGAGGCGCGGTTGGATGCCTTGTTTTCTGAGGGCAAAGCCGAATGACGCAGGTTGTGTGAGGGTTGGTTTTGCGCCGGCCTGATCGAAGAGCGATTATCTGAGAGCTGCACGGGTAACTGGAGACTTCTATGACGACTGCCAAAAAACTTGAAGGAGCGGGCCTGCGTGGCCAGATTGCCGGCAAAACTGCCCTGTCGACCGTAGGCAAGGAGGGTTCAGGCCTCACCTATCGAGGCTACGATGTCAAGGATCTGGCGGCAACCTGTACCTTCGAGGAAGTAGCGTATCTGATCCTCAAGGGAACTCTTCCCACGCGCCAGCAGCTGGACGCTTACAAGGCAAAGCTCAAGGGGCTTCGCGGTTTACCCAAGCCGCTCAAGGAGGTGCTCGAGCGGATTCCGGCGGCGGCTCACCCGATGGATGTCTTGCGCACGGGCTGCTCTTTTCTCGGCAATATCGAGCCAGAGGCCGATTTCAGCGCGCAAGAAGAGATTGCCGACCGCATGCTGGCGCTGTTCCCGTCGATCATCTGCTACTGGTACCGATTCAGTCACGACAACCTGCGCATTGATACCGAGACCGACGATGATTCCATCGGCGCGCATTTCCTGCACATGCTGCGTGGAGGCAAGCCCAGCGAGTTGCACGAGCGGGTGATGAACGTGTCTCTCATTCTCTACGCTGAGCACGAATTTAACGCTTCCACCTTTACCGCGCGGGTATGTGCGTCGACCCTGTCGGATATGCATTCTTGCATTACCGGTGCAATCGGCAGCCTGCGCGGTCCGCTGCATGGTGGTGCCAATGAGGCAGCCATGGAGATGATCGAAAAGTGGCAGAGCCCGGACGAAGCCGAGCGCGAAATGCTGGGGATGCTGGAGCGCAAGGAAAAGATCATGGGTTTTGGCCATGCAATCTATTCCGAGTCCGATCCGCGCAACGAAATCATCAAAGGCTGGTCGGAGAAGCTGGCAGCGGACGTCGGAGACACGGTGCTCTACCCGGTTTCCGAGCGTTGTGAAGCGGTGATGTGGCGTGAGAAGAAACTGTTTTGTAACGCTGACTTCTTCCATGCCTCCGCCTATTTTTTCATGGGGATTCCCACCAAGCTGTTCACGCCCATTTTCGTCATGTCGCGGCTGACCGGCTGGGCTGCGCATGTCATGGAGCAGCGCGCGGACAACCGCATCATCCGCCCGAGCGCGGAATATACCGGTGAAGATCTGCGCAAAGTGGTGCCGCTCGACCAGCGCGGTTGACCCCTATCGGACCTGGGGTTGGCGCGGTGCGCCAGCCCCTTTTCCCTATTATCCGAATCACTGACCGTGCCAGGGCCTATGAATAGCCAATTCCGTAAACGCCTTCCCGGGACTGAACTCGACTATTTTGATGCGCGTGCCGCAGTCGAGTCGCTGCAGCCCGGCGCCTATGATCACCTGCCCTATACCTCGCGTGTGCTTGCCGAGAACCTGGTTCGCCGCTGTGACGCTGAAATCCTCGACGATTGTCTGCGTCAGCTTATCGAGCGCAAGCGTGAGCGCGATTTTCCCTGGTTCCCGGCGCGGGTGGTTTGCCACGATATTCTTGGCCAGACCGCGCTCGTAGACCTCGCGGGTCTGCGTGATGCCATCGCCGAGCGGGGAGGAGACCCGGCCAAGGTCAATCCAGTGGTCCCGGTGCAGTTGATTGTCGACCATTCTCTGGCGGTGGAGTGCGGTGGCTACGATCCGGAGGCCTTCGCTAAGAATCGTGCCATCGAGGATCGCCGTAACGAAGATCGATTCCACTTCATCGACTGGACTAAGCATGCATTTCGCAATGTCGATGTCATCCCGCCAGGCAATGGCATCATGCACCAGATCAACCTGGAGAAGATGTCTCCCGTGATCCAGGTTGCCGAAGGGGTCGCTTTCCCCGATACCTGTGTCGGTACAGACAGCCACACGCCTCACGTCGACGCCCTGGGGGTCATTGCGGTCGGTGTTGGGGGATTGGAGGCGGAGAACGTCATGCTCGGGCGCGCCTCCTGGATGCGCTTGCCGGAGATTGTCGGTGTCGAGCTTCTTGGCAAGCCGCAGCCCGGTATTACCGCTACGGACATTGTGCTGGCGCTGACCGAGTATTTGCGAAGTGCGCGCGTGGTCGGGGCCTATCTCGAATTTCACGGCGAAGGGGCGGCGGCGTTGACGCTTGGTGATCGTGCCACTATCTCCAACATGGCCCCCGAGTACGGTGCCACGGCCGCCATGTTTGCGATCGATGACAACACGATCGAGTATCTGCGTCTGACCGGCCGCGAGGAGCGGCAGATAGAGTTGGTCGAAACCTACGCCAAAGCCACGGGCCTGTGGGCAGACGCCCTTGGCGCAGCCGAGTACGAGCGCTTGCTGCGGTTCGACCTCTCGACCGTAGTCCGTACCCTGGCCGGCCCGTCCAATCCGCATGCGCGGGTGCCGACCACAGCACTGGCGGAGCGCGGTATTGCCGGTCCCTGGGAAGAAGTGCCCGGTGAGATGCCGGACGGCGCGGTGATTATTGCCGCCATCACCAGTTGCACCAACACGTCGAACCCGCGCAACGTCATTGCCGCTGGGCTGCTGGCCCGCAATGCGAACGCCCGCGGGTTGACGCGCAAGCCCTGGGTAAAGAGCTCGTTGGCGCCCGGCTCAAAGACCGTGGCCCTGTATCTGCAGGAGGCGGGGTTGCAAACAGAGCTCGAGCAGCTCGGTTTTGGTGTTGTCGCTTTTGCGTGCACCACGTGCAATGGCATGTCCGGCGCGCTGGATCCAAAGATCCAGCAGGAAATCGTCGATCGTGATCTGTATGCGGTGGCAGTCCTTTCCGGTAATCGTAACTTTGATGGCCGTATTCATCCCCATGCCAAGCAGGCGTTCCTAGCCTCGCCGCCGCTGGTGGTGGCCTACGCCATTGCCGGAACGATTCGTTTCGATATCGAGCGCGACATACTTGGCGTCGACCCAGACGGCAATCCGGTGACGCTCCAAGATATCTGGCCAAGCGACGCCGAGATCGACGCCATCGTGAGCGCAAGCGTCAAACCCGAGCAGTTCCGGCAGGTTTATATCCCCATGTTCGAGGAGCGGGAGGCCACTGCGTCGGTTGTGAGCCCGCTGTATGAATGGCGGCCGCAAAGTACCTATATTCGCAGGCCGCCCTATTGGGAGGGGGCGTTGGCCGGGGAGCGTACGCTCCGGGGCATGCGGCCGCTGGCGGTACTGGGCGATAACATCACGACCGATCATTTGTCGCCGTCCAACGCGATCCTTGCCAGCTCCGCCGCTGGGGAATACCTGGCGAAGATGGGCCTGCCGGAGGAAGACTTCAACTCGTACGCAACCCATCGCGGCGACCACCTGACCGCGCAGCGGGCAACGTTTGCCAATCCCAAACTGATCAACGAGATGGCCGTCGTTGACGGAGAGGTCAGGCAGGGGTCCCTGGCGCGTATCGAGCCCGAGGGCAAGGTGGTGCGTATGTGGGAGGCCATTGAAACCTATATGGAGCGCCGGCAGCCGCTGATCATCATCGCCGGCGCCGACTATGGTCAGGGCTCGTCTCGGGACTGGGCTGCCAAGGGCGTCCGTCTGGCAGGTGTCGAGGCGATCGTCGCCGAGGGCTTTGAGCGGATCCATCGTACCAACCTGATCGGCATGGGTGTCCTGCCACTTGAATTCAAGCCGGGCACCAATCGCCAGTCACTGGGCATTGATGGTACCGAGACCTACGATGTGATCGGCGCGCCCACGCCGCGCGCCGACCTGACCTTGGTGGTTCATCGCAAGAATGGCGAGGTCGTCGAGGTGCCGGTGATCTGTCGTCTGGATACGGCAGAGGAGGTGTCCATCTACCAGGCTGGGGGGGTGTTGCAGCGCTTTGCCCAGGATTTTCTGGAAGCCGAGACGACTGCCTGACGGTCTCGCCCGCCCATCGGAGAGGATGAATCCGCCATGAGTGCCGCCCCTCAAGTTCGTATTCCCGCGACCTATATGCGCGGAGGTACCAGTAAAGGTGTGTTCTTCCGTCTGGAAGATCTGCCCGAGTCTTGCCGGCAACCCGGTCCGGCCCGCGACCGGTTGTTCCAACGGGTGATCGGTAGCCCGGATCCCTATGCGGCCCATATCGACGGTATGGGCGGCGCGACTTCCAGCACCAGCAAGTGTGTGATCCTCTCGCGGAGCAGTCAGCCGGGCCACGACGTGGACTACCTCTACGGGCAGGTCGCCATCGATAAAGCGTTCGTCGACTGGAGTGGCAACTGCGGCAATCTGTCCACTGCTGCGGGAGCCTTTGCGATTCACGCCGGCTTGATGGATTCCGCACGTATTCCCGAGAATGGGGTCTGTACGGTGCGGATTTGGCAGGCCAATATTCAAAAAACCATTATTGCTCAGGTGCCCGTCTGCAACGGACAGGTACAGGAGATCGGTGATTTCGAACTCGATGGAGTGACTTTCCCGGCGGCGGAGATCGTGCTCGAGTTCGTCGATCCGGCCGATGCGGACGAAGGCGCGATGTTTCCGACCGGCAATCTCATCGACGATCTGGAGGTGCCTGGCATCGGCTCGCTGCGCGCGACCATGATTACTGCTGGCATTCCCACAGTGTTCGTAGACGCCCAAGAAATCGGTTATACGGGAACGGAATTGCGCGAGGACATCAACAATGACCCAGCCGCACTGGAGCGGCTGGAGCGCATACGCATCGCCGGCGCGCTGCGTATGGGGTTGATCCGGACACCCGAAGAGGCGCAGGGCCGACAGCATACGCCGAAAATCGCCTTTGTCGCCCAACCCAAGGCGTATGTGGCCTCGAGCGGCAAGCGTATTGCCGCCGATGAAATCGATCTGCTGGTGCGCGCCCTGTCGATGGGCAAGCTGCATCACGCGATGATGGGCACCTGTGCGGTGGCGATTGGTACCGCCGCTGCGATTCCGGGGACCCTGGTCAATCTCGCCGCCGGTGGTGGCGAACGCACGGCGGTGCGTTTTGGCCACCCCTCTGGAACCCTGCGGGTTGGCGCCGAGGCGCGTTATGCTGATGGCCAGTGGCTGGCAGAAAAGGCCATCATGAGTCGCAGTGCCCGGGTCCTCATGGAAGGTTGGGTACGGGTTCCCGCCGAGGTGTTCTGACACGCCGCCTTCCCGGTCCGGGGAGACCGGGTTCCTGAGCGGACCGTCCTGGCACTATCATGGTGTCAAACGCCCCTTTGGGGCAGACGTCGGGTACAGACGCGAGGCGCGCCATGACCACAGCCGTCGATGCCAACCTACGTCCGGACTACGACCCCGAGATTCAGACGATCGCGGACTATGTGCGCGAATACCGGATCGACTCCGAGGTCGCCTGGGAAACAGCGCACTACTGTCTGCTCGATTCCCTGGGCTGTGCCCTGGCGGCATTGCCGTTTCCGGAGTGTGCGAAACATCTTGGGCCGCTGGTTCCCGGTACTCAGGTGCCTTGGGGCGCCCGGGTTCCGGGAACATCTTTCTCTCTGGATCCGGCCAAGGCTGCCTGGGATATCGGCTGTTGTATCCGCTGGCTCGATTACAACGACACCTGGCTCGCAGCCGAATGGGGGCACCCGTCGGATAATCTAGGCGCCATCCTGGCGGTGGCCGATCATCTCTCCCAGCGCAATCTCGCCACCGGAAAGCCCCCGCTGACCGTGGCAAGGGTTTTGGAAATGATGATCAAGGCCTATGAAATCCAGGGGGTGATCGCGCTTGAAAACAGCTTCAACCGGGTTGGACTGGACCATGTATTGCTGGTCCGCGTGGCTGCCGCCGCGGTGGCAGCACAGCTGATGGGGGCGGACCGGGAACAACTGTTGGCCGCCATTTCCCATGCCTGGGTCGATGGCTCGGCGCTGCGTACCTATCGCCATGCGCCCAATACGAGTTCGCGCAAGTCATGGGCCGCCGGTGATGCCTGTGCGCGCGCGGTGCGTCTGGCGGATATCGCCTTGCGGGGAGAGATGGGCATCCCCAGTGCACTGAGCGCTCCTCGATGGGGTTTCTATGATGTCTGTTTCCAGACCAGCGTGGCCGACCAGTGTCGAAAGCCCGAGGCCGAGCGGCGTTTGCGGCTGCCGCGCAGCTTCGGTGCGTATGTCATGGAAAATATTCTGTTCAAGGTGTCGTTCCCGGCCGAATTTCATGCGCAGACGGCCTGTGAATGTGCAGTGCAGCTGCACCCACAGGTGCGCGGCCGAGTGGCGGACGTCGAGCGTATCCTGATCGCCACCCAGGAGTCGGCGATCCGCATCATCGCCAAGACTGGCCCCCTCACCAATCCAGCGGACCGCGATCATTGCCTACAGTACATGACGGCGATTCCACTGCTCTTTGGCGATTTGACTGCCGAGCACTATGAGGATGGTTTTCACGCCGCGCATCCGGAGATCGATGTGCTTCGGGAGCGTATGGAAGTGGTCGAGGATCCAAGCTACAGCGCTGATTATCTGGACCCGGATAAACGCGCCATCGCCAATGCCGTACAGGTATTCTTTCGGGATGGTTCCAGCACCGACAAGATCGAGATCGCCTATCCGCTCGGTCATCGCCGCCGTCGCGCGGAGAGCATGCCGGCACTGCGCAGGAAATTTGCGCAACACCTCTCGGCCCGACTGCCGGCAGCCCGCCGTGAACGCGTTCTGGCGCTGTGGGACGATCCCGCGGGGTTGCGAGCGCTGTCGGTACCGGATTTCATGGCGTTGTGGACCCTGTGATGGGCGGACTCTTCCGGCAGATAACGCCCGCCGCTGACGACGGCGTGCCCTGCTTGACCGTTCTCTCCCCTGAACACTGAGGCCTCGGCACCGGCCGGGCAGCCTGTGTTCGGGTCCGGTCGGACGTTTTGACTCGGGGGTAGGTTCGGACCATGATAGCGCGCATAACAATGATCTGCCGATCGCGGTGGGCGTGGGGGAAGGGTGGCCAAACTGTGGGGGCAGATCGCCCTGGTGACTGGTGCGGGGCGCGGCATTGGGTATGCCATTGCGCGACGTTTCGCGACAGAGGGCGCAACGGTAATCGCCGTTGACATCGACGAATCCGCGGTTGAAGCGGTCGTTGCTGCGATTCGGGCGGACGGCGGGGAGGCCGAGGCGCGCGTCGCCGACCTGGCCTTGGTGGACACCATAGCGCCCCTGATCGAAGAGGTTGCTGCACGCCATCGCGCACTGGATATTTTGGTCAACAATGCCGCGCTCACCCGAGCGCTCGATTTCTTCTCCGTGCAACCGGCGGACTGGGATCAGATTCACGCCGTCAACGCGCGAGGGCTGTTTTTTGCGATGCAGGCTGCAGCCATGGTGATGCGCGCGGCTGAAGGCGGCCGAATTCTCAACATCGCTTCGATTGCTGGCAAAGGCTATCCGGCGACCTCCAACATTGCCTATGCAGGATCCAAGGGCGCGGTCATCGCCATGACCAGGATTGCGGCACATGTGTTGGGTCGCTATGGGATCAATGTCAATGCGATTTGCCCGGGGGTCACACGCACGGATCTGTTCTACCAGGTGATGCGAGAGCGGGCAGCGGCCAGCGGCAGATTGGAAAGCGAAATTATTCAGGCGATGGACGCCAGTATTCCCGTTGGACGTTCCAACGAACCCGAAGATATCGCGGCGTTGGCGGTGTTCTTGGCGTCCGAAGAGGCGCGCAATGTGACCGGGCAATCCTGGAACGTCGATGGTGGATTGACCTGGGACTGACAACAAACAACAAACAGCTAGAGCGAGGGAGCATGATGACTATCCGATTCAGCAACTGGGTGCGCCTGGGGCGCGGAGGCCGTGCCTGGCTTTGTGGGTGGGGGTTACTGCTCGCTGCCGTTGGCGTGGGAGCGGAAGATCTGTCGGCCAAGGATCAGACCCAGCGACGCGCGCAGGGATTGGAATCGTTGCAGGCGATTGTGGGCGCTAAGGATTTGGCGGCGACCACTGCGTTGGCCGGGCAATTGGAGCGTGACAATGGCGCCCTGGGCACATTCGCGATTGATTTCGTGATGGGGGAGATCTGGAGCCGAGAGCAGCTGAGCAAGCGCGACCGGAACCTGGTGGTCTTGGCGATACTGGGGGCTATTCATCAAACGAACCAGCTTGCCTACTATGTTCCGGGCGCTGTCCGCCATGGCTTGACGCCCGAGGAGATCCGCGAGATTTTCATTCATCTCAGTGGATACGCGGGCTTTCCGCGTGCACTGGATGCCATGGCCGAGGCCAATCGTCAACTAGCGGAGCTGGGGCATCCGGTCCCCCCGGAGGGTTTGTCGCCCGCGGAGCCACTGACCGGCGCGCAGCGACGAGCGCGGTCGATTGAAGTCATGACGAGGCTCTCCGGTCAAAACTCGGAGGACGCCGGCAAGCTGTTGGAAGGTATTGCGGGCGACCTCGGCCCCTTGGCTGCCGCTGGCGTGGATTTCGCCTTCGGGGAGATTTGGGCGAGGCCGCAGCTGTCCCGACGTGATCGCAGCCTACTGGTAGTGTCTGTGCTCGCGGCCCTGGGACGCGGCGACGAATTGGATATTCACGTGCCCGCAGCGCTGCGGCATGGTGTTACCAAGACCGAACTCGAAGAGGTCATGCTCACCGTATTTGCTTATGCCGGTGCCCCCTTGGCAGTCGAAGGGATTCGCAAGGTCCTGGAGCATACTGGAGAGCGGAACGATTGATGGATCGCAGTGGTCTGCGGTACGAGGATGGCGCTTACGGTATCCCGTGCCGCTAGATCATTGCCCTAGCCTAGTGGAGGTATTGCTAATGGCGAAGAATGTACCACTGCTCGACACCCACGAGCTGGAGGTCCGGCTGTCAGAACTCAACGCGCAGGCCGAGGAGAATTGGACGATTACCGAGGGCCGCTTGCACCGGCGATACAAGTTCGCGGATTTTGGACCGGCCTTCGGCTTCATGGCGCAGGTTGCCTTGGTATGCGAGACCATGAGCCACCATCCGAAATGGACCAATGTCTGGAACGTCGTGGAAATCGATTTGTTGACCCATCGCGCCGGTGGGATCACCACCCTGGACTTCGAATTGGCCGGCGCTATGGAGCGGATTGCCAGCCAGTATCTCGGCTGAGGTGCCGTTTACGCCGAAGGCCGCGACAAGCCGTGACAGAATAGTTTGGCCATTTCTTCGGCGACCTCTTTGGTGGTCATTTGCCCTTCTGGGTGATACCAGCGTGTCATCCAGTTGATGGCGCCGAACAGGGTAAACGCGGTGATCTTGGTGTTGCATTTGCGCATGGAGCCGTCCGCCATGCCATCCTCGATCATTTGCCGCATGGCCGCATCGAGACGGACATAGAGTGGTTCGATCTCAACCAGGTACTTGGGGGAGAGCGGTTCAGGCCCGGGCCGTGCCAGGCAGCGTCCAAACTCATCGTCGAACACTGAGATAAATAGCTGAATGAATTCGACCAGTTTTTCAATGCCGCTGTGATCGGAAGCCAGGATGTCGTCGGTTTGGTCGAGCAGTTCGGTGATGGCGGTGTGTAGGCACTGGAAGAGAATGTCTTCCTTGTTTTCGACATAGTAATAGAGGGTGGGTTTGGTGACCTGAAGTTCGTCGGCAAGATCGTTGAGCGAAGTTTCGCGGAACCCTTTTTGGTTGAATAGCCTGCCCGCCGTGCGCAAGATCGCGGCCCGTTTGAGCTCGTACTGCTCATCTTTGCTCTGGATGCTTTTTCCCCAACGGACTTTGGCCATGGATGTATCCTGGTCGGCAGAGTGAGCGGCGCAGTGTAGCCGAATCCCCCTCGGTCGGCACTTAAAGGTAAATAGGTTTACCAACGGGTTTAGCGCTTCGACCGAGTCTTTTGGCGGGCCTGCCTACTATTGCGAGATGCTTCAGATATCCCTGTCTGCAACGGCCTATGAGGGCTCCAGTCCGCGCATCAGTAATTCGACCTTGACACGGGATTCGCGGTATTCAGCCGCTGCGTTTGAGTCCGCGACAATGCCCCCACCACCCCAACAATGGATCTTGCCCGCTGCGGCCAGCAGTGTTCGGATACCGATGTTGCTGTCCATGCCGCCATCGGCGGAGAGGTAGAACACGGAGCCACAGTACAGTGCGCGGCCGACCGCTTCTAGTTCGGCGATCACTTCCATCGCCCGGCGTTTGGGTGCGCCGGTGACCGAGCCACCGGGAAAGCAGTGGAGCAGTAGATCGAGTGCGCTTTGGTCTGGCCGTAGGAGCCCCTGGATCGTACTCACGAGATGATGCACGTTTGCAAAGCTCTCGAGCCGAAAGAGATCGGGTACCGAGATGGTGCCGGGGATACAGGATTTGCCCAGGTCATTGCGTAACAGGTCGACGATCATGAGGTTTTCAGCGCGGTCCTTGGCGCTGCATCGCAGAGCTTCTGCCAGCGCCCGGTCTTCCGCCGGAGAGCGCCCGCGGGGCGCGGTGCCCTTGATCGGCCGTGTTTGGACACGGTTTTCGTGGACGTGCAAAAACTGTTCGGGAGACAGGCTCAGTACGGCGTGGTCAGGCCAGTCCAGAAAGGCACTGTAGGGCGAGGGCAGCAGGCGGCGGAGGTGGCGATAGGCACCCCAGGGATCCCCACTATAAGAGGCGCGGAAATGCTGCGCGTAGTTGACCTGATAGCAGTCGCCGGCTTTGAGGTAGGCGAGGATGCGCTCGATATCAGCGCAAAATCGGGCTGGGGAGATCGTGGCTTCGAAACCGCTGGTGAGCTGGAAATCCGGTGTGTGGTGTGCGTACACAGTGGGTGATCGCAGGCGAGCGCGAATGTCCTGCCGCAGTGTGCGAGAACAGTCTGGATGAAAGACCAACAGGGTGCGTGCCCTCTGGTGGTCGATGATGGCGGCCCAGGAATAGCAACCGATGCGAAGTGTCGGCCAGGCGAGGGGGTCTGGGGGGCCGGGCGGTAGTCCCAGCAGCTCCGCGCCGGCGGAATACGCCAGCCAGCCGATCAAGCCGCCGCGAAACGGCACTTCGGTTGTGTCCCGCGTTGCCGACCGCGACAACTCGGCGAGGCGCGCGCGCGCGCGTTGGAGGCCGGTCAGCGTCTCTCCGTGCGCTGCGGTCAGGAGTTCGTCCGGGGCAGCGCTGATGAGATCGTAGCGGCCGGAGGTGCAGGCCGGCCGGCCACTGTCTAGCCACACCGGCGCAGGCAGGTCGCGGATTGCCGCAAACAGGGCCTCTGCTGCAGGCGGGTGGGCGATCTCCTCTATTTCGATCATGGTGCGCCCGGAAAAGCGCGAAGCCTAGCGGTACAAGGCCCAACTGGCAACGCGGAAGAATCTGTCGCCCTTATACTAGACGCCCCCAATGGTAGTGAGGCAAACCAATGACTCAAACACCGCGCGATGTAACGCCCGATCTCTGTGACGACAACGCCGATCTCCAAGTGCTGGAACCGATGCTTTCCGGTTACGGCGGGCGGGCGGTCTTCGGCGGCGAGATCGTCACCGTGAAATGTTTCGAGGACAATTCGTTCGTGAAGGAACAACTTGGCAAGCCGGGCGGTGGCAAGGTGTTAGTCGTGGACGGCGGTGGGTCGCTGCGCCGCGCGCTGCTCGGCGATCTGATCGCTGCTAGCGCAGTGAACAATGGCTGGGAAGGCGTGATTCTCTACGGGTGCGTTCGCGACGTCTGCCAACTGGCCGAGATGGATCTGGGTGTACAGGCATTGGCGGCGATTCCGCTGAAGACCGAGCGTAGAGGCGTGGGGGAGCTGAATGTGCCTGTCAGTTTCGGGGGGGTGACTTTCCGGCCGGGTGATTACGTCTATGCTGACGACAACGGCGTGGTGGTTTCGCCCCGAGTGCTCGCCTTGTCTTGATTTGTTTCGGGTTCCGCTATCGCAAAAAGCCGCCCGAAGGCGGCTTTTTGCGGTGTAGGTTCCGCGATCCCGGATCAGTGGAACTGATCTTCCTCGGTGGAACCGGTCAGCGCGGTGACGGAAGACGCCCCCCCCTGGATTACGGTGGTCATGTCGTCGAAATACCCGGTTCCGACTTCTTGCTGGTGCGCGACGAACGTGTAGCCTTTCTCGCGCGCGGAAAATTCCGGCTCCTGAACCATTTCTACGTAGGCCTTCATGTCCTCGCGGGCATAGGAGTAGGCCAATTCGAACATGTTGTACCACATGTTGTGGATGCCGGCCAAAGTGATGAACTGGAATTTGTAGCCCATCGCGGAGAGTTCCCGCTGGAACTTGGCGATGGTGGCGTCGTCGAGGTTCTTTTTCCAGTTGAACGACGGCGAGCAGTTGTAGCTCAACAATTGGTCCGGGTATTGCCCCTTGATGGCTTCGGCAAACTTCTTCGCTTCGTCCAGATCCGGCGTCGCCGTTTCACACCACAGCAGATCGGCGTAGGGTGCATAGGCCAAGCCGCGGGAAATGGCTTGATCGATCCCGGCCTTGACGCGGTAGAAACCTTCCGCGGTGCGCTCCCCGGTCAGGAAGGGACGGTCGTTGTCATCGACGTCGTTGGTCAGCAGGTCGGCCGCATTGGCGTCGGTGCGTGCCAGCACGATGGTCGGTACATCGGCGACGTCAGCCGCCAGACGAGCGGCGACCAGCTTCTGAATGGCTTCCTGGGTGGGCACCAGTACCTTGCCGCCCATATGGCCGCATTTTTTTACTGAAGCCAGTTGGTCTTCGAAATGTACGCCCGCAGCGCCGGCCTCGATCATGCCTCGCATGAGTTCATAGGCATTGAGCACCCCGCCGAAACCCGCCTCGGCATCGGCGACAATGGGCAGGAAGTAATCGACGTAATCGGCATCGCCAGGGTTCTTTCCCGCTTTCCATTGGATCTGGTCGGCGCGCCGGAACGAGTTGTTGATGCGCCGTACGACCGCAGGCACCGAATCGGCAGGGTACAAGGATTGATCCGGGTACATGGTGGAGGCGTTGTTATTGTCCGCGGCCACCTGCCAGCCGGAAAGATAAATCGCCTGGATGCCTGCCTTGGCTTGCTGAACTGCCTGGCCGCCGGTGAGCGCGCCCATCGCGTTGACGAAATCTTTTTCCGGGCGGAACGCTGGCTTGGCGCCCTGGGTGATCAGCTGCCAGAGTTTCTCTGCGCCACGGCGCGCGATGGTGTTTTCGACCTTGACGGAGCCGCGGAGGCGAACGACGTCTTCGGCACTGTAGGTACGCTTGACGCCCTTCCAACGGGGATTGGTGGACCAGTCTTCCTGAATTCGAGCGATCTCGGCCGCACGGTCGTAGTTGCCGATGGTCATGGTGTGGGACTCCTTTGAGCAAGCTTGGATGGGAGAGGTTGCGCATTGTATTTTTTGTGCGATGATTCCGCCAATTTATCGCTTTTATCTTCATTATTTTTTGTATGAATATCGGTAGGGTCGACCTGAATTTGCTGGTGTATCTGGATGTACTGCTGCGGGAGCGCAATGTCACCCGGGCTGCGCAGTTGCTGGGTATCACCCAGCCGGCGATGAGTAATGGGCTGCGGCGACTGCGCGACCTATTCGGCGACCCGCTGTTGATCCGCACCAGCGGTGGGATGGCACCGACGGATCGCGCCCTGATACTACAACCCCAGGTCCGCGATATTCTCGCCAGCATTGAGCAGGCGGTCCAACCCCAGGCGGAATTCGATGCCGCCTCAGCCAGTCGGGTATTCCGCATCATGGCCAGCGATTACGCGGAATCGACATTGATTCCCCAGCTGTTGACAGAACTGGCGGTGGAGGCGCCGGGCATCACCTTGGATATCCTCAATCCCAGTGACGTTGCGTTGCACGATGTAGAGCAGGGGCGGGTAGACATGTTACTCAATCGCTTTGACGACATGCCGCAGTCCTTTCACCAAGTGACCCTGTGGGAAGATGGTTTTTCCTGCCTGTTACGGCGGGATCATTGCGCGTTGCGCGATTTTGGCCTCGAGCGGTATCTGGCCGGTCGTCATGTCTGGGTCAGTAAGACCGGAATGGGGGTAGGTGTGGGTATGAACCCGCACGATGATCAACGCCTGGGTTGGGTTGACGAGGCGCTGGCGCGTCTGGGGCGCCGCCGGCACATCGCGGTATTTACCCGGCATTATCAAGTGGCCGCGTTGTTGGCCCGCCAGCCTGACCTGATCGTGACCATTCCCAGTCGGTTGGCGGCCTTGTTGCGCGACAGTGCGGCGGTAGCCATTGTGCCGCCACCGTTCGAGATCCCACGATTTGAGCTCAAAATGGCCTGGAGTCCGCTGCTGCAGAATAATCCAGCGCACCGCTGGATGCGGCGGCGGATTCAGCAGGTAGCGCAAGGCAATCCGGACTGACATTTTTTTTGTGAATACCGAAAATAAAAACTATAAATTCGATAAATTTTGAGGGCGAGACTACAATTTCCGTCCAATGTCACCGACGGTTTGTGATCGAGCGAGGAGGACAGTTATGACCGACGGCAATCGTACCGACAGGGTCCAGATCGGTGGTCTGCGCGTGGCGCGGGTGCTCGAGACGTTGATGCGTACTGAAGTGTTACCGCCCTTGAAGATCGAGCCCGAGTCCTTTTGGACTGGTTTTGAGGCACTGCTCGCGGAGTTCGCGCCCGAGAACGCCCGTCTACTCGAAGTGCGTGATGATTTGCAGACGCGAATCGATCACTGGCACCGTCAACACGCGGGGCAGCCCCATGACCCGGTGGCCTACGAAAGCTTCCTGCGCGAGATCGGGTATCTACTGCCGGAAGGCGAGGACTTTGAGATCACCACGGACGGCGTCGACCCCGAAGTTGCGCGCATCGCCGGGCCACAGCTGGTGGTCCCCATTACCAACGCGCGCTATGCGCTGAACGCCGCCAATGCACGCTGGGGCAGTCTCTACGACGCACTTTATGGTAACGATGTCATCCCAGAAAACGACGGTGCCGAGCGCGGCCCCGGATATAACCCGGTGCGCGGCGCGCGCGTCATCGCCTATGCGCGCGCGTTCCTTGATGCCAGTGCGCCCCTTGCCGAGGGTAGCCATGCCGACGCGGTAGCCTACCGCATCGTCGACGGCCAGTTACAGGTGACCTTGAAGGCCGGTGACCGTGTCGGTCTGCAGGATCCCACGCAGTGCGTAGGTTTTCAGGGAACCCCGGAAAATCCAGAAGCAATCTTGCTGAAAAACAATGGATTGCATATAGAAATTCAGATGGATTCTCAGCATTATGTGGGTCGTGACGATCCGGCACATATCAAGGACCTCTACCTCGAAAGTGCGATCACCACGATTCAGGATTGCGAAGACTCGGTCGCGGCGGTAGACGCCGAAGACAAATGCTTGGCCTACCGCAACTGGCTGGGCTTGATTCGTGGCGATCTGCAGGAATCGTTTCACAAGGGTGATCAGGTGCTGCGCCGTACCCTCAATCCAGATCGCGAGTACCTCGGACTCGATGGCGCGCCGGTCACGCTTCCGGGTCGCAGCCTGTTGCTGGTACGCAATGTGGGGCACCTGATGACCACCGATGCGGTCCTCGACGCCCGGGGCCAAGCCGTGCCCGAGGGTATCCTCGACGCTGTGGTGACCGCAGCCATTGCCGCGCACGACTTGCGTGGGCTGGGGCATTTTCGCAACTCCCGCACCGGCAGCGTCTATATCGTTAAGCCCAAGATGCACGGTCCCGATGAAGTTGCGTTCACCGTGCGGCTATTCGCGGCAGTCGAGACCTTGCTCGACCTACCGCCACGGAGCCTCAAGATCGGCATCATGGATGAGGAACGGCGCACGACCGTCAATTTGAAAGAGTGCATTCGTCGCGCTGCAGACCGGGTGATCTTCATTAATACCGGTTTTCTGGACCGCACTGGCGATGAAATTCATACCAGCATGGAAGCCGGGGCAATGGTGCCCAAAGGGGACATGAAACAGCAGCCCTGGATTCAGGCCTATGAAGACTGGAACGTCGATATCGGGCTCGCCTGTGGACTCGCCGGTCGCGCCCAGATTGGCAAGGGGATGTGGGCGATGCCTGACCGCATGGCGGACATGATGACCGCGAAGATCGACCACCCCCGCGCTGGTGCCAGCTGTGCCTGGGTACCCTCGCCGACAGCAGCCACGCTACATGTGATGCACTATCACCAGGTGAACGTGGCAGCTCGCCAGGCGGAACTGGCGGGGCGCCGTCGGGCGCGCTTGGCGGATATCCTCACCGTTCCGCTGCTCGGGGAGCGTAGGCTGAGCCCAGAGGAAGTGCAGCGCGAGCTGGAAAATAACGCCCAGGGCATCCTCGGCTATGTAGTGCGCTGGATCGACCAGGGCGTGGGTTGTTCCAAAGTGCCGGATCTCAATGACATTGGTCTGATGGAAGACCGGGCGACCTTGCGCATCTCCAGCCAGCACATCGCCAACTGGCTGCGCCACGGTATCTGTTCCCAGGAGCAGGTGTTGGCCACGCTGCAGAAAATGGCCGCGGTCGTCGATCGTCAGAACGCCGCCGACCCGCTATACCAGCCGATGGCCGCGGACTTCGAGGCCAGTATTGCTTTTCAGGCAGCCTGCGACCTGGTGTTCAAGGGTTGTGAGCAGCCGAGTGGTTATACGGAGCCGGTGCTGCATGCCAGACGGTGCGAAGCCAAGGCGCGGTTGGTGGGTTGAGCTCCGTCTGGTGGCTTAGAGGGCGAGCGTGCGCAGCTCGACGATCGGCTGGCTTTGGTGCCAGAGGTCGTCGAGCCTCTCGGTCAGCTGGCGCGCCATGCGCGGTGCATAGCCAATGGCGTAGCCGGCTTTGGGACGACCGTCCCGCCAACACAGTAGGCCGTTGCTGTCGGTGACCAGACATTCTTCTTCTGGGTCCGGGCTGCCGGGGGCCAGTTGGCGGAGACGGATCAGGCTAGGGAGGCGCCGGGCCAGTGTTATCAGCCGGTGGCTGCCTTGGATCAAGGGTTGGATGTTGCTGCCAAGCAGTATCCGGATTTCCGCCGGGGGATGGTTGGTGGCCAGAGCCAGTAGGGCGTTGCGAATGTCCTCGTTGTCGTACACTTCGGTGTCCAGACGTGCGCTGAGGAGGTAGATCCGGCGCAGTGCCGCGGCGATCAGTGCCACCATGTTTGCCGATAGCGCCGCCGGACCGTCCAGTGGGCGGCGAACCCGATCCTCCGGACTCGCCCGTGGGGGTGCGCGGTGTTGCGCGGGGCGCAAATGAGTCAGATCGTAGACCATGTGCCGGTGGGGTAAGTCGGATCGTCCCAACGCTTCGCCTGCGTTCACAAAACCCAAGCCTTCGTAGAAGTCCGCCGTCGCATCAGACGCGTGTACATACAACCGGTCCAGCCCCTGGTCGAGGGCCTCGTGGATCACCCGCCGCACCAGGGCTCCGCCGATGCCTCGCCGGCGATGCGTCGGCAGCACCGCGAGTTGGCTCAGGCGATCATTGAGCAGGCGCACCCCCGCCACCGGCTCGCCGGCCTCGGTGATTGCCAGCCAGTGGCGAGCGCGACCATCGGTGTCGGGATCGGCGAAGGCGATGGCTTCGTCGCGTCCCTGTTCGGTGGCGAATGCCGCCCGGCGGATTCTGCACAGTGGCTCGGCGGCCGTTGTCCAGGGAACAAGGCGAATCTGGACCGGGTGGTAATCCAAGCTTTCCAATGCGGATTCCCAGGGTTTTTCCCCGAGCATAGCAGCAGGGGGAAAGACCGGGGATAGAATGGCCGCACAGTTTTGGCCCAGCGGAGGTCGATGATGTGTCAATCCGGTCCGAACGCCCGCTGGGGCGGCACTCGCTTACTGCTATTCCTGACGATCTTGGCCGTTGCCGTCCCAGCGGTTGCCACGACGCCCATCATCGACTATCGCGATCGTTTTCATCCGGTGGTGGGTAAGGCCGGCATGGTGGTGTCCCAGGAGGCGCTGGCCAGTGCCGTCGGTGCCCGAATCCTCGAACGCGGCGGCAATGCGGTGGATGCTGCGGTAGCGGTCGGCTTCGCACTCGCGGTGACCCTGCCCCAGGCCGGCAATCTCGGGGGGGGAGGCTTCATGCTGGTGCATCTGGCGGACGGCGACACGACGGTCGCCATCGATTATCGCGAAGTGGCTCCGCAGGCGGCGCACCGGGATCTGTTCCTCGATCGGGGCGGGGCGGTAGATACCCAGCTCGCGCGCTTCAGCCATCGCGCGGCCGGTGTGCCTGGGACCGTTGCGGGTCTGACGCATGCGCTCGAACGCTATGGCTCTCTGCCGCTCGAGGTGGTGGTGGCCCCCGCCATTGCGCTCGCCCAGGACGGTATCGAGGTGACGCGACCGCTGGCGTTTTCGCTCGCGCAGGCACGAGCCCGGCTGGGCCGCTTCACAGCGGCTGCGGGATACTTTCTTCGGCCCGACGGCAGCGCGCCCCAGGTTGGCGACCGGCTGCGCCAGCCCGATCTGGCCCGCACCCTGCAGCGGATTGCTGCCGACGGTCGCGCGGCCTTCTACGAAGGCAGAGTCGCAGAGCTGATCGTCGCCGAGATGGCCGCCCATCAGGGGTTGATCAGCGCGGCGGATCTGGCCAATTATCGGGTGATAGAGCGTGAGCCCGTGTGGGGTGACTACCGTGGTTATCGGGTCGCCGCGATGCCGCCGCCGTCTTCCGGTGGTGTCCATCTCGTCCAGATGCTCAATATCCTGGAGGGTTGGGGCCTGGGCGACCTGGGACACAACAGCGCCGCCTACCTGCACCGGCTGATCGAGGCCATGCGCCGTGCCTACGCGGATCGCAGCCGCTATCTGGGCGATCCAGATTTTGTTGCGGTGCCGGTCGCTGAGCTCACCGCCAAGGCCTATGCCGCGCGGTTGCGGGAGACCATTGATCTACAGCAAGCGACGCCTTCGGGCGCGGTGTCCCCGGGCCTGGACATCCCGGCGGAGAGCCCACAGACCACGCACTTCTCGGTGTGGGACAGCGAGGGGAATGTGGTGAGCAACACCTACACGCTGAACTTTTCCTATGGCAGCGGCATTGCCGTGGCCGGCGCCGGCTTTCTGCTCAACAACGAGATGGACGATTTCTCCGCGCAGCCCGGCGTGCCCAACGCCTATGGTCTGCTGGGCGGCGAGGCCAACGCCATCGCGCCCGGCAAGCGGCCGCTCTCCTCCATGACCCCCACGATTCTGTTCAGGGAGGGCAAACCGGTGCTCGCCACCGGCAGTCCGGGCGGTCCGGTGATCATCACCGCGGTGCTGCAAACCCTGCTCAATGTGATCGACTATGAGATGAATGTGGCGGAGGCCAGCGCCCAGCCGCGCATCCATCACCAGTGGCAACCGGACGAGACCTATCACGAATCCGGCATCAGTCCGGACACCTTGGCGCTGTTGCGGGGCATGGGACATCATCTCGTGGCCAGCCCGCGCGTGCTTGGTCGTACCCAAAGTATCGCCCGCAACGGTGTTCTCTACTATGGCGCCAATGACACCCGCTGGCCCGGGGGTGCGGCGGTGGCCCCGGATCCGGTCGCGCCATAACAGGGGCAGCGGTTCGGCAAAGATGCCCGGCAGGTCGCATTCCTCCGGCCCGCGGATCGGAAAGGCCAGCATTTCCCGCGGTGGGCAGACCGGGCGACGCCGGCCTTGTTGCCGCGGGCATCCAGCCGGTACCAGCCGTACGCGCGAAGGTGCACGGCATTCAGCCCGAGCAGGCAGTATGGCGGTCCCGCGTCGTTCACCGACAGGCGCTGGTAGCACAGCCCGGCCGGCACGCCATTGGCCCGTAGCAGCACCGCCAGCAGCTGCTCTTGGCGTAGCAATAGCCTGTGCCATACCGCAACACGTCGGATGCGTGGCAGGTCACCGGGTTCAACTGGTAATCCCCGCTGTGCCTGATCCGGTCGCGCACGAATTCCAAACAGCGCTCGACTAGGCCCAGCCCGCTGGTGCTGGCGGCGGCCAGTTCGCGCGCCTTGGCCCGGATGCTGGGCGCGTCGCAATCGATGTAGATGCAGTGGGCGAGGTCAGGCTGCACGGTGGCGGCTGGCCGAGACGGTCACGCGAGTCTAAGACATCCGCATCTATTTGTTCTCGTCGCGCTCGGGATTTCCCGGGTCACGCCGATCAAAGGAGACGCTTTTGACCAGTGCCCAGACCGTCTGGCCGACGGCGAGCTTGAGGGTGGCAGCGGCCTCGCGGGTGATCCGAGCGCGCAGATGCTGCACGGGCGTGCCGGGGAGGTCCAGCAGCACTTCGGCGTAGGCGTCCTCGGGTTCGGCATCGATGCGCAGCACCCGCGCCTGGAGCTGGTTGCGGATGCTGATGCCCTCGACGCGAGCCAGCGCGATGGAGACGTCGCGCGCCCGCACGCGAAGGCGCACCGGGGTGCCCGGTGCCGCGTCAGTGCGGGGCAGCGTAAGGCGCTGACCGGCGATATCGAGTTCGGTGAGAGCGAATTCGGGAACCTGGCGGCGGACCTGGGCGTCGAGCAGGACTCCGGCTTCGAAGTGACCGGACACGGCTTCCGCTGCCGGGTGCTCCAGCACCTGATGCACGTCGCCACGAGCCACCACGCGCCCGGCGGTGAGGATGAGCACTTCGTCGGCCAGTTGGGCCACTTCCTCCACTGCGTGCGAGACGTAGATCAGCGGAATGCGAAAGCGTTCCGGTAGGGCACGGATGTAGGGTAGCAATTCGGTCTTGCGCTGGTGATCAAGCGCCGACAGCGGCTCATCCAGCAGCAGGAGGCGCGGATGGGCCATCAGCGCACGTGCAATGGCGACGCGCTGACGCTCGCCTCCGGACAGTTCGGTGACACGGCGGTCGAGTAATGTCGAGAGGCCGAGGGCGGCCACCACTTCGTGCCAAGGGGGCGCCAATCCATTGCCGCTGCACTGCCGGGCCCGCTTTGCGGCGTAGCGCAGGTTGCCGGATACACTGCGATGGCTGAACAACCTGGCGTCCTGAAAGACGTAGCCAATCCCGCGTCGATGCGGCGGCAGGAAGGTGCCCGATGCGGTGTCATGCAGTACGGTATCGTCTAGTGCGATGAAAGCGCAGCCCGGGGGTTCCAGGCCGGCGAGCGCACGCAACAAGGTGCTTTTGCCGCTGCCGGATGCCCCCATCACGGCAATGACGCCGCGCAGATCTACAGTTTCGTCGACCGCCAAGCTGAAACGCGCATGTCGCACCTCCAGTGCGCATCGCAATTTCATGCGACCTGTACCGGGCGACGGCGGTTCAGCCCATAGACCAGCAGCAGCACGCCTAAAGAAAAGAGGAGCAACCCTGCGGACAGCACATGCGCAGTAGCGAAATCGAGCGTTTCTACCTGCTCGTAGATGGCGATAGACACGACGCGTGTGCGGCCGGGTATGTTGCCGCCGACCATCAGTACCACGCCAAATTCGCCCAGCGTGTGCGCGAAGCCGAGCGCGGTTGCGGTGAGATAGCCGCGCAGTGCCATGGGGCTGGCCACGGTAAAGAAGGCATCGAGAGGCCGTGCTCCCAATAGGGCGGCAGCCTCCAAGGGAGCACGGCCCACCGCTTCGAAAGCGCCTTGCAGCGGTTGTACTACGAACGGTAGAGAGTAGAGCATGGATGCGAGCACTAGGCCGCTGAACGAGAAGGTAAGGGTTTCTCCCGTCAGCCCCAACCAGGCCGCTCCGAGGGGGGTGCCGGGGGCAAACAGCACCAGTAGGTAGAAACCCAATACGGTGGGGGGAAGCACCAGCGGCAGTGCGGTGATCGCTTCGATGAGTGGTTTGGCGCGTGTTTGGGTATGGGCTAGCCACCAAGCCAGCGGTGTGCCGACCGCCAAGAGCAGCAATACGGTTACGGCCGCCAGCTGGAGTGTCAACCAGACTGGCCCCAGATCCAGGGTTCCGACATCAGGGGAGATCATAGCCTAGCGCCTCCATCACGGTGTGCGCGGCATCGCTTTGCAGGTACTCCAGGAACGCCCGCGCAGCCAGATTGTCCGCAGCGCGTAGCAGTAGCAGCGCGTCCTGGCGAATCGGCGTATGCCACTCCCGGGGGACCAGCCAGCGGCTGCCAGGTCTATCCGCCGTCAACTGAGCGGATGCGACGAACCCTGTATCGGCGGCACCGCTGGCGATGAACGCGTAGGCTTGACCGATATTTTCCGTGCGGACGATGCGATCGCGCAGGCTCCGCCACAGCCCGAGGTGCTGCAGGGTTTCACGCGCCGCCGCGCCATAGGGCGCGAGCCTGGGGTTAGCAATGGCCAGATGACGAAATCGGCCCGCTGCCAGGTACGCTGGACCGTCGTCAAAGGCTAGCGGGTCCGGGCTCCAAAGTACGATGCGGCCGAGGGCATAGGTGAATCTCGTCTCGGCCGCCAACCCCGCCGCCTGTAGTGCGGCTGGCCGCTCCGTATCGGCTGATAGGAATACGTCGAAGGGCGCGCCATGCTGAATCTGTGCGGCGAGCTTCCCGGAGGACCCCAGCACCAGTGTCAACCGATGGCCGCTGGCGCTCTCGAAGGAGGGCGCGAGACGCTTCATGGCATCCGAGAAATTGGTCGCCACCGCGACGGTAGCTTCAGCCGCCACTGTCGGCGGGGCGCAGATCAATAAGGTTGCGGCGAGCACCTGGGCGATACGCTTCACCGTTGCGCAGGCTCCTGCATTGCGTCGAGATTGGCCCGTGAAGGGCACAGCCCTGAGCCACCAAGGGGCGTAGTGTATCGGGATTTCTGTGCTGGACTGGTTGCGTGGACCGAGGGCTAGGCGCGATCCAGCAGGCGGTTGAGCTCAGAGATGCCGACGTAGCCCAATCCGGCGGCGAAATTCATCATGGCATCGAGGTGCGTACGGCGGCCATGGGCGACGCGTAGGCTGGTGGCGACGGCGATCACCGAGATTTTGTAGTAGGAAAAGATTTGATAGTACAGCAACCGTTGACGGTCGACCGGGTTGCCGGAGATCCGCTCGTACTGTTCTAGAAACTCGTCCACGGGCAACAGACTGCTGGCCAGCAGTCTGCCCTGTTCGTCTGGACAGCCGAACAGGGCCAGGCTGGCCCAGGCGAGATCATCGTGGTAATCGCCGATATAGGCCAACTCCCAATCGAAAATAGCGTTGATCCGCCGTTGATCGTCATACATGAAGTTCCCGCTGCGGTAGTCGCCGTGGACCAGCACGGGGCGCTCCACCACGGGGCGGTGCTCCTGTAGCCATAGTGCCGCGCGCGCCATAATGGGATGCGCATCCAGGGTGTCTTCGTGCCAGGCCCGCTCCCAGAGACCGAGTGCCCAGTCTACCGCCTGCGTTGTTCCCGGCGCGGGCACCGTGAAGCTCGGTAGCGCGCAGTGCCGCCAGTCAAGGTTGTGGATGTGCGCCAGGATAGCGATGAATTCGTCTTTCAGCGCGGCGCGCAATTCGGGCGCGAAATACATACCGACGCCACTCATGCGATCACCGCCTGGTGGGCGTACGGTACCCTCGACAAAGCGCGCGATCAGTGCCGGTCGCCCCAAAGCCTGGCCTTCCGGATCCAACCACAGCGCCTCGGGTACCGGCACCTGGCGCCGCATGGCGCGCAGTACTTCCCATTCCCGCCGCCGGTGCGTCTCGACGATGGCCTCGGTGGGATCCATGCGCAGCATCATGCGTTGGCGGACCCGTTGCTCGGCGCCAGGCGGGTGCCAGTGCAGCCAGAAACTGAACTGCTCCTTGGACGCGCCGCCGGAGAGTCGTTCCAACCCTTCGATGCCGAGATCGGATTGCCCGGTCTGCGTTACCAGAAACTCGCGCAGGCGATGATCAAGACCGGCGAAATCCATAGAGTGCTCGGCGGCGGCCATGCGCTTTCTGAGTTTGCGCGTAAAGACGGCGTCTATGGCGGGCTCCACCGGAAAGCGCGCACGCTGCGTTGCAATCCAGGTCTCGGTGGGGCAATGGCGTAGGACTTCGGTCGGCGTGCGGGGTTTCATTGCAGGTTGCTCCGGTCACCGAGCAGACGTTGGAGGTGAGATAGTGCGATATATCCGAAGCCACTGAGCAGATTCATCATCGCGTCCAGGTGGGTGCGGCGGCCGTGGGCGGTGCGCAGGCTGGTGGCGACCGCGATCACCGCCATCTTGTAGTAGTTCAGTACCTCAAAGTAGAACAGCCGCTCTGGGTCCACCGGCAGGCCGCTCAACTCATGGTAGCGGGCGAAGAATTCGTCCCGAGGCAGCAACCCGCAGACCAACATGGTGCCGTTTTCGTCGGGGCAGCCGAGAATATCGCTTGCCGTGTAGGCCAGATCCTCGTGGTGATCGCCGAGATGGGCCAGCTCCCAGTCGAGTACCGCATTGATGCGTAAGTCGTCGGTGTACATAAAGTTGCCGCTGCGGTAGTCGCCGTGCACCACCACCGGTGTCTCTACGGCGGGCATGTGGGCCTTCAGCCAGGCGGCTGCATAGTCCATCAGGGGGTGCGATTCGAGCGTGTCCTCGTGCCAGACTCGTTCCCAAGTGGCCAGCGACCAAGCGGTGGCTTCGCGATGATCGGTGCGCGGGTGGTCGTAGGCGGAGAGCGCTGCCGTGCGCCAGTCAAAGCGATGGATGCTGGCCAGATGGCGGACGAACTGCACTTTGAGCTCGGCGCGCAGGTCGGGGGCGAAATACATGCCTAGTCCGCTCGCTTTGTCACCCCCCTCGGGTTGTACGGTGCCTCGGAGGAATTCGGCGATCAGGAAGGGGTGACCTAGATGTTCCGGTGTGGGGTCGACCCAAAGTACTTCGGGTACTGGAACCACGCCCGCCATGGCGCGCAGCAACTGGGTTTCGCGCAGGCGATGGGTCTCGACGATCGATTCGCCGGGATCCATACGTAGGATCAGTTTGCGGGAGACGCGTGCGCTGCCGTCCGGGCGCCAGCGCAGATCGAAGGTGAACTGCTCTTTGGAGGCGCCACCGGTCAGCCGCTGCAGGTTGGTGAATTCCAGGTCTGGCTGGCCGGTCACTGCGTGGAGGTAGTGTTCGAGGCGCTGCGCTAGCGTGCCGGGATCGGTGCGGTGTTCGAGGGGGCGGCCACGGCCTTTGAGCTTTCGGGTCAGGACTTCGTCGATGGTCCGCTCGACTGGAAAGCGGGCGCGGACATCACGGATCCAGTCCGCGGTGGGGGCGGAGCGCAGGCGTTGGGTGGGGGTGCGATCGATCATGGCGGGCCATCGCCAGGTAGTTGCAGGCGATTGTCTCGGTAGAGCAGCTCGGCGATATCGGGCAACTGAGCGGCCTGGGCATCGAAGCCCAGCGGCTTCACCCAGGAACGCTCACGTTGTTCGAGATCGCGAAAGAAAGGCTGTAGCAAGTCCGCTTCCAGTGTCGTTCGCAGCGCATCGGGCAGCGCCGGCTGCTGGCGGATTAACGCGCACAACAGCTCCTTCATGGACTCGTTGCTGGCGCGGAGGTAGTCGTAGCTGTACAGGTGGATGTCCCCGCGGGGATCCTCGGCCAGCTGCCGCTGGATGCCCGCCAGCGTGTCTACGATTTCGGGGTCGCTCACCTCGGGGACCGAAAGCAGCTCCAGAATCTGTCGGAGCAGACGCCCGTAGAGATGCTGCTCCAGGAGTTCGTAGTGGAAGACTTTGTCGTGCACCTGTTCGAGAAATGCCAGGGTGGCGGCCACGATACCGGCCTGCTCCTGGGCGAAACGGTCGTGCAGATTGGGCAACACGACTTGCTCGACGGTCTTTTTCATCCCCGCCAAGAACTGGGAGATTTCTGGGCCCATGAGGCTATCCTCGCCGGTCTGCCGATGATGTTGTGTGATAACGGAGGCGTTGGGGTACGCGGGTCATCGTGGCAGCTTGGCGTTGAAATGTTCCTTGCATAGGTCCTGAACCTCGCCCCAACCAATCACGCCGCCGCGATCCCAGCGTACAAAGGCGTGGCTCAAGTACATCTGCGGCCAGGGAATCCACGGATTGGCGGTCATGGGTGTACCGGTGAATTCGTGGACTTGGCCACGCACATCTTCTACCTCCAGTTCAAAGAATTTGTGCAGGAATCCGTGACGATGCACCCTGCCGGTCCCGCCGCGGATGCCATAGACCTGATCGCCCTCGCGCACATAGCCGTGAGCGATGGTGGGATAAGTGTCCAGGCGCTGCGGATCTACTAGCCAGATACAGTGAATGCTGATGTCATCGCTGAAATTTGCGTTCATCCAACAGAAATTTTTTAGCGAGCGCTCGTCGCGCAACCCCCAACTGTGGTCCATGCTGGCAACACAATCGACCGCGTAATGGGCGCCTCGCAGATTCAGCGTGCCCTGAACCCTTCCGCTCTGATCCCAATGGCCGGCGTAGGCATGGGCGCTGACGGTGTCGCCCTCGAGTTGGGCGCCGGCCAAGGGGTCCATCTCCGGATCATGGATGTCATAGGGCGGCATCAGTCCTGTATAGACCACGTCGAAGGCGACGCCCTGCCCGCCGTTGAAACGGATGTGGTAGTCCATCACGGGTTTGGTACAGCGGATCGCGAGCCCATTGGCGAGTTCGAAATCATCGAGGTCGCCCTCTGGCATCGGCAGGTGGACGAAACAGTCGAAGTAATTGACTTCGTGGGGCGTATTGGTGATGCCGTCGACAATGGTGACGCTCGACATTACTGCACCCAGGTTCGGTTTGGCCTGTACATAGGCGCCCACGTGCAGGCCGGCATCCGGCACATAGAATCCGAAATAGTTGGTTTCCGCCCAGCTGTAATGATCAGAGGTGGGTGGGTGGAAGTACATGTCCTGATCTTTGATCACTGGGCGTCCCCTCAAGATGCTTGGCCTGAACAGCCATAAATGGGCGTTATTGTTGTCATAAGCCAAGGCTAAAGTAGTCGACGGGCTATTTGTGGTCAAGCGGTCGCATCCGGTGGGCGCCCGCGATTTGTCGGGAGAACAATTTTTTGGAACGATTTTTTCGTTCTCTGCCAAACCCGCAATTTCCGTCATCTAGGGATATCACGCCGTGGGGGCGCAGTTCACGCGCGCTGATCGGTTGCAGCGATCCCGGCAGGTATGTGAACGCTTCCGAGCGCGAGGCGCAGGGGGCTTCCAGCAGCGGGGCATTTGCACGGCCCACGATTTCCGCAGTCGGATACAGCGCACCCAGCAGTCTGTGCGCACGGGAGGGCAGATCGAAGTCATGGTGCTGGGGATGTTGGCCGCACGCGTGGAACCACTGTGGCGTCTGCCGCAGGCAGAGGGTTTGACGCTGGTCGGTGGCGAGAAAATTATGGCCGATCACTATCGGGTGGGTGGCAGGAAAGCGGCGTTCGGCTATCGGATGATAGTCGCGCACCGAGCGGAGGGTGCGGGGGACTGCGGTGATCGGCACAGGGTAGGGATGGGGTAAGCATCGCCGCCGACTTGCTGTTGTCCGCCCTGGGGGTACCGATGGAAGAGATGGCGGCGGATTGCTTGCTGCCGCCGACGGCGTAGGTGGATGCAACGGTTGCTACTAACCAGTTCCCGTCATTCTTTAACGCCGGAGGGCTCGGTGAATCCCGAGATTGTGGCTCCGCTGCTGGAGGTCAAGCTACAGGGGGTGTGCGCTGTACGGAGTTTGATTGCGGCCAAGGTTGATGGCCTTCCGGTTGTTGTATGCCGCGCAATGGGTTTGAACCCGCAAGCGCGATCGCGATCGATCGCGGGTTTTACTCCAGTGCGCTGCCCATAGTGCGCCCGCTGTCATTTGAGGGTAATGGTCGCGCTGGATCAGGGCGACTTCGACCGTGCGGCCTGACCCAGCGCGACTGGCCCATGGGCGAAGTCATTCGTCGACTGCGGGCTCCTCCTCGGGTACCGGTGGTTTCAGGGGTTCGGTGGTCGCGGCGACGCTGTTGTTGTGCCCGATCCCTTTGCCGGTCAGGTACTCATGAGTGTGCCCGACTAATAGGGAGTCGGGGTCTGCCATCAGATGTAGCGCTACGCCGCGCACCACGATGCGATCGGCGGTGTCGCCGAAGTTGACCCGGAGACTGAGTAACAGGGCGCCGGCCTGGGGATCGACGGTCTCTGCGAACGGGGCGGCGCTGTCGACGCAAATCGGCCCCGGGTCTAGCAGGTCCGTGCCGTCGTCGAGTAGCACCACGGCAGTTGCCGGTGGATCCTGTACCTGCGCGAGACGGATCTGGCTGAGATAACTGGTGCTGCTGGAATACTCGTAGCAGACCCGTACCCCATTTACCAGATATCCCGGGGGTACCGAGACGGCGGATGAGACCACCTTGTTACCGCCGCCGTCGGCCTCTTCGCCCAAGGTGCTCGACTCGATGATCAGTCCCGAAAGGCCGCCACCTACTCCTGAGCTGATGGCGTTGAATGACGTCGACACACTGGGGTCGCCAGCCAACAAGTCGAGATGATTCATCCAGAGTAGTTCGTCGGCCTGGACGATCGGTGCGGCCAGAGCCAGCGCTGCTGCCAGGGCCTGCAACCGGAGTCTGTTGAAGTGGGGTGTTGATGACATTGGAACCTTCCTACGGGGTATCGACTGGTTCCTGCACGATAGCGAGGCCGGTGAACACCTGGGAAGGTCTTGGCGTGCTGGAAGTTGATGGTGTTCAAACTCCAGTTGCGCGATCGGTCATGGGTTTGCGATCCGGCGCGATGGGCCGCTAGCGTCGGATTCGCCGTAGCCGAGCTCGCCACGCGCGTCGTAGCGGGCCGCGAAACTGTGGCGCGGCGATGGCGATCAGCGCCAGGGCTCGGTCTACAGTATTCAGATGCCGGACGTTGGCGCTGCCATATTCGGTGATGAAAATATCCGCAGCAGAGCGCGGTACGGTGGCCACTGTACCGCGCGCCAACGCCGGTACGATGCGCGAGCGGGCGCCATCCCTGGCGGTTGCCGGTAGCGCTACGATCGAGCGGCCGCCGCGCGAGTGCAACGCGCCGCTGATAAAGTCCAGGGCGCCGCCGGTGCCGCTGTATTGGACCCCGTCGATCATTTCCGCGTTGACTTGACCGAAGAGATCCACTTCGATGGCCGAATTGATCGCTACGAAGCGATCGAGGGCCGTCAGAACCCGATGTTCATGAGTGTAGTTCACGGGTCGCAATACGAGGGCGGGTGTCGAGGCAGCCCAGGCGTAGGTCTCCGCGTCCCCGGCAACGAAGCCCGTGACGATCCGCCCGCGATCGATGGTCTTGCAGGCACCGGTGATGACTCCGCGTTGGGCGAGTGCAGCGATCCCCTGGGCGATCATGCCCGAATGCACGCCGAGATCGTTGTGCTCGGTCAGTGCGGCGAGCGCGGTATCGGGAATGGCGCCGACACCGATTTGCAGGCAGTCGCCGTCGCGCACCCAGCGGGCGATTTCGGCGCCGATCGTGCGCGCGGTCGCGTCGTTGATTGCCACCGGCGCCAGCGCCGGCGGGCGTTCGACGGCTACCGCGTAGTCGATACGCTGCAGGGCGATGGTTGGGCACCCCGGTAGCACCGGTAATGCGTGATTGATCTCGGCGACAATTCGTTGTGCTCGCGGCAGTACAGCCGGCGCAAAATCCACCCGCAGGCCGAGCGCACAACGGCCGCGGGCGTCCGGTGGCGCCAATTGCAGCATGGCCAAGTCGAACGGAGTACGTTCGAGCCAATCGTAGATGGCACGGTACGGCAGGGGAACGAGATCGATGCGGCCCCGGGTGTAGAGATCGCGTAACCCCGGGGTGAGCATGCAGGTTGCTAACCGTGCGTCCGGGTGGAGGTCTGCGAACGGGCTTGCGCGAATCCCGGGCAACACCGCCCCTACATAGCTGACTCCGGCGCTGGCTTGCGGCCGTGCGCGCAGCGCTTGACCCAGGTAGCGAGGCTCGGCGGCGCCGCCGGCAACAAACACGCGGTCACCGGCGCGCAACAAGTCCGGTACCTCTTCGGCGGCAATCCAGTGCGGCATGGCAGCGTACCTTGGCCGGACAGGAAGCAGGGTTCATTGGCAACCCGGCGCGACACCCTCGGTTGTTGCCGAAGGTTTCACGCCGAGACTATCAGGTGCGCTCCGGGTGGCCACGTTATTCCCGTGACCGGTTGTGTAGCTTATGACGGCCGGACGGAGAAACTGCGTGGGGGATCGCCGCGTTCACGGATTTCCCACAGGGTTTGAAATGCGTGCTCGATGTGGCGGCGATATCGATCCGTGGCGAAAAGGGGCTGCGATTCTCGCAGTGCAATCAGGCGGGCCCGTAATGCACCCAGCTGATGCGGATCTCGGGCGAGCGTCAGTGCCCGGTTTTTATAGTCTTTGAGGTCTGTGGCAATGAGCTCTGGAAGCCCGATCGCGCGCAGTTGGCTGGCAGCCACGCGACTGGCGAAGGAAGCACCGGGACAGGTCAACAAGGGTAAGCCCATCCACAAGGCTTCGTTGGCGGTGGTGTGGGCGTTGAA
>JBFHML010000008.1:0-60584 GCA_041594335.1 Porticoccaceae bacterium
CGAAATCAGAAACGTGCGAGAACGCCTTTGGACTACTGCCGAACAATACCGCACCGGCAGCAGCCTCGACGGCCCGCTGATCTGGATCGAGCGGCGCCCACTTGGGATTGCCTCCGCTGAACAGTCGGTTCGCTTCTGGCAAATAGTCGGCAAAGGAAAGTGTTGCCTCCGGCGGATCCTCAGAAAGCTCGATCGCGCGCTGCAACTCTGTCATGGTGAAAATGGTATTGGCTTGTCGCAACAACCGCGACTGCTCTTCTTCTTTCACCTCAAAGATGATTTCCAGGGTGTTCAAGCCCGGGAAATGGCTATTGATTTCGCTGACCGCGACATTGTAATCGGAGTCTTCCCAGAGCAGGTTGCTGCCCTCTACCGGGTTGCCGATTTTGATCTGCAGCATTTTATAGACGCTGAAGCTCACCACCACCACAGCGACTACCGTCGTGACTCGTGCCGCCGGCCCAAAACTGAGCTTGGAGAAATGCTGCAGCCCGTGTTTGATGCTGCGGTGAATGTTGAATCCCTCATCCTCGTCCACACCAATAAGCTTGCGGATGTTCCGCGGCTCCGGCAGCAGTGAAAGCAGCATCGGCGCAAGGAAGACGTTGGCAGGGATCAACGACATCGCCCAAAAGCCGCAGAAAATCGCAAAGCGCTCCATGGTCGGGATCGGCGCGACACCGATCAAGAACAACCCAACCGCGTCGGTGACAATCCCGAGGGTGCCTGGCGCCATCATGACGCCGAGCGAGATTTCGGCAGCCTTTTTCTTATCGCGGACGTGGTAATAGACCTCGTAGAACCGCTCGATCACCTGAACGCTGTGACTAAAAGAGCGCGCCACCAGCAACAGCGGAACCACCATGATCAGCGGCTCAATGGGGTCTTGCAGCCAACCCACAAAACCAAAGCCCCACAACGCCGATACCAAGGCGCACACAACGGGAACAATGACGCCCGCCACATTGCGCATATACAACACGAGCGAAATCAGCAGCGCTCCGGCCGTCACCATGAAAATGAAGATCATCTGATGCTGGTGATAGAACACCCAGCCGGTGAGCATGGGCTGCCCCGCCACATGGATCTCATGGACGGCATCTTGCTCGGCCTCGACCAGATTTTCCTGGATGAAGTTGAATACCGTTCGGTAGTCCAGCAATCGCTCAATAAATGTCGCTTGAATCAGCGTCGCCGTCTCATCACCGGAAATCAAGAACGTCTGGCTCGCCGGCGACTTCTTAACCCGATCGCGGAACTCCTCGATCTCCTCCGGCGTTTCCGGAGCACGATTCCCCATCAACGGTTGCGAATCAATCCCAAAGGGCGTCGCCTCGGCATAGCGCGCTTTCTCAGTGGTGATGGACAGCACTTGGTCGTGGTCAACACCCGGAGTGAGGTCGATGTTTCGCGTCATATCCCAGACCTTCTGCAAGGTCTCGGGGTTATAGATAGTTTGCCCATCCGTCCGCTTCACCATCACGGTGACGGTCAACGGGTTACCGAAGTTGGGATGGTCTTTATAGACTTGGACGAAGGGGTGTGTCTTCGGCAACAAGTCGGAGAATATCGTCTTCAACTCGACGTGTCGGAGCCCCCAAGCAAAAACCGCCGTGACTGCCAGCAGCACCACCAGGGACAGCCAGACATGATGCATGACGAATTCTGAAATTCGATAGCGCAAGGTTTTCAAGATTTCCCCCCGTCCCTATTCGTCTAGAAACTTAAGTCTTTATTTACTTCTGTTTTCGGCGCATAAACCGGATGAGATCATCACACCGCCCGGCGCTCGCGAAGCGCTGGGACTCTACCATGGACAATTGTGACCATCCATACTTGAAGCGAAAAAAACCGCTGCAAAAAGCCGAAAATACAACAAGTTACCTATCGGTAACAGAACAGAACTCCCGGGCGGAATCCTGACCTGAAAGTTCGCGCAGCCGCCGCTGGAGCGAAGCCCCGGGCGGCCAACAACGACAAGGGTTCGGCCACCGCCGATCCACTAAAAGTAGGCGCGCCGCCCGGAGAACCAGATGAACAGACCACACCCTGCCAGAACCAACCCAAAATACAGCGCATAGCGCATATAGGTGACTTCACCGACCCGAAACGGGAATATCGACCGGTAGGCCAATCCGGTAGCGACATGACGGGCATTGAGAATGCCGATGTAGGTACCCTTGGTGATAAACGGATAGCTTAGATGAATGACCCCACTCGGATAATGTCGCATCGGCGCATAGTAGATCGTCGCATCGGCGATCGCCTGCTCGCCACCGAGCTCTTCATAGGTGGCATCAAGCCCCGCATCATTAACGTCGCGGATGATACGAAAATCGAGTTCCATCTCCCGCAATTCGTCGCTGATGAAATCAACGACGAACACGGCATTGCCGATCGACGGGATATCCTCACAGAATTCCTGGGTCGCCCTGCTCTCGGGCAGATATCCGGTGAAATGCGCCTTGTACCGCCCGATCTGGATAATGCACACGTCGTCTTCCATGGACACCCCACCGTGCGCATAGCTGACTTGCGGGGCCATTGTGGCGAGGAGGAGCAGCGCGGCTGTCCACAGCGCCGCGCTGCTATGTTTCCCCCCGGATCGGGGATGGAGAGTGGCCGCTGTGCTCAGAAAAATTTCGGCAGAATGGGTCCGCCGACCTCCTGATAGTAGCGGTTGCCTTCTGCGTCCTGGTACATCAGCAGGCCTGCAAAGCGGCTGTCTGGATCATAGATCAGCCCCGTCATGCGCTGCGTCTCCCACAAAGAATCCTCAGCGCGCAGCACCACGTCGACCTGCTGCCCCGGCTGAATGGTATCGGTGGAAGGATGCAGGCTGTTGGCGGCCACCAACTCCTCGCCTTCGACCACACCGGCTGCGGCGGCCGAGCCATTGATGAAGCGGATATTCGCGGTAACAAATTCCCGAATTTCAATCGGGCTCTCACCGGTATTGGTTAGCTGCATCCGCATCGTCAGACTGCGGCCCGCCAGCTCGTAATTTGCGTTCTCCACTTCAACCACCAAGGGGCCAGTGGCCACGGGGCGGCCAGGCACCTCGACTTTACCGGTCTGCAACGGGATAGTGACCGGGTATTTGTGCTCGGCCCAGAGGTAGCCCGCCAGTATCAACACCATCGAAATGGTGAAAAACACCCCGCCCGCCAAAAAATCCTTGCGGCTGATCATGGTGTTGGCCTGCTCCGGACCCAGGTTACGCACACGCATGTACCGTGGGATAAACAGCTCCGGCTTAATCAACCAATACGCCAGGAAAGCGACGCCGACGACGATCCAGAGCAGGTGCCAACCGATCACGCCTTTCAAGCCCACGGTCTCAAGATCGACCGTGTCACCGGTCAGCGTGGTGATTTCATTGGTGAAGGGCTCGCCGGTCGGAGAGGGCTCGACATCCACCCAGGTCCCTTTACCCACCAAGGTGCCCGCGTCCTTGACATTGATCAGCGGGTGGATGTGGTAGCGCCCCGGCACCCGAGTACGAATCACGCTCTTGAATTCATACAGTTTTCCCGGCTCGAACGCGGTAGAGCGAATCATCGGCACCCCATTGACCTCGGAGTGCACACGGATGAACTTGGGTCCCGGTGCGCCGACATTCAGAAAGGCGGTATCGGAAACCGACGGTAACTGCTCCGGCCAAAACTCCGAAGGAATGAATTTGCCCGTGATCACGACGGTATCACCGACGCTGACCCGCGTCGGGGCTACCTGGATGTCAAACCAGTGCAGGGTACGCATCCGCATGCTCGCCAACTGGGCGCGCTCACCATGAGCGACAACCTCCATTGGCAGCGACAGAAGCGCCAGCAAGGCGAGAACACCGGCAGTCCGCAGATTGCGCACGGCAGATCCGGATTTGGCGTGGAACATGACAGGCCTCCAGATCGTCATCAGATGATACGCCGGGCGTAACGACCGGCGAGGTTGTACAGCGCCGCACCCAGCATCAGGAACAGCGAGTACGCAATTACTGCCACAAAAGCCGAGAAAACGGCCGTCAGCGGCGTCACCGAGCCTCCAAAGGTACGCAACGTCGACTCCTCGATGATCCGCAAGTATTCCGGCGTAGTGGTGCGGATGTATTGATAGCCCATCAGATCCGAAAGGGATACCAAGGTCCCGCTATATTCGACCGGCACTTTATAGGCGGCGAACAGCGGCCAGTTCAGTGGCCAGATCAGTGCGCCGAATAGAAAGGGCCCGACGAAGGCCGAGATCAGCAAGCTGCGGGTCATCAACAAGACGCAATCAAACAACACTCCCAGACCGATGTAGGTCGATGGGAAGGTAAACGACAACGGAAAGTCGGTGAATTGTCCGAAATTGAAGTACCGGCTCACCCAGGACACCAAACACAGCAGGGTCGTGACAGCCGTCGCGATGATCGGCAACCGAAAGGCCTTCCAGATCGGGTAGACAAAGCCCCCGATAAACATCATCAACGACAACGGCGTGACCAATGGCCACCAGCGGCGATCCCGCCAGTCAATCCAATAATCCCAGTCCCCGGCCGTCAGCGAGTAGTGGATCGTGATGCCCAACGCGATAAAAGAAAACAGTACGATGATCAGGATGCCATCGAAGCGCCGGTAGTAACGGCGGGCGCTGGGGTTATCCAGAATAGAAAGATCGTAGCGCCCGGACACATCCGTGATCTTCGAGGCGGGAAGGGCGAGATTGACCATGACACGCACCTGAGAAACATGAGGCGCATCGACTGGGCGGCCGGTTTGCCGAGCCGCGATGCACCGAAAGGGAGAAGACTGGGGCGCCGATCGCGGGGCCGCTCAACTATTGAACGCCCCCGCGCGGCGGGTTCGACACGGATTACTTCAGCGCTCGTCGGCCGTCATGCAATCGCGCCCGGTGGCCACCAAGGAGATCAGCTGGGCCATACGCTGGATAATCTGCACCGCCAGCGGCCCCAGGAAGAACAGTGACCAACCGAGGACCACGAAACCCCAGTGAATCGGCGCCGCAAACAATTCCTCGGCGTAGAAGAATGTATGCCCCCACTCATTGAAGCCGTAGTTGGGCATGATCATAAAGATGCCCGCAACTACCCCCAGAAACGGCACCGAAATGCGATTCATAAACGCCGGGATACGCGTATGAGCCCAAATGAAGGTCGGGATCAGGATGGCCGTCAGCAACGGCAGCGAAAAATAAAAGATCACGATGTGGGTCGGCGTGAAGTCCGTGTCACGGATAGCCACCTGGTGCCAAGCCGCATCGGACTCCACCGCCAGGCTAGCGATCACTGCGGCCCAGATGCCCAGCACTGTGAACACGCCGAGCAGCGTGAAATATCGCTTCAGCTCGACTTCCGGCGCGATGGTCGAGGCATCTTTCTCACGCGTCATCCACATGTAAATGGACCCCAGCACCATGATGCTGCCGAGCACGATCAATTCACCATAGAGCAGCGGCATCCAATAGGTCTGGAACTCCGGCTCGTAAAAGTCCATACCGACGCTGAACGACATCGTTTGCTGATAGATGCGGATGCCTATGCCCACCGCGAGCAGCAGCGCACTACCGATATAGGCGAGACGGTTACGGCGCAAATGGCCCGCCAGACCACCACCGCCTGCGGTTTCCTCGATATAGTTGCTTGGAACCTCGTACCCATATTGGGTCGCTTTCACTTCGGACATGGCAGTTACCCCACCTTCAGTTATTTAGCCCTACAAAGCCATAACCTGCAGTTCTATTATCGATGCGCAGGATTTATTTGGCGTAGCTGCACTATAGGCAAGCCCCACCGAGGCACGATAGCGCTGGAAGTGACAGCCACCTTGCAGAAAGTGACACAATCAGTGCTAGCGAGAAGCGCTTTGCCGCACCGGTACCGCCGTGAGAGAATCGTCAATACCGGGCGACCATACCCCACTCCCCTGTGGCCCCGCATGCGCAGGGGTTCCCCCAGGCCCGGATGTCAGAGCCACCATGAGCCAGCGACCAGCGCCACCGTCTTCCACCGCCGACAAGCAAGCTGTGGCCAAGCAACCCCCCACCGCTGACAGCAGGTTCGTCAATTCCAGTTACGCCAATATGGTGTTCCACACCCTGGGCGGGGGCCCGGACATCGCCCGAATATTCAAGGAACATGGGTTGGATCCCGACAGGCTCGGGGAGGCGTCCGGACCCGTCCCGTTCGAGCGGCTCGCGGAGAGCATGTTCGCCGTGATGGAAGCCCTCGACATGCCAGACGCCGGCCTCTCCCTCGGGTCGCGCCTGCACGTCTCTAAGCACGGCACCATCGGCATGGCGGTCATTTCCGCCGAGACCTTGGGCCAAGCCATCAAGGACATCGCCAAGTACTATCAGACGACGATCACCTTCTGCGACATGGATCTGTTTTACGAAGGCGATCAATTGATCATTGAATTGCGCGAATCATTCGCCAGCCCAGAGCTTCGCGTAGTGGTGGTGGAAGCGCTGATGCTTACCCTGCAAAACGCGCTGGAATTCGTCAGCGGTCTGACCCTCACCGACAGCCGCGTGGTATTCGGGTATCCACCGCCTCCCTATGCCGACCAGTACGATCTCTATTTTTCCGGCAAAACCGAATTCGACGGCGAGCGTCACCTGATGATCCTCCCTGCGGCCGTTCAGGGAGTGCGCTGTGTCTCTGCCGACGCCCGGATCCATCGCCTGGCCGAGGAACAGCTGCAACACCAAATGCAGGAGCTACGCGCCGGCACGCCAGTCCATCAGCGCATTCTGACCGAACTACGCCGCAATCCGGCCGCTATGCCCAGCCTGAAAGAGATGGCTGAAATCTTCAATGTCTCCACCCGCACGCTGATTCGCCACCTACAAGCAGAGGGCACGACCTACCGAGATTTGCGGGAGAACATTCACAAGCAAATGGCGATGGATGCCTTGCGCAATACCGATCAATCCATCGATACCATTGCCATGGAGCTAGGCTACCAGGACAGCGCCAGCTTTCGCCGCGCCTTCAAGCGCTGGTGCGGCTGTTCTGCATCCGAATACCGCGAACGAGAGCGCAACGGCTGAACCGCCTGCGTCGCACGCCTTCCCAATGATTCCAAGTCCCGGAGGACACTCATGACAGACGCTTCCATCAAGGTTTCCCTGGCCGGCAAGGCCGCTCTGATCACTGGTTCGGCGCGCGGTCTGGGCGCAGAAATTGCCGCGACACTGGCCAGCGCCGGCGCATCCGTAATGATCGCGGATATCCTGGAAGAACAGGGCGCGCAAACCGCGGATGCCATCCGTGCCCAAGGCGGCCAGGCCGCCTTTGTCCGCCAGGACGTGACCTGCGAAAGCGATTGGGAAGCGGCCGTGGCTGCCACGATCCAGACATTCGGCGGCTTCGATATCCTGGTCAATAACGCCGGGATCGAGATCTGTGGTCTGATCGAAGATACCGCGGTCCGAGACCTCCAACGCATTCTCGACATCAATGTCACCGGCGTCTTTCTCGGCCTTCGCTCCGCTGCCAAAGCCATGAAGCCAGGCGGCACCGCGGGTCGCGGCGGTTGCGTCATCAACCTTTCCTCAGTGGCCGGGCTGCGCGGCTACTCGGGGCTCAGCGCGTACTGTGGCAGCAAGGGCGCTGTCAAATTACTCACCAAAGCCGCGGCGGTGGAATTTGGCCACCTCGGCTATGGCATCCGGGTGAATTCGATCCATCCCGGCCTGATTCCCACCGACATGGGCACCGCGGTACTCAAGGGATTCGTCGCCGCCGGTCTGGGCAAGGACGAAGCCACAGTGCAGCAAGCCTTCGAGCGCGGAACCCCACTGGGCATGAAAGGGGTACCTGCGGATATTGCCAAGGCGGCACTGTTTCTCGCCAGCGATCAATCACCCTGGGTTACCGGCACCGAGCTGGTGGTGGATGGCGGCAGCACCGCGAGCTAAAGAAGGAAGAAAGCGAGATGCCGCAAGTCCGGCAGGGTCAACCGGACTTGCGGGCGCCGCGGGGCTTTCCCGATCGGCTCAGCCAGCGCAGGATGCGCACCCACTGCTCGCGATCGGGCAACGTCTTCACTGGCGCAAACTCAAAAATCGACAGCCCTCGCTCGGCAGCCTGCACGTAGTTCTGAGTGGCGCGCAAGGCCGCCAGGAAGGGGAAGGGCCTGCCGTTGGGAAGGCTGAAGCGGGCCAGATAGTCTTCGAGCTCGGCCGCAGCCACCGTATGCTCGCGCATCCGGTTGGCCACCGTCGCTACCCGCACCTCGCGGTTGACCACTTTGCGCACTGCGTTGAGCTCACCGACGAAATGGTTGGCCGCGCGAACATCTATCGGCGAAGGCAGCAGCGGCAACAGAATGCTGTCGGCACGCCGCACCAGATCAGCAAGCGCACGACCCTTCACCGCCGCTGGGCTGTCGATCACTACCCAATCCGTATCCCTCGGGACTCGAAGGCCATCGCGCCATGCAGCGACACCGGTGATCTTGGGCCGCTCGGACGATCTCGCCGCTAACCAGTCCATGGCCGATTCCTGCGGATCGAAATCGGCCAGCACCACCCGCCGGCCCTTGCTGGCGTAATAACCGGCGAGGTTGGTCGCTAGGGTGGACTTCCCGCAGCCACCCTTAGCGTTGAGGATGAGCACACTTCGCATCGCCTGCCTCCTTGTCCCGCTGCGACGGACCCACGCAACACTCTGCAAGACGCCGACCGGATCACATCTCCAGCCCCATCGGGACGCGCCTCAGTGTGCAGTAAACCCACCGTCGATGACCAGCTCCGCTCCCGTCATGTAACGGGATTCATCGGACGCCAGGAACAAAATCCCGTACGCCTGATCAATGGGCTCTGCCATGTACCCGACCACGATCTCCCGATTGATGCGTTCGGCATCTTGCGGCGAGAACAGATCGATGGCGCCATCCACCATTGGGGTCTTGGTAAATCCGGGATGCACCGAATTGACCCGGATATTGTATTTTTTTTCCGCGCAATAGAGTGCTGCCGACTTGGTAAACAACCGGACTCCTCCCTTGCTCGCGTTATACGCGGCAAATTTGGGATCGCCAACCAAACCTTCGATCGAGGAAATGTTGATGATACTGCCGCCGCCATTGTGCTTCATTTGTCGAATGGCATGCTGAGTGCCGAGAAAGACCGCTTCCATATTCACGCTATTCACAAAGCGCCAATGCGCGAGGTCACTGTTCTCCAGGTCGGTTTCCACCCCCACCCCGGCGTTGTTCACCAGCACGTCCAGACGACCGTGACGACTGACCACCTCGGCGATGACCTCGGGCCAGCGCGCCTCCGCAGTCACGTCCTGTTCAATGAAAGAAGCATCATAGCCCTGGTCACGCAGCCGCTGAGCAGCCGCCTCACCTTCGACCGGGCGGATGTCGCTGATGACGACCCGACCACCTTCTCGACCAAACAATTCCGCGCTGGCATAACCGATACCTGCGGTACCACCAGTGATCAGGCACACCTTATCCTGCACTCTACCCATGACACTCTCCCGTCTGGTTGTTGAAATTGTATTGACGCGCTAGTGAATCTGTCGGTCCTGTTCACCCCAATATTTGCCGCGCAGCGCCTTTTTATCGGGCTTGCCATACGCGGTGAGCGGAATCTCCTCTAGCACCTCGATCACCTTAGGAACCTTATAGGCAGCAAGCCGCTGCTTACAGAAAGCGAGCAGCGCCTCGGTATCCAAGCGTGCTGGGTCGGCGGGCACCACCGCGGCACAGACCGCCTCCCCCCAATCCTCATGGGGAATCCCGATCACCATGACCTGGCGAACGCCGGGATATTCCTGGATGGCATTCTCGACTTCTGAGGAGTAAACATTCATCCCGCCGGAGATGATCATGTCTTTGGATCGATCGACGATGAAGACGTGGCCGGTGTCGAGCTGGTAACCGACGTCTCCGGTCTTGATCCACTCGCCTTCGTAAACCGCGCTCGACTTATCCGGATCCCGGTAATAGCTCTCGAGCGTATAGGGAGAGCGCACGAGTATTTCCCCCACCTCGCCAGCGGCCACCGGGCGCCCGGCAGCGTCCCCAATGCGCACCTCGGCCGTCACCACTGGCTGGCCACAGGAGCCGAGGTAACGCTCCTGTAGGTGGTCGAGCTTGGATAGCTTAGTGGCAAAATTGGGAACCTCCGTCTGCCCGAACAATTGCAGCAGCACCGGCCCAAACTTGTCGAGCACCTCCCGCAACCGCACCTGGGTGATGGGCGCAGCGCCATACACTAGCGTGCGTAGCGACTCCAGGTCGTGGCGTGATGGATCATAAGCATCGAGCACGCGGTAGATCATCGTCGGGACCATAAAGGTCCAACTGATCCGTTCGCGGCTGATCGTTTCCAGCACCCGCTCGGGGTCGAATCGATCCTGAATGTAGGTACAGGCCCCCTGAAGCAAGGCGGCCTGGAGAAAGAATCCCGCGGAGTGCGGCAGCGGACTCGTGAGCAACAGACGTTCTGCCTCGCCGATCTCGCCATTGATGACGTGGGCCAGACCATTAATCGCCATACCCCGGTGGCAATGCAACACACCCTTGGAGCGCCCGGTGGTGCCGCCGGTATACATGATAAGCGCTGCATCCTCTGGCAGCACTTCGCGCCATTCAAAGTCGCGCTCGCCGTCGGCAAATAGGGCCTGCCAGTCCTCGCGCCCATCCCTGGCGCTGACGCCAACGTCTACCACTTCGATCTGGTGACGAAGCTCGGTGTCTGCCAGCATCCGAGGATCCAGCTTGTCGGACAGCGAACCATGCACCACCAGCGCTCTGGCGCCGGAATGACTGAGCATATAGCCCACGTCACTCGGGCTGAGCAGCTCATTGAGCGCCACTTTGACCGCGCCAAGCTTGACGATCGCCAAGTCAGTAATCGCGTATTCGACGCCATTGCGCAACAGGATCGCGACTCGATCACCTCGCGCCAGGCCACGTTCGGCAAGCGCCGCCGCCAGCGTGCTCGATAGACGATCCAAGTCGCGATAGGTATAGGCCTGCTCGGGAACCACCACCGCGCGCTTCTCGGCATGGCGGCGCAACGCGTTACGCAGCATAAACTGCGCGGTCTGGCTGGTATGAATCATAACGGTGATGCTCCAGGCGCGTGACTCGGCAACCGCACCTTGATGATTTGTTGTCCCGCCCGGCAGGCGCTTCTCGACAGCCTTTTCTGCACGCCTCCCGCCCTAACCGGCACTCAGACGGACTCCAGACGACCGAACAAATCGTAATCGTCAGCGCTCTCGATCGCCACGGCGACCCGGTCACCCGGCGCCGGGGACGCTGCGCCGGGAGGCACCTCGATGTGGACCAACCCATCGATCTCCGGAGCATCTCCTGCAGTACGGCCCAGGGCGCCCTCCGCGTCGGTCTCGTCGATCAAGACCTCCACCACCTGGCCCACTCGGCGCTGAAGCCGCGCGGCACTGATCTTTTGCTGGAGCGCCATCAACTGATGCCAGCGCGCCTCCTTGACGTGCTCGGGCACCGCCCCAGGTAGCGCATTGGCACGGGCTCCGGCCACCGCCTCGTAACGAAAACAGCCTACCCGATCCAGCTCGGCTTCCTGCAGCCAATCGAGCAACGTCTGGAAATCCGCCTCGGTCTCGCCCGGGAACCCCACGATGAAAGTGCTGCGCAATACCAACTCCGGGCACTGCTCGCGCCAGGAGCGAATCCGCTCCAGCACGCGTTCTCCGTGTGCGGGTCGCCGCATCGCCCGCAGGATCTCGGGGCTCGCGTGCTGAAAAGGAATATCCAGATAGGGAAGCACCCTACCCTCCGCCATGAGGGGAATCAGCGCATCCACATGGGGGTAGGGATAGACGTAGTGAAGTCGCACCCAAACCCCTAACTCGCCCAAAGCCCGGCACAGCTCAAGCAAATTGCTCTTGACCGGCCGCCCCTGCCAGAACCCCGTACGGTATTGGATGTCGACGCCATAAGCGCTGGTGTCCTGGGAAATTACCAACAACTCGCGGACGCCGGCGGCAACCAGCCGCTCCGCCTCGTCCAGTATTTCTCCGACCGGCCGACTCACCAACCGGCCGCGCAGGTCCGGAATAATGCAGAAACTGCACTGGTGGTTACAGCCTTCGGAGATCTTCAAATAAGCGTAGTGCCGCGGCGTCAACTTAATGCCCTGAGGCGGCACCAGATCCAGAAAGGGATCGTGGGCGTCTGGTGGCGGCGCCCATTCATGCACCGCGGCGACGACCGCCTCGTACTGGTGTGGCCCGGTGACGGCCAGCACCTCCGGGTGCACGGCGCGAATCGCTGCTTCGTCGCCACCCATGCAACCGGTAACGATAACCCTGCCGTTTTCCGCCAGCGCCTCACCGATAGCTTCTAGCGACTCTTGTTTGGCGCTATCGAGGAAACCACAAGTGTTGACCACCACGACATCCGCGCCCTGATAGGTCGGCGATACCTGATAGCCTTCCAGCCGTAGCTGGGTCAGGATACGCTCCGAATCGACCAACGCCTTGGGACACCCCAGGCTAACGAAGCCGACTTTACCGCCCTGTTCTCTCGTCATCTACACTCCAGGAACCCGATCGCCAGAGGCCAACTGCCCCCGACGGGCCGTCATTATCGCGAGCCCGGTCGACCAGTGCCAATCCATTGGTGGACATGCGGTAACTGTGGAACAATACCGGACGGTTCTCCCGCGCGGAATGGCCGCGAATCACCTTGGACATCATCGACGCCAGCGGTTATCGACCCAATGTCGGCATCGTGATCTGCGATACCGCCGGCCGCGTATTTTGGGCCAAAAGGGTCGGCCACGACGCTTGGCAGTTCCCCCAGGGTGGCATCCACCATGGCGAATCGCCGCACGACACCTTGTTCCGCGAACTCCATGAAGAAGTGGGCCTGGAGCCGGCGCACGTCGAGATCCTCGCGCAAACTCAGGGCTGGCTCCGATACCGGTTGCCGCGCCGCTACGTCCGTCGCTCCCAAGAAAACCCCTGTATCGGACAGAAACAAAAGTGGTTTTTGTTGCGTTTGATCGGCGACGAGCACCATATCCGTTTCGATCGGGGCCCCAAGCCTGAATTCGACGACTGGCGCTGGGTCAGCTACTGGTATCCGGTCGGGCAGGTGATCGATTTCAAACGCGGCGTCTACCGCATGGCCCTCAAGGAACTGGCACGGGCGCTGCCCGTTGCTGAGGCGTTCCGACCGGCTAGGAATCGCCGGTATGCTTGAGCCGCTGCGCCGCATCGTTCAAGAGGTCAACGCCGCACCAGATTTCGGCGCGGTGCTGGACATCATCGTCGAGCGCGTCAAAGCGGCGATGAGTACGGGCATGTGCTCGATCTATCTGCTCGACCCGGTAAGCAAGCGCTACGTGCTCTCCGCCACCCGCGGCCTCCTCCCCGAGTCGGTCGGCAAGGTGGCGATGACAGCCGACCAGGGCTTGGTAGGCTTGGTAGCGAGCCGCGCAGAACCCGTCAATCTGGAGCACGCCGAAACCCACCCCAGGTTCGCCTATTTTCCCGAAACTGGCGAGGAGCGATTCAGCTCTTTTCTGGGCGCACCCATTATCCACCAGCGCGAGGTGCTAGGCGTCCTCGTCGTCCAGCAACAGCAGCGGCGACGCTTCGACGAAAGCGAAGAGGCGTTTCTGATCACAGTCTCTGCGCAATTGGCCGGCGTCATCGCGCATGCCGAGGCCACGGGAGAGCTGGTCCGCATCACTGCGCCCGAAGCCGAGAGCGCGCCGGCCGCCATCTATCCCGGCATTGCCAGCGCACCCGGTATCGGCATTGGCCATGCCGTGGTGGTTTCCTCTCCCGCCGACCTCTACGCGGTACCCAAGCGGCGCACTGACGACATCGACGGCGAGCTCGAACAATTCCGGCGAGCCCTGGAAGAGACCCAAAACGATGTCCGGGCGACCAAAGACGATCTCCGCGGTGTGCTCAGCGCCGAAGAGCTGGAGATGTTTGACGTTTACCTGCGGATGCTGGAAGACAACTCCTTGGGCGGGGAAGTGGTCGCACTGATCAACCAGGGCTTCACGGCGCAGAGCGCCTGGAGCCAAGTCATCATCGAACACATCCGCACTTTCAGCCGGATGGAAAGCGAATATCTGCGCGAGCGCGCCTCGGATGTGCGCGACCTGGGTCGGCGAGTGCTCGAGCATCTGCAGCAAACCTCGCGGCCGACGGAGCGCGTCTACCCCGAAGACACCATCCTCATCGGCGAAGATCTGGCGGCACCGCACCTCGCGGAAGTCCCTTTCGAAAACATCCGAGGGATTGTCTCGGTGCGCGGTTCGCATAACTCCCACATGGCAATCATCGGCCGCGCCATGGGAATTCCCACCGTCATGGGTGCAGTCGACCTACCCTGGACCGAGCTCGAGGGACAACAGATCATCGTCGACGGCCATACCGGACAGATTCTGGTGGAACCGTCCTCGGAGGTAGAGCGCGCCTTTGCAGAGGTGTTCCGCAAGGAGCAGATGCTGGCCGCCGACCTGCTGGCCACCCGTGATGAACCCAGCGTCACCTGCTGTGGCCAGGAGGTTTCCCTATGGGTCAATACCGGGCTGCGGGTCGACGCCAAGCTCTCCCTGGAGATGGGCGCCGCCGGCGTTGGACTCTATCGGACCGAAATCCCGTTCTTCCTCCAAGAGCGATTCCCATCGGAGGAAGAACAACGACAGATCTACCGTGATCAATTACTCATCTACGCGCCGCGTCCGGTGACCATGAGAACCTTGGACATCGGTGGCGACAAGGCGCTGCCCTATTTTCCCATTAGTGAGGAAAATCCCTTCCTCGGCTGGCGGGGAATTCGCATCACTCTGGATCACCCGGAGATTTTTCTAGCCCAGCTTCGCGCCATGATGCGCGCCAGCGAAGGCATCGATAACCTCCGCATCCTGCTGCCAATGATCTCCAGCATTCAGGAGGTCGATAGCGCCCTAGCCCTGATCTCCCGGGTCTATACCGAGCTGACGGTCGAAGAGGGCTATCGGATCGAAATGCCCAAAGTCGGGGTCATGATCGAGGTACCGGCCGCGGTCTATCAAACGCGGGAGCTCGCGCAACGGGTCGACTTCCTTTCCGTCGGCACCAACGACCTGACCCAGTACCTGCTGGCGGTCGACCGCAACAATCCCCGGGTCGCAGCGTTGTACCACGGCTATCATCCGGCGCTGCTGAAGGCCTTACGCCACATCGTTCTAGAAGCCAACGCCATGAACCGGGAGGTCAGCGTCTGCGGCGAACTGGCCGGAGACCCGATGGGGGCGGTGCTGCTGATTGGCCTGGGCTACCGCACCCTGTCGATGAGCGCCGCCAATCTCCTGCGGGTGAAAGCCGTGCTCCGGGAGCTCACCATCGCCGAAATGGTGGAAATCGCCGACCGAGTCAGCCAATTGGCCGACCCCACCAGTGTAAAGCTCGAGCTCCGACGCGCCCTACGGCGACCGGAGCTGGAGCGGCTGCTGCACTCCCACGAGCGACCGCGCCACACCGCCGCCTGAGGCTCGTCAGATCATCAATCCCATGCGCATCGCCGCATCGAGGCGAATGACCTCGCCGTTGAGCATACTGTTTTCGACGATGTGACAGGCGAGCTGGGCAAACTCGTCCGGCTTCCCCGCGCGGTGCGGAAAAGGGACCAGCTCCAGGATACGCTGAAAACCGGCGTCCCCGGTCTCAGCGCGCGCCAGGGGAGTGTCGAATACGCCCGGACAGATGGTTACTACACGGATTCCATAGGGCGCGAGGTCTCTTGCCATCGGCAGGGTCATCCCAATGACCCCAGCTTTGGATGCGGCATAGGCTGTGTTACCCACAGGGCCGTCGAACCCGAAGATCGAAGCGACATTGACGAAAACACCGCGTTCTCCATCGTCGGTCACCGGATCTAGGGACAGCATTTCATTGGCCGCCAACCGGCAGACGTCGAAGGTGCCGGTGAGGTTGATATCGACCACCCGCCGGAAACTCTCCAGTGGATGCGGCCCCTTGCTGCTCGCGATCTTACGACCAATCCCCGTACCCGCCGCGTTGACGACGACGCGGGCCACACCCAGCCGCGATCGCACCGTCTCCAGTGCCGACGCCACACTGAGGTCACTGGCCACGTCGACTGGCACTGCAATGCCGTCAACTTCTTCAGCAATTTGGGCCGCCAGGTTTTCATTGATATCCAGGACCGCGACGCGCGCCCCCAAGGCTGCGAGTCGCCGCACCGTGGCAGCTCCGAGCCCGGAAGCACCGCCGGTAACAATCGCTGTCTGACCACGAATCTCCATCTGCTCTCCTCGACACTATTGATCAGCTACGCGCAATCCCCATGCGAATTGCGCCATCGATACGAATCATCTCCCCGTTCAACATCGGGTTCTCACAGATTTGTCGGACCAAGGCGCCAAACTCACGCGGCTTTCCCCAGCGCTGCGGAAAAGGCACCGTGGGGATGATCGCGTCGATCCATTCCTGTGGGATACCGCTGGCCAGCGGCGTCTCGAACATCCCCGGCGCGACCGTCACCACACGAATGCCGAAGGGCGCCAGGTCCCGCGCCATCGGCAATGTCATCCCTTGGACCCCGGCCTTGGACGCCGCGTAGGCCACCTGACCGACCGGGCCATCCTCTGCTACTACGGAGGCAATATTGATAATCACGCCACGTTCACCGTCGGTGTTCAGCGGCGCCTCGCCGATCATCGCCTGGGCCGTGAGCCGAGCGACATTGAAGGTACCCGTCAGATTCACCCCGATGACCCGCTCAAAGGCTTCCAGTGGATGAGCCCCCTTGCTGCCGGCCGTTCGAATCGCCACGTCGATCCCCGCGGCATTGAGCACGATCCTCGGCGCCCCCCATTCGGCGATCACTGTTGCCAACGCAGCCTCGATGGCAGCGGTATCCACGACATCGCACGCCAGCGCCAGGCCATCGATCTCCGCGGCGACCTCCCGGGCCAGCTCCAGGTTTCGATCCAACAGTGCGCACCGGACGCCCGCAGCCGCAAGCGCACGCGCAGCACCGGCGCCCAGCCCCGACGCCCCCCCGGTGATCAACGCCACCAATCCTCGAATATTCACCCTCAGCTCTCCTCTCTCCAAGACAAGCGCCCGGCCTCCGCGGTGCGCCGAAACATCGCCTGCACCACCGTCATTGCCGAGGCTCCGGAAACAGCATCGAAAAGATGCTTTGATACGCTTCGTCGTTGGCAAGGCCCATAATCATGCCGGCGCGCGCATCGCGAAAATAGCGCTCAAAGGGCAATCGCGCCGCAAAAGCCGTTCCGCCAAACATGGTCATCAACTCCTGGGTTACCCAGACCGCGGCTTCCGAACAGGTGACCTTCGCCTGCAGGTAGGGTAGCGGCGCCCGTACCTGGCCGGCATCGCCCGCACTGGCCGCCGCGTGCAACAGCGCTCGCGCCGCCTCGATACGGGCGCTCATTTCGGCCATCCGCCGCTGGTTGATGGGGGTATCGATACGTCGCGCGCCGCTGGGATAGCGTTTCGCGCCCTCGATGCAGGCCAGTTCATAAGCACCGGCGGCGACGCCTAGATACGCGGCACCATAGGTCAGCGCCACCACGGGCATCATCACCGCGCCCAAATATTTGGCCGCGGCGTGCTCATCACCGATGCGGTTGGCCGCCGGCACCACACCGTCAAAGCGCATCGGCATGCTGTTGTTGCCCCGCATCCCAAGCCCGTTCCAGGGCGCTAAGGTCTCCCACTGGACCTGGCCCGCCGGCACCAGCAGCGCCGTAAGCTGATTGGGCTTGGCATCCTCCCCAACCCGGCAGAGCATGAAGTAGTGCGTGGCCTCGCCGGCCGAGGTGACATAGGATTTGCGGATGCCGTCGAGGTGATAATCCTCCCCGGCCTTGGTCACCGCCGAGAGGCGCATGCCGGGCACCCAGTCGTCCCCGCGACCTGCAGTCTCCCCGCCGGCCACCGTGAGAAAGGCCTGACCGTTCGCGATCTCGCGGACGATCCCCTGGCGCTGTGCAGCACTGGGCATTCGACTGACGAGCTCGGATGCCTCAATGTGCATCTTGTAGCACATACCGGTCGAAGGGCACTTGCGGGCTATCTCCTCCACCACCAAGCAGGTGCTGAGCAGGTCTGCGCCCAACCCACCCTCAGCGGGATCGACACGCAGGCCCCACAGGCCGGCATCGCGCAACGCGGCCAGCGATTCTCGCGGAAAGGCCCGTTCTCGGTCGGCGGCCTCGGCGTGTCGTGCAATCTCCCGTGCGGCGATGTCTCGCGCCTGGTCGCGGAGAAACCGTTGCTGCTCATTGAGTGGCAGATAGCTCATGGGGGATGCTCCATTTTCATCGCGTCGGCTCGGCGCCGGACGGCATCAACAGGTCGGGATGGGGATTGGGTTTGCGCGGCGCCGCCCACCATAGAGCCAGGGGAGATGCCAAAGCGAGCACGGCGCTCACCATCAGCATGGCGCGATAGGCCTCGGTAAGATCATAGAGCCATCCCCCCAGCCAAGCGCCGAGGGCAGCGCCCAGCGACCCAGAAACGGACAGGGTGCCGAAAATCGAAGGAAAGGCGGGACCGGAAAACAGGTCGCGGGCAGAGGCCGGATAGAGCGGCGCGTTGGCTCCGTAGCCAAATCCCGCACAGATCGCAAAACCCAACGCCAACCACAACAACGCCTGCCACCAACCGAGCGCAGCCAGCGCGGCAATGGCCAATAGATTGGCCACCGCAGCCAGACTGTAGGCAAGCTCTCTGCCGATGCGGTCGGACAGGCGTCCCCAGAACAACTGGCCGGCAATCGAGGCGACACCGATCACCCCCGAGATCAACGAGCTTTCGGTCTTGGGAATTCCGTGGTCAACCAGAAACGCAAATTGGTGGATCAGCAGCATCTGTCCCAGGCAAGCTCCGGTAAAGAAAGCGCACCCGGCTAACCAGAAGCGGGGGGAGCGCAACGCCGTAGCCAACACCCAATGGTCCGATGAGGCGCCATCGCGCGCACTCCGCGCCGAAATCTCTCCCACTTTGCCAGCACCAGTGCCGCGCAGCAGCCACCAAGCCGAGGGACAGACCCACAGGGGGCCGAGCAGGGCCAACCACAGAAAGGTTCCGCGCCAGCCAACATGCTCGACGAGCCAATTGATGGCCGGCACCGCGACTAAGATACCCAACCCCACACCGGCGAGTGCAAAACCCAACGCGGTGCCGAGCCGCTCCGGGTAGCAGCGCTCCACCGTGACGATAAAGGGCACCCATCCGGACATGGCGATACCAAAGCCCGCGATCAGGCCGAATGTTAGATAGAGTTGCCACCAAGCCTGAATCTGGGCGGTCAATAACATCCCCAACGCAAAGATCAAACCGCCGAGGGCTATCACCCGGCGTGCTCCGATGCGCTCGATGAAGCTACCGATCATAGGGCCGGAGAGTCCGTGCACCAAACTCAACACCGAAATGGCGCCGGCGGTCAGCGAACGCGACCAACCCATGTCCTCGACCAGTGCCACCAGAAAGACGGCATAGGCAAACCAGACACCGTAAACCACGCCCAACGTGACGAAGGAGACCGCAACCGCGGTGGGACCGTGGGGATTTCCCTCAGGCATGGCGACGCTTCGCGCCCCCTGGGAGGCCGCCTCCGGAACCGACCGGAGCTGCATAGATTTCGCTATGGTGCATTACCCATTCTCGTCGCCAGAAAGGCCAGCTTCGGGGCCACCTCGGGACCACCGACCGCGCGGCTCAACGCGCAAATCATCGTCAGGCAGGTCCGTTCAACACGGCGCACTGATCGGCGGCAAAGCGCTGAGCCACACTAGCATGAATCAATTCCGGGACATCCAGATCGACAGCGATGTGTCACACCCCAGCATCGCAGCGAATGCTGGCGCGGTTGATCAGCCCGAGGCTTCCCATGGCGCATTCCCGAGCTCGGCGACAAACCCAAGATCACGACGGCAACCCGCCTCAGGGCAACCGGGCGCTCGGTCAGCCCAACCCGCAGCAGTGCCGGCCTTTTCCGCCAATGGCTCCTGGCGCCGGGCACGGCAAGAGGCGTTTGCGCGCAGCAGGCTTGGTGTGTCCGGGAAGCGGCTCCAGGCCGGCTACACCAATTCCGCAAACCTCCGACGCCAAAACAACGCGATCTACCCGGGACCTTGCCTGCGCGAAGGGGAACCTCGCAGACAACCGCATCCGAAACACGGATCCCTAGTCAGCGTAGGATCGGGTTCGGCGCGACACCGTGCGGCGACGCAACTCGGCCGAATCAGCTGGCGGTCCTGCCCTTCGGGTGACAACCAAATTGGCCATTGCGATCCCGAAACTGCACTTCCAGATAGCTACCTCACAGCGACGCCGGCAGCCACGGTACAACGCAAACCGGGGACCTAAGTCCCCGGATGCGTACGCTCCAGCTCAAGCCGGAATCTTGTCGACCGGCAGGTTATAGCATTCGATGATGTTGTCGCGCATGATCCAGCGCATCTGTTCCGGAGTGAGGCCGGTGGCGTGCTTCTCGAGCATTTCCTGAGACCAGGGCCAGGTGGCATCACTGTGCGGGAAGTCGTTGGCCCAGACCAGCCGTTTCGGGTTCATCAGATTGGCCACTTTGAAGGCCACCCAGTCGTCCTGGAAGGTCAGCCAGATGTTGCTGTCGATGTATTCGCTGGGCATCTTGGCCAGGTTCTTGCCACCGCCCAGCCACACGCCGTGACGCTCGTAGGCGTGGTCCATGCGATACGAATAGTGCGGCAGCCAGCCGGCATCGGCCTCGGCGGCAATGAACTTGAGCTTGGGATGCTTCTCGAACACACCGCTCAGGATGAACACGCCCATCACATCCTGGACGCTGCGGATGATGCTCATGAAGCCGTTGGTCTTGTTGCCACGTACCCGGTTGATGTCGCCGACACCGCCACCACGGGAGGTCAGGATATGGAAGGACAGCGGCATCTCGAGATCCACCGCACACTCCCAGAGGGCGTCGTACATCGGGTGGTCGTAATCCTCCTGCTGAGGATCACCGGGCATCATCATGCCCACGAAACCTTTCTTCTTGCAGTCCTCAAAGTCCTTGATCATCTGATCCACGGACTCCCCAGAGGTCTGCCCCAGACCAAACAACCGGCCTTCCGGCGCATCGGTCATGTAGTGCGCCAACCACTCGTTGTAGGCATGCATGCAGGCGGTTTTGTAAGCAAAATCCGGATGGTTACACAGTGCCATGCCTACAGAGGGATAGAGAATCTCGGCGACGACGCCATCCCGATCCTGATCGGCTACCCGATACTTCGCCTGGTGACCGCTGAGGTGCAGCTGGTCGAAAGTACAACCCTGGGTACGTGCGCCCAACTCCTCGGCACTGAGTCCCGCCGCTGCCACCAGACCCAACGGAATTGCGCTTTCCATGCCTGGAATCACATAGGTATCGTTACCAGCGGCATCGCGCTTGATGGTTGGCGCACGATCCCGGTATTTGGGGTCAATGTAATCCACGTAACAATTAGCCGGTTCTACGATATGCGAATCGGCGGAGATCAAACCAAAACCCAGGCTGCTCATAATCAGCGCTCCGTAGTGAATATGTGACTGACGCAGGCCCCGCAGATAACCCGCAGGCCCCTATGAAACCTTACCTTTACCGGACGGCAACACTGGTTACCGCGCATTAGCATGCCGGCGAATCTAAGCAATTGGTTGACACAAATCAAGCCCGGCACCTGCATTTTGCGCGAACAACCTGAGCTCAAGGGCCAGAGACACGCCCCGCTCCACCGAAGCAGGGCGCGCTCGCGGGATCAGGCGCGAATACGATCGGTGAACCGTGGCCAGACCTTTGTGGTCATCAGCTCTAGATGGCGCATCATCGCCGGCTGCGGTACCAGCTCGTTGTACTGCATCATCCAAAAGTAGTCGGCCGGCAAAGCATCGAACAAGGTCTCGAGCTTGCGGGTCACCGTATCTGGACTGCCACAAATCACGAGCCCCCGTCGCTCCAACGACTCAAAATCGTTCTGTACGGTCATGGGATCTTCCCCCGGCAAGGCAATGGCCGCGTTGAACCCAAACGGCTGAAAGAACTTGCACCACAGGAAAGCCCCGGCGTCCTGGGCGATCCGGCGTGCTTCCTCATCCGTATCGGCGCACACGATTTCTCGGGTAATACCCATGTTCGCGCCGAAACGATCCTCCTTGCCGCAGGCGGCCCGCTCTTCCTGCGCGGCGCGGAACTGCGCTTTGGCCGCCTCGAGATCTCCGGCGATGATCGAGATCGGTGAGACGTCGTGACGCATCGCCCAACGGATGGTTCGCTCCGAAAAGCTGAAAGGCTGAAACAGATCGGGAATACGCTTGTTGTAGGTTTTGGGTGCAATGCCGATCTCGCGCACCATGCCGCGCTCGTCCACGCCCTGTCCAAACTCCTTGCTCACCTCCACTGCCGGCCAGTAGATATCGTCCGCCGGCGGAATCTGCCAGTACTTGCCCTGGTGACTGAAGGTATCGTTCTGCCAAGCCTTCATGATGATCTCGAAGTGCTCCTCATAGAGATCGCGCTTGGCTTCTTCGTACCCTGTTGCCGCATCGCCGGCATTGCGCCGCAGCGCCTCGATACGCTGGCCGATCACATTCACCCAGCGCGGCTGATAGCCGCGCGCAAAACCGGCAAAGGCACGACCCTGGGTCATCTGATCCAACAGCGCAATGTCCTCGGCCACGCGGATTGGATGCTGGGAAGGCAACACATTGCCGAGTTGGCCGACCCGCAGGCGCCGGGTGTGCAGACCCAGGTAGAGATCGAGCATGATCGGATTGGTGGAGACTTCCTCTCCCTCAATGTGAAAATGGTGCTCGGTAAAGCCAAATCCGTAGTAGCCGGTCTCGTCGAGGAACCGCGCCTGCTCCACCAGATTCTGCAACATGGTCTGATAGAGATCGGTACGCACACCTGCCATGCCCTTCTCGATCTCGGCCCGCGGACCGATGGTTGGCATCGAAAAAACACCTACTTCCATGGTTCAGCCCTCATGTATTCGCACCACCGGATGGCGCGCGTTTCTAGTTATCAAAGCGTGATCGACCACCTGTCAGCCACACGACGGGGACGGCCACCGGATCGGCCGGCGGCATCATCCGCGGCCGACGCCTCAGGCGGTGCGCGCCGCCGGCCGGTCGGGAATCGGCTCCGCGTGCAGCACACCCGTTTGCATCAGTTGCTGGATCCGACCGGTGTCGTATCCCACCTCGGCCAGCACCTCGGCGTTGTGCTCCCCCAGGTAGGGGGCCTCGAGATCCAGATGCGCTGGGAACTCCGAAAACCGCAACGGGTTGCCCGGCGCCTGAAAGCTACCCAGCGAACGATCGTAGATGGTGCGTACGGTTTCCCGCTCGATCAGGTGGGGGTGCCGGCAGGCTTGCTCGACCGTGAGGATGGGCGCTACGGGAATATGCCCTTCCTCCAAAATCCGGATGGCCGCTTCGTCGCTCTCCTGCGCCTGCAGCCACTCCTCAATAATGATGATCAGCTCCCCTTGATTGCGCGCGCGGGCAGCGTTGTCGATGTAACGGGGGTCTTCGACCAGCTCCGGCCGGCCGATCAGCTCGCAGAACTTGGGCCAGAGGTGGAGCAAGGGCAGCAGAAACAGGTAGGAATCCTTGCTCTTAAAAATCCCCGCCGGCGCCACCGCATAATGGTGCGAACCGGATCTCGTGGGTTGAATCGCGCCCTTGCTGCACGACCAAGCCTGCACATTGACCTCGTGGTAATGGAAATAACTGTCGAGCAGCGAGATATCCAGGTGTTGGCCCTTGCCCGTCTTATCGCGATAGAGCAGAGCAAACCCAATGGCGCAGGCAGCATGCACACCGGTACTGACGTCACCGATCGCCGCCATCGGAAAGGCCGGCGGCTCATCCCGGGTGCCGATCATGCTCGTGATGCCAGAATAGGCCTGCCCGATGTTATCGAAGCCCGGCAGGTGGGCGAGCGGCCCACTCTGCCCAAATGCAGAGATCGAGCACATAACGATCTCCGGATTGATGGTCTTAATCGCGTCGTACCCCAAGCCAAGCCGGGCCATGACACCTGGGGCAAAGTTCTCGATCAGCACGTCACTATGGCGCACCAGATCCTTGATGATGGCGATACCCTCCGGGCTCTTGAGGTCTACCCCGAGACTGCGCTTGCCGCGATTTTGCTGTACGTAATAGGCGCTGCGTCCATCTTCGCCGAGAAAGGGAAATTTACGGCTGGGATCACCTCCGGGCCACTCGACCTTGATGACGGCTGCGCCGGCCTCGACCAGAATGCGGGTCGCCGCCGGCCCGGCCAGGAATTGGGTGAGATCCAAAACCCGATAGCCATCGAGTACGTGTTTCATGCAACTTGCCTCCGGTTGTTATCGTAATTGGGCAAATTTTGCGCGTGGGGACTACTGCGCGTACGACCCCCCATCCACGGACAGGGCCAGTCCGGTAACCAAAGAGGCGCGGTCCGAGCGCAGCCAGACCGCCGCCTCGGCAACCGCGGCGGGCTTGCCCAACCGGCCGGCTGGCTCCATGCGCCGCACCCTGTTGTAACCCTTCTCGGCACCCCCGACGATGCAACTGAGCATGGGCGTTTCGATGGCGCCCGGAGCAGCCTGACACGGGAACTGCTCGATCTCGTATTTCATGCGGCGCCACACGCCCTTGAGGTTGACCTCGACAGGGAGATCGACAGGCGCCTCGGTGCCCGTGAAGATAGTGGCGCGGGTATCGCCCTCGGTTCCGGCGTGATATTCACATCGGGCGCCATCGCGCGGGCACCTCGTTGCGCGAACCCCAGCGCCGTTTCGCGGCCAATACTCCACCCCGCACCGGTGACGAGACCGACCTGGCCCTCGAGGTCTCCCGCCATCCCCCCTCCCTACGTCCGCCCATGCGCCTTGCAGCTTGGCTTTTCCCGAGCTTAGCGCCCACCCCCCGGCTGTCAACTGCATCGCTCGACCCGGGCGGCTATTGTCGTATCATGGCAACCTCTTGACGCAGATCTCCCAGCGTCCCCACTCCATTTCTGCAGGAGGAATTTGTGAAGACCCTCGCCATCACCGACGACCTGATCTATGAAAAAAAGGGCCAGCTCGCCTACCTGACCTTCAACCGCCCCAGCGAAATGAACTCCATTACCCCCGAGATGCTGGATGACCTCGAAGTCGTCACCGAGGACTTCAAAAGTGACAAAGAGCTGCTGGTACTGATCGTGACCGGCGCGGGCGATAAATCCTTCTGCGCCGGTGCGGACCTCAAGAAGACCATCACGAAGCTCACCGCCGAGGCGGCCGCGGGTGGCCGCTTCATGGCCAAACCGGAACAGCGCTTCTTCAGCACCTGCTTCAAGCCCATCATCGCCGCCATCAATGGCTTCTGTTTGGCCGGCGGCACCGAGATCATCCAAGGCATGGATATTCGCATCGCGGCCGAACACGCCCGCTTCGGACTGCCGGAAGTCCACTGGGGAATCATCCCCGGCGGTGGCTCCCATGTACGGCTGCCGCGCCAGATCCCCTACTGTCACGCCATGGATATCATCCTCACCGGGCGTCAGCTCACCGCACAGGAGGCACTGGCCTTCGGTTTGATCAACAAGGTCGTGCCGGCGGGAGACGTCATGGCCGAAGCGGAACGCTACGCAAAACTCATCTGCAGCAACGGGCCCCTGGCGGTCCAGGCCGCAAAAGAAGCCGTGGTCACTACCTACAATCAATCCTGGGAAGAGGGATTTCGCAGCGAGGCCCTCATCGCCGAGCGTATCTTCAAGACCGAAGACGCCAAGGAAGGGCCAAAGGCCTTTGCCGAGAAACGCGAACCCGTTTACCACGGCCGCTGAGGCACCATCATGCAGGGACTCTCCCGCGCACGCACCAGGTTGCTATGCAGCCTGGTGGCAGTGTTCGCGGCACCAGCCGCCGCGCAGACATTCCCGGTCGACCTCCATCAGGATCTCGGGGGACTCAAGATCATCGCCCAGGCCCGAGCCGCGGATGCAGCCGGAGACATCATGGTGCTCTCGCTCACCAACCTCGACGAAAGCGATGCGCACTGCGAGGCGAGCTTCGACATCCGGGTACTACCGCCGAAAACTTACCAGCGGGCAATTGCCGCCGGCGAGCGCGTGCAGATCCACCACCGCGTGAAGCGCTCGGTGAACCGCATGACCATCGATCTTCACTGCATGCCGACAGACTGAGCGGCGGGTTCCGGCCATGGGAGAAATGACCGCCACAGTGCGCGGCAATGTCAAAGCCTGGGAGTGCGACATCATGGAACACATGAATGTCCAACACTACCTGGCCCGTTCTGCGGAAACCCTGGGTCAGCTGCAGGCTCTACTCAGCCTGCCTGCGGGGTGCGTGCTGCGCCAGCGCCGCGAGCGCGTGTTGTTTTTGCGCGAACTGCGCAACGGCGCCAGCTTCGAAATCGCCACGGGCGTCCTCGCTAGCCATCGCGACGGCCTGACTACCTTCAACGAGATGCGCAATATCGACAGCGGCACACCCGCCGCGCGCTTCATCATCGATCTCGAACTCTTCAACGCCGAGGGCGCGCCGCTGTCCCTGCCCGCCCCCTGTGCCGCCGCCGCCGATGCCTGGCGCATCCCCAGCCCCACCGATCTGAGACCTCCCGCACCCCTGCGCCAACCGCCGGCGCGGGACTGGGCGACCGCCGAAGACCTCGGCCTCCCCGACACTGCACGCGGCACCATCGAACCCTGGGAATGCGACGCCCGGGGGGAGCTACACCCGCGCTTTTTCATGGCGCGCTGCTCGGACGCGGTCACTCACCTGCAGCATCGCTACGGCCTCACTCCGGATTACCGCAAGGCTCGCGGCCTAGGCAGCGCCGCGCTCGAATACCAGATCGAATTCCACCGCCCCCTGCGCGCCGGCGACGCCATCGTCGCCCGCAGCGGATTGCGCGAGATGCAGGGCAAGATCCAGCGGTTCTTCCACTGGTTCATGAACGTCGCCACTCGGGAGACCGTCGCCACGGTGGAGACCGCCGGCACCCTGTTCGACTTTGCCTCCCGCCGCTCGGTACCCATCCCCGACGACCTCCGACAGCGGGCCGCGCCGTTGATACACAGGTTCTAGCCGAGCACTCACCAGACCAGGCTTTCGCAGCGCTGCCATTTCGGACGCAATTCGGGACGCGAGCACCGACGACCGCGACCCGGGGAGTCCCCAGGAAATTCTGCTTACTCGGGAAGGGTTCGGTGTGGTCGAACCCCAGCTACCGCACGAGGTCGGCCCAGAGGGCCCAGTGCCATTCTGCCTGGAATTTTACCGAGCTCGCGGGTGCCTGGGATCAGCATCCAAGCACCCGCGTGGCGGCCGGATCCATCGCACTGTGACCCATGCGGCGACGTCCAGGGGCCCCCTACTCCCGCAACGGGGGATAGGCGGGGTTCACGATGGCGAGTTTGGCGCGTACGGTTTCCCGCACATGGGCCAGCACTGCATCGCGACGCCCATCGAGCGCGCCGGAGCGAATGCCCGCGCACAGCTGCGCATTCAGCGCGTCGAGGGCGGCCTCGGGGCTCAACTCCGGCGTCGCGCACTCGCCGAGCAGGCGCTCGAGGCCAGCGAGCTCGGCGCGGTCCGCCGCAGTGCCGAAGTCCAATTCGCGGCCGACGATAGCGAGAATATTGGCCGCCACCCGGCCCTTGTAGGCGCTGGCACCCTCCAAGTGCGGCAGCACCTCGTCGCGGAGAAAGGCGCGCACGCCGGCCAGCAATTCGGCGGCGGTGGCCCGATCTTGGGGCATCTCAGGGCTCCTCGATGAGTTGCAGCAGGTCGAATTCGTTTTCGCAGGCGCGGCGACCGATAGCCATGTGCTCGAAGGAATCGATCAAACCCGATAGGTGCTTGTAGGCCTGGAACTGGCAGACGATGCCCCACTTCAAGGTGCCGAATACCTCCCAGAAATGCACGGCTGCAGGGTCGACTCTGCGGCCGCCGGCATCCTCATAGCCGGCGAACAGGTCTTCGCGGGAACCGAAGCCCCCCACCGGGTTGCGATGTTGACCGAAGCGCCAGGCGCGCACACACAACCAACCGAGATCCTCCATGCCATCGCCCACATGGCCCAGCTCCCAGTCGAGCACGGCGCGGATGCCCTCGGCGCCGACCACGAAATTGCCGTTACGGAAATCGCCGTGTACCAGCCCGTTCGGCGCGCCGTCGGGACAGCGCTCCTCCAACCAACGGAAGGCGAGCTCGAACGCGGGATGGTACTGGGGACGGCCGACCGGGGTCTCATCGCGGTAGAAGGCACTGATACCATCGAGCAGCTCCCGGTAGTAAGCCAGCAGGGCCCGCGCCGGCATACGGCAAAGCCCGGCGGGCAATCGGACGGTGTCGATGGCATGCAAGCCGGCAAGGATTTGCCCGCATTCGCGCGCCATCCCGGCGCGAGCCCGCGCATAGGTCTCCTCGCGCAGGATACGCGGCGCGAGCACTTCGCCCTCGATGCGGTCCATTACGTAGCAGGCGCCGAGCGCATGGTCGGCCGGCACCCGGAAATGCACCCGCGCCACCGGCCCACCGGCCGCGAATACTGCCTGCTGGAGTTCAGCCTCGGTCTCCCGGTCCAGGGAGTAGGCGGTCTTGCCACCGCGCCAACCCGCCGGCCCGGCACCGCCGGTCGCCCCCGGGTCGCGGCGTAGAATCAAGCGGTGGTGGGCACCGGCAGCGGCCTCAACATCGAACGACCAGGTTTCCCGCGATGCGCCGCCGGAGAGACGCTGCAGGCCGCTCAGCCGAGCCGGCCCGAAATGGCGTTCGATTTCGGCGCCTAGCAGCTCGCCGACTCGTTCCGGCGACAGGTCCAGAGTCTGGCTCATACGCCCGCGCCCAGGAGCCTACCACCGACGTGATCAAGAGATCGGCGAAGCTCACAGCCGAGCCGGCCGTTACAGCAATACCCGGTGATGCAGGTCATGCGCTCGGTGCCGTCAGGCCGGTAAATGCAGTGGGTCATCTCGACATAGTCCCGGAACCCCGTTTCAGGCGGACGTCGGCAGGCAATTCCCTGGCGGGCTTCGGGCCGGAAGGCCTCACGCGTAGCGGGCGCCGGCAGCGGCGCCTGGCGGAAACACCGCTTCGATGGCGCGCAACTCTTCGCCAGTGAGGGTCAACCCGGCAGCCGCAGCGTTGCTGTCGAGGTTGGCGATCCGGCGGGTGCCGGGAATCGGCACGATACCCTCCCACTGTGCCAGCAGCCAGGCGAGGGCGAACTGGGCGGCGGTACAGCCACGGACAGCTGCGAGCTGCCGCACCTTCTCGGTAAGCTCTAGGTTGCGCTCGAGATTGCCCGGCTGGAAGCGCGGATTGGTCTTACGGAAGTCCTTGTCGCCCATCTCTGCCGTGCTGGTGATGGTGCCGGTGAGAAAGCCGCGACCGAGGGGGCTGTAGGGTACCAAGGCAATATCCAGTTCACGACACAGGGGCAACACTTCGGGCTCCGGGTCGCGGGTCCACAGCGAGTATTCGGTCTGCAGCGCCGCAATCGGGTGTACGGCATGGGCGCGGCGAATCAGCCCCGGATCGGCGGAAGCCTCGGACAACCCGAGAAAGCGCACCTTGCCGGCACGCACCAACTCCGCCATCGCGCCTACGGTTTCCTCGATCGGCACCTGCGGATCAACGCGGTGTTGATAGTAGAGGTCAATACAGTCCACTCCGAGACGCTGCAGGCTGGCCTCGCAGGCGCTTTTCACATAATCCGGGCGGCCGTCGATCTGCAGCTCCAACCCGCCCTCGGAACGACGCTTGGCGCCCGCTATCCCGAATTTGGTAGCGATAAAAGCCTGTTCGCGGCGCCCCGCGAGCGCCCGCCCGATCAAGGTCTCGTTGTGGCCGCTGCCGTAGACATCAGCGGTGTCCAAAAAATTGAGCCCCGTATCCAGCGCGTGGTGCAACGTGGCTATAGATTCCGCTTCATCCGCCGGCCCGTAAAAATCTGACATCCCCATGCAACCAAGCCCAACCGCTGAAACCTTGCAACCACTGTTGCCCAGAATCCGGTATTCCATGATGGCGTTCTCCCAATCGTCACGTTGCCCCGATTCTACGGCCAACCACCCCAGGTACAGGCCTTGGGTCGCACCCAAACGCGAACAGGCGCGAGCCGCGAGTCAATCGCCATACCGACGGTCCCGCGAACACCAGCCAAGAACAGTGGCGTGGGCAGTTGGCGGTATGAAATCCATGCGCCCGGGCCTAGGGGAGCGAAAGCGGCAGTTCCGGCGGTGGCTGCGGCCGGCGGGGGGCAGCTATCCAGAGAAAGGCGGGCGCACAAATCGTCAGGGCGGCGGCAACGGCAAGCATCGGCTGGTGATTCCCGGCCAGGTCGTAGAGCGCTCCTCCCAGCCAGGAGCCAGTCGCCCCGCCGAGCGCAGCGAACATCGACAAGGTGCCGAAGATGCTCGGGAATCTCGGCCCCGCGAAGAGATCACGTGCGGCCGCCGGAATGATGGGCGCGTTGGCTGCGTAGCCGAGCCCGAGCAGCACCGCAAAAGCGAGCGGCAGAAACAAACCCGGCGAACGACCTACAGCCGCTAGACAGCCCACCCCGAGGAGAATGCAACTCAAGCCGAGACTGTAGGTCAGCTCACGGCCGATGCGATCGGACAGACTTCCCCAGAGAATCTTGCCTGGGATGCTGGTAATTCCGATCACGCCGGCGATCAGCGAGCCTGCCGTCTTGGCGACGCCGTGGTCGACCAGAAACGCGAACTGGTGCATGAGCAACATCTGTGACAAACAGCCCCCGGTGAAAAAGGCCAGCACCGCGAAACGAAACCCGCGCGACCGCAATGCGGTGCGCACCGTCCAATGCCGCGCAGGCGAGGACACCGCGGTACCGCCGGTGCTGATCGGCTGCGCCGCCTGAGGCTCGCGCAGCAACCACAAGGCCGCGGGCGCCACGGCGGCAACCACGGCGATGGCGAGAAACTGATAGGCCAATCGCCAGTCAAACTGTTCGATCAGCCAGTTTGCCAGCGGGATCACGCCGAAGATCCCGACGCCAATACCGGCGGTGACGATCCCCAATACCGTGCCCACTCGCGTCGGAAACCACTTTTCCGCGAGAATCACCGAGGGCACCCAACCGCAGGCGCCCAACCCGGCGGCGGTCACCACACCAAAGCTGAGATAGAGGTGCCACCATTGGCTGACCTGCGCGGTCAGCGCGAGCCCCGACGCCATGACGAGACTGCCGCCGAGCATCAATCGCCGCGGCCCGAAGCGTTCCACCAAGCGGCCAGCTAGCGGGCCAAAACTGCCGTGCACCAGGATAAACACCGACATGGCGCCGGCCGTCACGGATCGCGACCAGCCGAAATGTTCGATCAACGCGACCAGAAATACCGAGTAGGAATACCAGATTCCGTACAGCAGCCCCAAACAGCAGAATAGGGCGGCGACCACGATCGCCCCCGATCGAAATGGTGCGGACTCTCCCAACACAGACTCCCGTCAAACCACAAGAAAAAGCCGCGCCGGTTGTATCACCGACGCGGCGACGCATAGCGCATAGCCGGCACGTGGGCCGGCAAACCTGCGTCGGTGAGCTTACTGGGCGCCCCAACCGCCGTCGACGACAAATTCCGCGCCGGTGATAAAACCGGCCTCGTCGGAACACAGAAACAGCGACATGGTGGCAATGTCGATAGGCTCGCCCATGCGCCCCATGGGGGTGGTCTCGCAGATGGTCTCCAGGTATTCGGCGGGCAAGGTCTTGGCCAGCGGCGTCCCGATGATGCCGGGATGCACCGAATTCACCCGCACCCCCTGACGCGCGTACTCCAGCGCTGCGGATTTGGTCATCAACCGCACCGCGCCCTTGGCACCATGGTAGGAGATCATGCTCGGCGTACCGATGATGCCGTACAGCGAAGAGATGTTGACGATGGCGCCATTGCCGGATTGCTTCAGCGCCGGCATCGCCGCTTTCATACCCAACCAGACGCCGGTCTGACAGACCGCGACGATATTGTTGAACCCTTCGAGGGTTTCTTCTTCGACGCCCTTGAGATTGGCGAAGCCGGCGTTGTTGACCAGCGACGTCAAGCCGCCGTACTGCTTGACGGTGTCGGCGATCACCCGCGCCCAGTCCGCTTCTTGGGTGACATCGTGCCGCATGAACACCGCATCGCCGCCAGCGGCCTGAACGTCCGCGACAGTCGCCTCACCTTCCTTGTCGAGAATGTCGGTGACCACCACCTTGGCGCCCTCGGCGGCGAACAGCCGCACATGCGCCTCGCCGATACCGCGCGCGCCGCCGGTGATGATGGCGACCTTGCCCTGGAGCCGATTACCCATGTTTTTGTCCTCTCAGCTGTGATGAAAATGGCAATACAAACTCAGCGAAATTCGGGAATCACTTCCTCGGCGAGCAGGCGGACGTTCTCCTCGATATAGTCGTCCGGGCAGGCGGAGGTGAGCATGAACAGCGTCGCGCCGGTATCGACATATTCGCGCAACCGCTGGCGGCATTCGGCGGGAGTGCCGATCAACGCGTACTTGCCTACCAGATTTTCAAAATTTTGCGCGTATTGTCGTCCCAACCGCTCCGCGGCCATCTTGCGCGCGGTATCGCCATCGGCGTGCACTGCCGAGAAAATGAAAATCCCGTGTTGGAAATCTGCGCTCGCGACCGGATGTTCGGCCCGCAGTCTGGCGATCGTCTGCATGCTTTCGGCGAGCTGTTCGGGCGTGTACATGTAGGGCATCCAACCGTCACCGTGGAGCGCGGCGCGACGCATGGCGGCATCCTTGCGGCCGGCCACCCACAGGGGCGGGCCCGGCCGCTGGACCGGCGGCGGGTCTAGCGTGATGTCGTTGAGGGTGTTGAACCGGCCGTGGAAGGTCACCTCGCGCTCGTTCCAGAGTCGGCGGATCACCTGCATGGCTTCGGTGGTGCGCGCACCGCGTTCCCGGACCGGCACGCCACAGGCCTCGAACTCAGGTGGAAACTCGCCGCCAATACCGATACCGCACAGATAGCGGCCGTTCGACACCACATCCAGCACCGCGCCCATCTTGGCCGCCAGGGTCGCAGGATAGAGGGGCAACAACGCGATGGTGCTCATCAGGCGAATGCGCTCCGTGGCACCGGCGGCAGCCGCCAGCTGTACGAAGGTATTGCCGATCGGCCCGTGGAACATGACGTGTTCACCGCAGCCGAGCACGTCGAAGCCTAGTGTCTCCGCGCGGCGGGCAAAGGCAGCGGTATCCGCCACAGTGCGTAGACCGGTACCAAATTGCAGCTTGTTACTCATGACCATTCAATCTCCAAAAAAATCGGGCGCGACTCAACCGGAACAATAGAGGCCGCCATTGACGTGAAAGGTATGTCCGGTGATATAGGAAGATCCCTCGGACAGCAAAAAGGACACCGTGGCCGCGATTTCCTCGGGGCGCCCGGCCCGGCCCATGGGTACCCGGCGCAACAGGTTCTCGTAGACGTGATCGGGCATGACCCCCTTGAGCCCCTCGTGCATGATCAGACCGGGCGCGATGGCGTTGGCGGTGACGCCATATGGGGCGAGATCAAGCGCCAGTGAATGGGTATAGCCCAACACCCCCGCCTTGGCCGCCGCGTAACAGCCCTGGCCCGCGGGCGGAATGTAAGCGGCCAGCGAAGCAAAGTTCACGATACGCCCGAAGCCTGCCTCCACCATGGCTTTGGAAAAGGCGCGGCTGCAGAAAAACGCACCATTGATATTGACCCGTATCACCCGATCATGGGTCTTGGTGTCCAGCTCCCAGGGTTTGCCGTAACCCTGGATGCCGGCATTGTTGATCAGGTAGGCGACATGCAGTCCGCGGTCTTTCAGCTCGCCGGCGAGCTGATCCACCTGTTCCTCCCGGGTGACGTCGAGCGGAAACAGCATCACCTTCTCTGCTTCCTCAGCCGTCAACACTTGTTGCCGCCAGGCCCCGAGTTCTGCGGGCGTCTTGCGATCACAGCCGATCACCGGGATTCCGTCGGCGATCAGACGCTTGGTCATCGCGGTGCCCAGGCCGCCGATGGCGCCGGTGATCAGTGCATAGTCTCGATTCATCGCTTGCTCCCCCTACCGTGATGAACAGACGGTGTCGACCGAATCGACTGCAGCCCTTCGAACGCCGGCGAGCGGATGGCGCACCACCAACCGACCGCTGTACCACCACGCCGGGCAGCGGTCGTGTGGTATCGCCCGCGGTATTCGGCGCAGTCAGTCCTCCAGCCGGAACAGCACCTTGAGATCGACTTCATAACTGTGGATCTCGCCGCGCTCCACTCGGGCGCGCTCGGCGAGCACCTCGATGCGATAAATCCCCCGCAGCGTCTGGCGCGCACGCGCCAAACCACGCCGCAGGGCGTCTTCAAACCCCTCGGGCGATTGCGCCGTCAGGGTGGATACACTGGATACCGTCATCTCGACCCTCCCCACTTCACCAATGCAGGTTGTCCGGCGGCGTAACGTCAAAACGCAGCAGCACCCGTACCCGGTAGCGCAACATCCCGTCATCACCGACGTCGAGCTCCTTGGCCAGGACATCGAGACTGCGCACACCGCGCAAGGTGTGATTGGCGCGCCTCAGCACCGCCTGCAAGGCGCCCTCGAAAGATTCCGTAGAGGTACCGATAAGCTCCGTAGTTTTGGTCTGCCTCACGCGCCCTCCGCTCAGACTGCGCTGTCGAAGATTGCCCCGGGCTCCGGCACTCGGAGCCCTCGATAGTACAGCAGGTCCCGATGCTCCTCGGTGGCGACCGCGCCATGGTCGAGCAGCATATCGAGATGGCCGATCACCTCCGAAATCACGGCATAGAGCTGCGTCTCCCAAGCCTTGGGAAAGAGTTGCCGACCCACGTCGAGCGGCGTCAGGGGCCCCTCCCGCTCCAGGATCCGCGCGATCTTCAGCAGGCGCCGCTCGGTGGCCAGCTTGTAGCCCGCAATCAACTCGCGATGGTCACCGAAGACATCGCCGTGGCTTGGATAGACGGCCTGTACCGGCAACGGCAATACCTTGTCCGCCGAAGCATAATATTGTGAGAGCGCATGAATGCGTTGTTCGCCAGCGGTCTTGGGGATGTGCAATAGGCACACCGGGGTGATATCGGGGAGCAGATGATCGCCCGAGAACAGTTGGCGGCTGTCGGACTGCCAGTAGACGACTTCCTCAGGGCAGTGTCCGGGCGTGTGGATGGTCTCCAGCTCGAAGCCCTCCACCGGCACTCGCTCACCGTCGGTGAGCAGGCGGTCGGGCTCGCAAGGCTTATAGACATCGGCAATGTAGGCGCGGTACGCATAGGCCTTGTCATAGAGCGCGTCGTCGAGACCGAGCCGACGCAAAAAGGCCCGTTCGCGGACCTCGTCCTCACCCGAGGGCAGGTAGCGGGATACGGTCATGTCGATCGCCTCGTGCCCCCAGACTTCACAGCCGGACGCTTCGCGGATCCGGGTGGCCTGACCGAAATGGTCGGTATGGCCGTGGGTGAGCAAGACCAACCGAATGTCGGCGATACGGTAGCCCACCGTTGCCAGCCCGGCACCGAGCGCCTGCCAGGCTTCCTCCCGACCGACGCCGGTATCGATCAAAACCAGTTGGTCGGATCCCGGTGGCGGCAGGATGGCATAACTATTGATGTCGCCCACGCTGAACCCGGTGGGCGAAGGGATGCGCAGGATGCGACCGTACTGTTTGACGCCCAGTTCGCCGCTCATGGCGCCACTCCGGTCACCGGGGCTCGGTCTCGCCGGTGATCTTCACGACGTCTTCCCCAGTGTAATAGGCGGGATAATCCTGGCGCACCACCGGGCCATCGCTGCGCCAGGTATAGCAGCCGTTGATCATGAACACCGCCCCGTCATCCTGTGTGCCGGAGTCTGGTCCGCGCGTACGCGGCGGTTTACCCATGAGCTCACGCGGATAATCGCCCGCCAGCGTCTGGAATGTCACGGTGGCGATGGGCCCCAGTAGCTCGGCGATGTGGGTGCAGCCCTCGACGCCACCAACACGTTCGCGGACTTTGCGGTTCCAACCCGCCCCGATCTGCAGACCGACCAGGCGCTGGAAGTTATCGAGAATATCCGAACACAGGCTGTAGGGCTGGACGTCCATGGCCGCCTCAACCTCACGCACCACCAAATCCCCATCTACCGACAGACGCAGCCACATATCGTGCACCGGGTGACCGGCCGCGACCACGCCGCGCCAGCGACTGTCGTAGCTATAGGTCTTGCGGTCAACGATGTGAGCTTCGATGTCGAACAAGCCATCCTCGCGGAAGAAGCCTTCCAGCTGGATGGTCCGGGTATGCAGATGACGGCGTGCCTTGGGCGCGGACAATGGCATAACTGGTTCTCCTCGTTTACTGCGCTGCTGCGCGGTGGCGCGGGCCGATCAAGGAGTGAGCACCACCCGGCCGCGCACATCGCCGCCATGGAGCCGCGCAATCACGTCGTTGATCGCCTCCAGGGGCTGACGCTCGATGTGGGGCTGAATGAGACCCCGCCGGGCCAGCGCCAACACCTCCTTGAGCTCCTGGCGATTCCCCCAGATGCTGGTGGTGACCTCGCACTCGAGCGGCATCTTCCAAAACGAAAAGTTCAACGTGCCACCGGCGATGCCCACGATCACCAGCTTGCCGCCGACCGCAAGGCTGGCCGCCGCGTTGGCCAGGGAGGCGTCATTGCCGACGAAATCGATCACCGCATCGGCACCTCTGCCTCCCGTCGCGGCCTGCACCGCAGCGCCGACGTCATCGGCTGCCACCACACAGTGATCGGCGCCCAATTCGGCGGCCATGGCCAATTTGTCCTCGCTGAGGTCAACTGCCACCACGACGGTGGCTGGCGCCAGGGCACGGACGATCTGCAACGCCATGTGGCCCAATCCGCCGACCCCGATAATCGCTAGGGTTTTGTCCGGACCGAGCCGCGAGAGCACCTTGCGCACCGCGCGATACGGGGTAAGCGCGGCATCGGTCAGGGGCGCGGCGATCACCGGGTCCAGGCCTTCGAGTTTTACCAGGTTGCGGGGATGGGGTACCAACAGCTTCTCGGCCCAGCCGCCGTCTACGGTCACCCCGGGGAACACCGGCCGCAGGCACAGGTTGTCCTCGCCGCGCTCACACTGCGGGCAGGCGCCGCAACCCCAGGCGCCAAACACCGCGACACCGTCACCGGGTTGGAGATCGGTGACGCGCTCCCCCACCGCCTCGATGACACCGGCGTTCTCATGGCCGAGGGTGATCGGCCGCTGGCGGACATTCACCTCTCCGTCGATCACGTGCAAATCCGAGTGACAGACACCGGCGCCGGCGATGCGCACCAACACATCGGTAGGGCCAACCGCAGGGTCGGGCAGCTCCTCGAGCTGGATGGGTTTACCGACTTCGATGAAACGGGTGGCTTTCATGGGCAATTTTCCGGAAAAATTCAGCAAGCGAGCCGGTAGCCATCGCCGTCGCGGACGATGCGACCGGCGGTGGGCGGCGCGAAGTGGGTACCGATGACCAGCACCTCGGTATCGGCGTAACGCGCGTAGAAGTCCCTGCGGGTCTGGATCGCTTGACCGGCGTCATAGTCCGCAAAACAACGCCACTCCGGGCGCGCGAGTTGGCAGGGATGATGCGTCATGTCCCCGGTGATGACCGCATCTGCCCCGGCCGAAGAAATCCGCACACTGATGTGCCCTGCGGTGTGGCCGTGGGTCGGCTCGAACCAGACCTCGCCATTGACGCGATGATCCGGTTCCACGAGGTCCGCGAGACCGGCATCCAGGATTGGGGTCACCGAATCTTGCATCACCGGGCCGAAGTGATCCTCCTGCGGATCGGCGGCCCAGGCCTCCCACTCCTTGCGCGCAAACAAATAGCGGGCATTGGGAAAGGTCGGCACCCAGCGCCCTCCCACGAGCATGGTATTCCAACCGACATGGTCGACGTGCAGGTGGGTACAGATCACGTAATCGATAGACTCGCGGGGAAAACCGGCTGCCGCAAGCTCCTCGAGGAAAGGTCCGGTACGCATCGCCCAAGCCTTGGTGGTGCGCTCCTTATCATTCCCGATACAGGTATCGACGAGGATACGCAGCCCCTGACTTTCGATCACCAAGGCATGGATGGACATCTTCAGCCAACCCCGATCGGTGACAAAGTGCGGGGCCAGCCAGGAAATCTCGGCCAATTTTTCGGGTACAGCGTCCGGTAGGACAAAGGGTCCGGGGACCGGCGCATCTTCCTCGACGATCTTCGTGATCCGGACATCGCCAATCTGCCAACGGGTAGTCATGGTCTGCTCCGAACTAGGCGTTGCGGATCCACAGGCCGCCGTCGACCTGCAGGGTGGTGCCCGTAATAAAGGAGGCGGCAGGCAGGGCAAAATTCAGGGTCGCATGGGCTACTTCCTCCGGCTCGCCATACCGCTGCAGGGCGACCCGGCGGCGGGCGAAGGTCTTCTTGTCGTTCTCAGGAATGGCGCTGGTCAACCGGGTATTGATCGGCCCGGGACACACACAGTTGACGGTGATCCCCTCGCGGCCCAGCTCCACGGCAAGCGACCGCGTGAGACCGACCACACCGTGCTTGGCGACCGTATAGGCACTGACTCCCTCGGTGGCGCCCAGACCCTCGGTCGAGGCGACATTGACAATGCGTCCATGCTCGGCCTCGCGCAGCATCGGCAGCGAGGCGCGGACCAACCTCATGACGCCGTGGAGCAGAATGTCCATACCCCAGCCCCATTTTTCCTCATAGCGCTCGCTGTCGATGCGCGCGTAAACCGCCACTCCCGCGTTGTTGACCAAAACGTCGAGCCCCCCGAACCGGTCACCGATCGCCCGGGTGACCGCACCGATGGCATCGGGGTCGGCGACATCCAGCTCCCAAGCCTCGGCCTCGCCACCGGCGTCACGAATCGCTTGGGCGACTTTTTCCGCGTCTTCACCAAAACGATCGGTCACCGCAACCCGCGCGCCTTCATCGCCGAACAGATATGCGGTCGCTCGTCCCATCCCACTGGCGGCCCCAGTGACATGGACGACCTTGCCGGCCACCGAACGGCTGAGCTGGCTCAATCGGGCCATGGGCTTTCCTCCAAATGCAGACCGCAGCGGGCGGTCATAGTGAATGTTGTCTGCCTATGGTTCGCAAACAATTCGCGCTCGGCAATCCCTTTATTACATTCATGCAATGAAAACACCCCCCTGCCATAACCTGGGATTGTACACATTCGACCCTCGGGTAACATGGAATCCGGGGTTCGCGTTTCCGGGGAAAAACTTCTATATTGACGCGCTTCACAATGCCGTCTCGGCGCTCCAGGCAACGGTTCTGGGCACCGCAATAACCATCGACAGGGGGAACCTATGAGCACATTGGAAGGAAAAGTCGCGCTGATCACCGGCGCGGCACGCGGCCAAGGCGCCGCAGAGGCCAGGCTGTTTGCGCAACGCGGCGCCAAGGTGATGCTGTGTGATCTACTCGACGACGAAGGCCAAGCTGTGGCCGCGGAGATCGGCGCTAACGCCGCCTATACGCGCCTCGATGTCACTAGTGAAAACGACTGGAAAAAAGCCATCCAGGCTACTGTCGAGCAATTCGGCAAGCTCAATGTGCTGATCAACAACGCGGGGATCATCACCCCGGTCAAGGAGATCGGCGACACCAGCCTGAATGACTACATGAAAGTAATCAATGTCAATCAGGTCGGGGTCTTCCTGGGCATGCGTGAAGTGGTCGAACCCATGAAAAAGGCCGGCGGCGGCTCGATCGTCAACATCTCCTCCATCGACGGTCTGATCGGCATGTACGGGGCCACCGCCTACTGCGCCACCAAGTTCGCCGTACGCGGCATGACCAAGGTCGCGGCATTGGAGCTGGGCAAGTACGGTATCCGAGTCAACTCCCTTCACCCGGGCGGCGTCCAAACCAAGATCCTCGACGACACCGGGCTCAGCCAAGCGCAGGCGGCAGAGGCCTTCAAGCAGATCCCGCTCGGCCGTATCGGTCAGTCCGAGGAGATGGCCACGCTGGCCGCCTATCTGGCGTCCGACGATGCGTCCTATTCTACGGGCTCGGAATTCATCGCCGACGGCGGCCTGACCGCAGGCTTCTCGCTGGGTTGAGGCCTGCCTAACTGTGATCCCAATAAACCCGCCGCATTGGCGGGTTTATTGTTTGGATGATGTGTGGCCCCTCGCGGGCCGATCATGGACCACGAACACTTGAAGAGGAGAGCGCAATGAGCGACCTCACAGGCAAAGTTGCATTAATCACCGGTGCCGCCCGCGGCCAAGGCGCCGCCGAAGCGCGGCTGTTTGCCCAACGCGGCGCCAAAGTCATGCTGTGCGATATCTTGGATACCGAGGGCCAAGCCGTCGCGGCCGAAATCGGCGCGAACGCCGCTTATACGCGGCTCGACGTGACCAGCGAGACCGACTGGCAGGCCGCTGTCGAAACCACTGTGGCACAATTCGGCAAACTCGATGTCTTGATCAACAACGCCGGGATCGCCAAGATCGCGGCACTCGAGGAATGCACGCTACAAGAGTACCAAGAAGTCATCCAAATCAATCAGGTCGGGGTCTTCCTCGGCATGCGTGCCGTCATCGAGCCGATGCAACAAGCCGGCGGCGGCTCCATCGTGAATATTTCCTCGATCGACGGCCTGATCGGCATGACCGGCGGGACCGCCTATTGCGCAAGTAAATTCGCGGTACGCGGCATGACCAAGGTCGCGGCACTGGAACTCGGCAAGTATGGTATCCGGGTCAACTCCATTCACCCCGGCGGCATTCTCACCCCCATGATTACCAGTGCCGGCATTGACGCCCAGACCGCCGGAGAGATCTTCGGTAAGGTGCCCCTGCACCGAATCGGCCAGCCGGAAGAGATGGCGACACTAGCCGCCTATTTGGCATCAGACGACGCCTCCTACTCCACCGGCTCGGAATTCGTCGCCGATGGCGGCCTCACCGCCGGATTCGCATTGGAGGCTTGAAGCGCAAAAAAAAGCGCCCTGACGGGCGCTTTTTTTCTGGACCTGCCCCAGACGGATCAGGGCAGATTGAGCTTCGCCAGCGCGTCGCGATCCACCACCGGGCTCCGTTTGGATCCGGAGGCCAGCTTGACGGAACCGGGCGTGCGGTCGAAGGGCCCAAACAGCTCCTGCTGTTTGCCGAACTCACGGATCTTCGGCAATACCTCTTTGCCGAGCAGTTCTACACTGCGCAACCGGTCCTTATCGCTGACGTTACCCTGTACCGCAAACACGGTAAAAACTCCGGGGCGAATCACGCGCAAGATGTCGGTGATCTTCTTGACACAGGTTTCGGGGCTCCCGACCACCACCTGCAGGTTATCCTGCACCTTCTCATAACCCTTGACGAGTTTTTGGCGCAAATCATCGTACGCGGACGCGTCCCAGCTATCGTCTTGGCCGGCCATCATCTTGGCCTTGGAAACCCCCAACCAGCTGCCACCGGGTTGATGGGCGAGCATGCGGATCGCGGCCTTCGAGTTATAGCCCGGAGGTAAGGTGTGCTCGGGGCGCGAGAACGCGTTTTGCCCACCGCCGAAGATGAAGCCCTTGCCAATTTCCTGTGCCTTTTCATCGGTATCAGCACAGAACACGGGCAGCAGATAACCAAAATTCTCCGGGCCGGCCTGATAGCCGAGCTCCGCAGCCTTGTCGGCATACATATCCCACATGTCACAGGTCGGCCCCAAGGCGGTGCCCAGGCCGAGATAGGGGTAGCGCTTCTCGGCACACCACAGGATGGTTTCCGGACTCAACACCCCGGGAATCCACTGCTGCGGCACGGGCTTCTGGTAGGGCTTCACCCAGGGATTCACATGGCGATAATGGAAATGTTTGCCTTCGTAGCGCCACGGTCCCTCGCGAGTCCAGGCCTGCATGACGAACTCATGGGCCTCATTGAACATCTCGCGGTTGTAGGCCGGATTGGCGTTGTTGAAGAATTGCTCACTGCCAGCGCCCCGCACCCAGCCGGACACCAGCCGACCCCGGGAGATCACATCGATGGTCGCCAGCTCTTCCGCCGCACGCAACGGGTGCTTGATCACCGGCAACGGCGTGCCGATGAGAATGATCTTCACCTTGGAGGTAATCCGCGCCAGGATCGCCGCCTCCGTAGTCAGCACATTGCCGGAGCAAAAGGGATTGCCATGGTGCTCGTTGAGCGCCACGCCGTCGAACCCGACTTCTTCCGCATAGCACGCTTCATCGAGATAGAAGTTGTAGTCGTGAGCCGCTTTCTCGGCATCAAAGAACTTGTTGGAAACCCCAAAGAAGGCGCGGTTTTGCAACACCTGCTCTTCGGGCACATAGCGCATCGGACGTTCAGTAAAGTGTGCGATTTGCATGGTTCAGACCTCCGTAGATTTAACTGAGTAGCTTCTTGACCGCGGAAACAAAGGCATCTTTCTTTTCAATCTCTGGGCGGTGACCGGCGCCGGGGATATTCACTACCTCGGCCTGGGGCAGGGCTTCCCGATACTTTCGGATACAGTCCTGAGGCACGATCCGATCTTCCTCACCGTGGATCAACAAAGTGGGCAGCTTGACGTTGGCGGCGCTACGCAGTAGCCAAGGCAGGCTGGGGTTGAACATGTAGGGCTCCCACCCGATCCGCGCACTCTCAGCCCGTGCGTCCTCGAACAACTCAAACTGCTCGGGCGTCATTTCGCCGCCATAAATACTGGTGAATTCGTTATCCTGGCTGGCGACACTCGCGCGTAGATAGGTATTGATAGTGCACGCGAACATGTCATAGATCTCGCCTTCGTCAGGCTTGATCCCCATGGGTCCGACCAGGGTCAGACTATTGAGCTGCTCGGGATTGGCAGCGGCCATCTCCGCGGCGATATAACCACCGGCGGAAAAACCCATCAGGTCGACCTTGCCCAGATCGAGTTCCCGAATCAGGTTCTGATAAAAGTTGGCGATGTCACGGTGGCGCCAGGCCCAGTCCAAACGCGGCGACTTACCGAAACCCGGCTGCAACGGGATGATCAGCTCTCGCGACTTGGCGAGCTCTTCGTTCCAGCCCATCCAGCCGGTGTATCCCATTTCGTCGTGCAGCACCAGCAAGGGTTTGCCCTGCCCCCCGCGCACTACGACCAGTTCGCTACCAGCGACGTTGACGGTTTCTTCTCTCCAAGTGGTCAATGTTTTCCCCTCACTCTGGTTTGTTAAGGATTGGTAAGTTGACAACAGGCCGTTTGCGGCATGCTGGGTCAGAATTTCTCGGGTGTGTCCGGCGATATGCGCCCTGCCTGCACTTGGCTCCGCCAGCGCTCGCGCAACGTTTAGGTTATGTGCCGATTGACTCCGCTAGTCCGCTCGATTCAATCACAAAGCGGAACCTAGGGGCAACCTGTTTCTATATCGCCAATTTGTCCTCCGTCAAGTGCTCTGCGCACCCGTCCGGGCCGCTTGCGCGCGCTCCAAAACCACGACCGCTGAAATTGACAGCAGCAACCATATATCGTCCAATCGCGGCCCCCGACCAGGGGCCCAGCACCATCCGGGGCGGTGTCGCAAGGGAGTATCCGCACTGGCCCGCGGCCCCGAGTCGTCGTTTTGCCATCGGGACGGGCACCGCATGCTGACCACTTTACGATTTCGCCAGCTCAGAGGGCTGGCCTTCGCCGCCGTACTGCTCTCACTGACCGGCTGCGGCCAGGGCGAAGAGCCTACGCAGCCCCAGACCGCCAAGATCCATCGGATCGCGGTGACCGCGACCGCGCCGCAGCGCGGGGACATCGCCGAGGTCGAACGCGCGGTCGGGCAACTGGAGAGCCTAGTCATCCCGGAGATCGCGGCCGAAGTAGAAGGTCGGATCGTCGCCGGTTTCGTCCAGACTGGTGAGGCTGTGGCCAAGGGTCAACTGCTCGCCGAGCTGGAAGTCGAGGACTACCGCATCGCGATCGAGGCGGCGCGCGCTGAGCTGAGCCAGCTCGAAGCCCTCGCCGAGAACCAGCGCCGCACGGTGGAACGCTACGCCAAACTATTATCCAGCAAGCTGATTTCCGCGGACCGGTACGATGAGGCAGCAGCCCAGCTGCGCGTGCTGGACGAACAGATCCGCGCTGCCCGAGCCCGCCTGCAGCAGAGCGAGCGGGCGTTGACCAAAACCCGGATCTTGTCGCCCTATGCGGGCAGGGTGGACGCGGAACTGGTCAGCCCCGGCGACTTCGTCAAGGTCGGGGACCCGCTGTTTCGCATCGCGACAGTCGAACGCCTGCGAGCGCGCCTGCCGCTGCCCGAAATGACCGCCAGCCACATCTCTGTGGGACAGCCAGTCGAACTCTGGACGCCCATGGCCCCGACAGTGCGGGTAACCAGTGCGATCTCCGAGATCCGCCCCACCATCGGGGTGAGCAATCGCGCCATCGATGTGTTCGCCATTTTCGAGAACCCAGGCGCCTGGCAACCGGGCGGCAGCGTCAACGGAGAGATCGTGATCGCGCGGCGCAAAGCGGTATTGCTGGTACCCGAAAGCGCCATCGTATTGCGCCCGGCCGGCACCGTGGTCTATGTCGTCGCAGACGATACTGCCCGCCAACGCGTGGTCGAAACGGGGGTGTATCGCGACGGCCAGGTGGAAATTCGCTCCGGGTTGAACGCCGATGACCGGGTCATCGACAGTGGCGCCGGCTTTCTGACCGACGGCGCCCCAATCACCCTGGCCGCCACCAACAACGGTTGAGCCCACCCATGAATCTGCCCGGCATCGCCATCAACCGCCACGTGCTGACCACCATGCTGTCGGCGGTACTCGTGTTGTTCGGCACCATCGGCTATCAGCGCCTGGGTGTCGATCGCTTTCCTTATACCGAGTTTCCGCTGGTAGCCGTCACCACCACCCTGGTCGGCGCCTCGCCAGAGATCATCGATGCCTCGGTGACCAATGTCATCGAGAACACGGTCAACGGCGTCACCGGTATCGAGCACATCGAGTCGACCTCGACCCCCGGCACCTCTAACGTGGTCATTACCTTCGACCTCGACAAACCCATCGACGTCGCTTTCAACGAGGTTCAAGCCAAGGTCAATCAAGTGTTGCGCCAGCTGCCCGACGAGGCCGACCCTCCGGTCGTCGCCAAAGTCGAGTTCGGCGCTTCGCCGATCATGTGGCTCGCGCTAGAAGGGGATCGCACGCTCCAGCAACTCAACACCTACGCGATCAATACCATCAAGAAAACCCTGGAAACCATCGATGGGGTCGGCGAGGTGCGCATCGGCGGCAAGCGCGAGCGCACCGTCCGTGTCGAGCTGGATCCGGAACGCATGGCGGCCTTCAACGTAACGGCCCCGGAGGTACTTCAGGCCCTTCGCGACCAGCACTTCATGATGGCCGGGGGCTTTCTCACCACCGGCAGCCGAGAGTACCTGGTCAAACTCGACCTCGAATACCACCGAGTCCGCGACCTGCAGCAATTGGTGGTGGCCTACCGCGACAACGCGCCGCTGCAGCTGCGCGATATCGCCCAGGTAGTCGACGGCCTGGAAGACCGCCGCAGCGCGGCGAAGTTTAATGGCCAGGAGGCTGTCGGCCTGGGCATCGTCAAGGTCTCCAATGCCAATACCGTGGCGATCGTCGACGAGGTCCGCCGCCGCATCGAAAGCGAGATCGAGCCCCAGCTGCCGCCGGGGCTAAAACTTACCGTCTCTTCGGACGACTCGCAGTTCGTGCGTGAGATGGTCGCCGCCTTGGAGGAGCACCTGCTCCTCGGCACACTACTCACTGCCCTGGTGGTCTGGGCGTTTCTCAAAAGCGTGCGCTCGACACTGATCATCGCCACAGCTATTCCCATCTCGCTGCTCGGCGCGGTCGCCTTGATCTACTTCATGGGCTATACCCTGAATTCCATGACCCTGCTGGCGCTGCTACTGCTGATCGGGATCGTGGTCGATGACGCCATCGTGGTGCTGGAGAACATTTTCCGGCACCGAGAGGAGCTGGACCCCGATCCGCGCAGCGCCGCGATCAATGGTACGTCAGAGGTCGTATTCGCCGTCTTGGCCGCCACCCTGTCGCTGGTATCCATTTTCGTGCCGGTGATCTTCCTGGGCGGCATAATTGGCCGCTTTTTTGAATCCTTCGCGGTCGTGGTGGTCGCCGGCGTGCTGGTGTCCTGGTTCGTCTCCATGACTCTCACGCCGATGCTATGCTCGCGCTTTCTCCAGGTAGAGGAGCATCACGGCGGCCTGTATCACTGGTTGGAACGCGCTTTCCGCGCACTGGAGCGCTGGTATGGCAGCCTGCTCGGCGCGGCGCTGCGCTACCGCTGGTCCGTGGTCGGCGTCACCTGGCTGATCGTGCTGGGCTGCACCTGGTTTCTCAAGGAGGTCGGCAAGGAATTTTCGCCGGAACAGGATGAAAGCCGTTTCATGGTGATGATGCGCGCGCCCCTAGGCACCGGCATCGACGGCATGCTGGACAAAGTCGCACAGGTGGAGAAAGTTCTCGACGGCTACGATGACATCGTAACCTCGTTTTTCGTCGGCATCGGCACCAGCGGTCGACAACTCAACGAAGCCTGGGGCTTTGCGCGCATGACGCCGAAGGAGACCCGGGATTTGAGCCAGCAGCAGCTACTCGGACGTCTGTCCGCCGAGCTCGCCGCCATCCCAGGTATCCGCGCGTTTCCGATCCCAGTGCCCAACCTGGGCGGCACCCGAGGCGAACCCCTCCAATTTGTGGTTCGCGGCCCCAACCTCGAAGAAGTGGGTCGAACCGCCAAAGAGCTCCAACGGCGACTGCAGGCGGAGCCCGGCCTCGGCTACATGGATCTCGATCTCAATTTGGAGCTGCCACAATATCAGTTGGAGATCGACCGAATCCGCGCTGCGGATCTCGGCTTCTCGGCCCGTGACGTCGCCACCGCCGTCAATGTGATGATCGGCGGGGTTGACGCCGCCAAATACAATGACGACCCCGGCGACGGCGAGCGCTACGACCTGCGCATCAAGGGTGAGGATTCCGCTTTCAATACGGAGGAAGATCTCAGCAAGATCTACCTGCGCAGTCGCAGCGGTCAGATGATCCGTATCGATACCGTCGCCAGTATCCGGAAAACCCTCGGCCCGGCCTCGATATCCCGCTACGATCTCCGTTACGCCGCACCCTTTTATAGCAAGCCAGAGCTGCCGTTGGCGGAAGCGATCGCCAAGGTCACGGAGCACGCCGAGGCAGTCTTGCCTCCGGGTTACAACCTCAAATTCAAGGGGCAGTCGGAAGAATTTGGCAAGACCGCGAGCAACATGCTGTTCGCCTTTGCCCTGGCGACAGTACTCCTCTACATGGTGTTGGCCAGCCAGTTCAACTCCTTCCTGCAGCCACTCATCATCATGACCGCGCAGCCGCTCGCCATGGTGGGCGGCATCGCCGCGCTCTGGCTCACGGGGCAAACCCTGAACACCTACTCGATGATCGGCCTGGTGCTACTCATCGGGCTGGTGGCGAAGAACGCCATTTTGCTGGTCGATATCACCAACCAGCGCCGCGAGCGCGGACTGAGTATTGACGAGGCCCTACGAGAAGCGTGCCCCATCCGCCTGCGCCCGGTGCTGATGACGTCCTTCACGGTCATTCTAGCCATGCTACCTGCCGCCCTGGGCGCAGGCCCCGGCGCCGAAACCAACGGGCCGCTGTCTATCGCAGTGATCGGCGGCATGGTGTCTTCTACCTTTCTGACCCTGGTGGTAATCCCACCGGTATATTCCATTCTGGAAGGCGCGCTGCAATGGCTGCACGACCGGCGCGCGCCCCAATGACGGCCTAAAACGCGGCGTCCATTCCCCATGACCATTGGCCTGTTCGTAACCGGAACCGATACCGGCGTGGGCAAAACCCATGTCGGGGCGGCCCTGGCCGCGCAGCTCACCGCCCGCGGTTTCCCCGTTCGCGTCCGCAAGCCTGTCGAGTCCGGTTGCGCGATCTCGCACGACGGCAGCCTGTTGCCAGCCGACGCCGAACGCCTGCGCCGCGCCGCGGGCGCCACCGAGCCGCTAGCAGTGGTCTGCCCCCATCCGTTGCCGGCAGCCTTGTCACCACCGCGGGCAGCAGCCCTCGCCGGACAGCGACTACAGCTCGCGCAACTCACCGCGGCCTGCACGGCGGAGCTGTCGCCGGGTGATTTTCTGTTGGTAGAAGGAGCCGGTGGATTTCTCTCCCCGCTGGCAGAAGGCGCCCTTAACGCCGACCTCGCCTGCGAACTGGGGTTGGCGGTATTGCTGGTCGGCGATGATCGATTGGGCGCGGTGCATCAGGTGCTCGCCACGGCGGAAGCCATCGAACGGCGCGGCCTTGCACTCGCCGGGGTGGTACTCAACGCAGTACGCGAGTCACCTGACCCGCTGCTGGAAAACGCGTCGGCAATTGCCGCCTATGTGGATGCGCCACTGATGTCGATGCCCCATCAACCCACGGCCGAGTCCGTCCTGTCGGAACCCTGGATATCGCGTCTCTTAGGTCGCTGTACGTGACACAATAACCACCCCAAAACAAGAGACTTTCGGAGGCGTACATGCGCTTTGCCAGCGTCAATTACGAGGCACGGGGAACCACCGCGCTGATCACCCTGGACGAGCCCAGCAAGCTGAATGCCCTCAGCCCGGGCATCCGGGACGGCCTCGCTGCGGCCTTTGCCGAAGCCGGCAAGGATGACCAAATACGCGCTGTGGTCCTGACCGGGGCGGGCGACAAAGCCTTCTGCGCCGGTGCCGACATCAGCGGGTTTGAGTTCAACACCCGTTATGCACGTGAATTCATGGACCGCGTACTCGACGTGCTCCGCCTCCCAGAGACCATCGGCAAACCCGTGATCGCCGCGGTCAACGGCTACGCCTATGGCGGCGGTTTCGAGATCTCGATCGCCTGCGACTTTGTACTCGCTTCGGAGCAAGCGCGCTTTGCCGTTCCCGAGATCAATTTGGGGCTCCTGCCAGGTTTTGCCATCGTCCGTTTGGCGGAGCTGGTGGGACGGCAGCAAGCCAAGTATCTCAGCATGATCGGCGAACCCATCTCGCCGGACCGGGCGCGCGAACTCGGACTGGTGCTCGAGGTGGTCCCTCACGCCGCGCTGCTGGACCGGGCGCTGGAGCTGGCCGATCAGCTAGCGCGCAAACCACAGCTGGCAATCCGCTACGCCAAGTCGGTCTACAACCGCTCCCTGGGCGGAGAGGATATGACCTACGCCAAGGACGCCATGCCGGTGCTCTTTGTCGACGAAGACACCAGGGAGGGCGTCGCCGCCTTCCGCGAAAAGCGTAAGCCCGTGTTCAAATAACCTCAGATGAGGGCGCGACCATTGGGGGAAAACTGCGCGGCAAGGAAGTCCATCTGGTCGGCCAGGATGCGTCGAGAATTGATCAGCGCCAGGTATTCCGCATTGTTGGGACGGTAGGGGAGCGCCAGAAGCTCCCAGGCGATCTCCTCGAGCAATCGGCTCCCCTTGTGCTGGTTGCACCGACGACAAGCGGTAACGACATTCTCCCAACGGTCGCGGCCACCCCGAGACAAGGGCACGACATGATCCCGTGTCAGTGCCCCTGCCTCAAAAGGGCGCGCGCAATACAGACAGTGGTAGCGATCGCGCGCAAACAGAGCTGGATTGGACAATGGGTAACTGGTGCGCGGTCGCGCCAACTGGCCGCCACCACAGGCAATGATGCTGGGCAAGCCGATCTCCGAACGCTGTCCTGTGGTGCGACACAGGCCCCCACGCACGCGCTGGACGACGTCGCCCAACGACCACGCCACGAGATCGCGCGCGTACAAGCACACAGCCTCTTGCCAATGCAGCCACTCGATAGGCTGCCCGGCGAGATTCAGCCGCAGGATACGCGGTCGGGGCTCGCCCGCCAGACCGGATGCGGGCATCATGCTCGCCAGCCTCCAGCGGTGCTGGCGGAGGGAATACGCGACCCGAAAAACCGGGAATACTCCAGGTCCACGAGGGGATCACGACGGCACCGCAGCTTAGTGAAATCCGCATCCTCGGCAGATTGCCCAGTTTCATCATAAGAGCCACCGGTCAACTGTCAAGATCATTTCGGTGACAGCATTGACGCCCTTGCCAGCGCCACCTGGGCGCCATCGCGGCACGACCGGCCTGCATCGAAGAGCAAAAAAGAAAGGCGCCCTGATGCTGGAGAAGACAACAGGGCGCCCAAGGGCATATAGTGCTTCCGCACCGAAGAACATGCGGGGGTGGTCCTGTGACACTCCTGTCTCCGCCCAGGCTCCTTGCCCAGACGCGGGCTCCCTTAGCTGCGGCGAAGCAATCCTGCTTCTGATCTACCCCGCTCCGGCCAATCCTTGCCGGCCGCCCGTCCCTGCGTAACCTCCCTGCTGCCCGCCCGGGTCCTGTGAGCGGGACAACCTCCTTGTTCCGCCTGTCCTTGCGGAGCCCATGGTGCTCCCTGTACGTGTTGGGAACCAGTCCGAAATGAACCCGAAGTCTTGTAAGATTATTCCTACATCACGGGGCCCCATTTGACCCCCCATGGGGGCTCAGTTAGGGTGCCTGACAGAGAGCTGAGGCAGGAATCACGCAGTGGCGGCACGCAAGAAGACTCCGGATTTTGAGACCAGTCTTGGCCAACTGGAAGCCTTGGTGGAAGCACTGGAGAGCGGTGCGCTGAGCCTCGATGACGCGTTGCGCACCTTTGAACAGGGGGTCGGCATTGCACGGCAGTGCCAGAAGGCACTCTCCGAGGCTGAGCAGCGAGTCCAACAGCTGGTACGCGCCGAAAACGGCGACTGGGTCGCCGAACCTTTCTCCGGGACCGGCGAGGCGGACACCAGGTGACGGCAGTCACCGCGGATTCACCACTCGACCGCTGGCGAACCCGTACCGAATCCCTGCTCGCCGCGGCTCTGCCCGACACACCCGGCTCGCGATTGGTCGATGCCATGCGCTACGCCCTGCTCGGCGGTGGCAAGCGGATCCGCCCCTGTCTCGTTTACGCCGCTGCCAGTGCCTCCGGCCTCCCCAGGGCTGCCACGGATCGGGCCGCCGTAGCCATCGAAATGATCCACGCCTATTCGCTGATCCACGACGATCTCCCGGCCATGGACGACGATGACTTGCGCCGTGGGCGACCCACGTGCCACCTCGTATTCGGTGAAGCCATGGCGATCCTGGCCGGCGATGCGCTGCAGTCCGCCGCCTTCGCTGAGCTCGCCGCGATTGATGACCTGCCCGCAACCCTGGCTCTGGATATGATCAAACGCCTGGCTGCCGCCGCCGGTGGTGCAGGCATGGTGCTCGGCCAGGCGCTCGACTTGGAGGCGACCGGTCACCAGCCCAGCCTAACGGCAATGGAGACCATCCACCGCCGCAAGACCGGAGACCTGATCACCGCGAGCGTCCTGCTTGGCGCACTTTCGACCGGCACCTGCTCCCCGGACGTTGTCACCCAACTGCAGGACTACGGTAACGCCCTGGGGCTGGCGTTCCAGGTGCGCGACGACCTCCTGGACGAAGAACAGCCCACGGCCGTGCTAGGCAAGCACAGTGGTGCGGACCGCGAGCGCGACAAAGCCACCTACGTCAGTCTGCTCGGCCGAAGGGGCGCCCACGACGCCCTGACAGAACTGCACGCGCGGTGTCATGCCGCCCTCGATCCACTCGGGGCCGTGGAGGCGCTACGCTACCTAGCCGATTACGCGATCACCCGCACCCACTGAGCCTGGGCCGCCAGTTTGCGCTAAAATCTGCCCCCCTCTCCCGCTCCGCCGGCCATGGCACAGAGCTTTATTGAGATCCCCGAACAACGGCCATTGACCCCGCTGCTCGACACCATTTCGAGCCCAGCGGCGCTGCGCCATCTCGACGTGCCCACGCTGGAGCGCCTGGCCGACGAGCTGCGCGCCTACCTGCTCTATACGACGGGCCAAACCGGCGGCCACTTTGGTGCCGGGCTGGGCGTGATTGAACTGACCATCGCCTTACACCACGTCTTCAATACTCCGGAAGATCGATTGGTCTGGGACGTCGGCCATCAGACCTATCCCCACAAGATCCTCACCGGCCGCCGCGACGAGATCCTCCAGGTCCGTCGCAGCGGCGGCATCGCCGGGTTTCCCAAGCGCTGCGAAAGCCCGTATGACACCTTTGGCGTCGGTCATTCCAGCACCTCTATCAGCGCGGCGCTGGGCATGGCACTGGCCGCACACCTCCAGGGCGACCCCCGCCGCGCCATCGCTGTCATCGGCGATGGCGCCATGACCGCCGGGATGGCGTTCGAGGCACTCAACCACAGCGCCCATCTTGACCTCGACCTGCTGGTGATCCTCAACGACAACAAGATGTCGATCTCCCGCAACGTCGGCGGCTTATCGACCTATTTCTCCAAACTCTGGTCGAGCCGGTTCTACAATCTGGTCCGCGAAGGCGGCAAACGCCTCCTCAAGGCATTTCCCTCGACCTCGACCCTGGTACGCAAGACCGAGGAATTAATGAAGGCGCTGGTGGCACCGGGCATCGTCTTCGAAGAACTCGGCTTCACCTACATTGGGCCGATCGATGGTCACAATCTGCCCTTGCTGATCACCACGCTGAATAACCTCAAGCAGGTCACCGGACCCGTCCTGCTCCACGTGGCCACCGTCAAGGGCAAAGGGTTCCTCCCTGCCGAAGCGGATCCCATCGGTTACCACGCGTTGACCAAAATCGAACCCGCCAAACCCTCCGTACCGCAGCGCCCGACACGACCCAAGTTTCAAGACCTGTTCGGCACCTGGCTGTGCGACATGGCCGAGCGAGAACCGCGCCTGGTGGGGATCACCCCAGCGATGACCGAAGGCTCCGGCATGGTCGAATTCGCGCGCCGTTTCCCCGACCGTTTCCACGACGTAGCCATCGCCGAGCAGCACGCTGTGACTCTGGCTGCAGGGCTCGCCTGCGAGCGGATGAAACCCGTGGTGGCAATCTATTCGACGTTCCTGCAGCGCGCCTATGACCAACTCATCCACGATGTGGCCCTGCAGCATCTCGACGTTCTGTTCGCGATCGACCGGGCCGGACTGGTCGGCGAGGACGGTCCCACCCACGCCGGGAGCTTCGATCTCAGTTATCTGCGCTGCATCCCTCACCTGCTGGTCATGGCCCCAGCCGATGAAAACGAAACGCGGCGCCTGTTGAGCACTGGGTTTCTGCACCCCGGACCTGCGGCAGTACGCTACCCGCGCGGCAGCGGGCCCGGAGCCGCCGTCGAGCCCGGTCTCGAGCCCCTGCCCATCGGCCGCGGACGCCGCCTTCGCGACGGCGCGGGCATCGCCATCCTCAATTTTGGCGCTCTGCTATCTCCGGCGCTTGAGGCTGCCGAGGCACTCAACGCCAGCGTTGCCGACATGCGTTTCGTGAAGCCCCTGGATGCCGACCTGATCGATGCGCTGGCCGCCGAACACACCTTACTGGTGACGCTCGAAGACAACGTCATCGCAGGTGGCGCGGGCACCGGCGTCGCCGAGTATCTGGCCGCCGCCGGCAGGACCTGCCACCTGCTGCACCTCGGCTTGCCGGATCGCTTTATCGACCATGACACTAGGGCTGCGCAGCTGGCCGCCCTCGGCCTCGATGCCAAAGGCATTCGCGGTGCCATCGCCACCCGTGCCGAATCGCTCGGATTGCCGCTGCCAGGCAGTCGCATCAATGCTTCCGGTCGCGCTCGCTGAGCCCACAAACCATCAACCCATCAACCGATGCGCCCAAAAGGCGGCAAAGCGGCCAACAATTCCCGGCCATACCCCTTGGTCACTGCACGGCGGTCGAGTAGGGTCACTCGGCCGCGATCCGTCTCGGCGCGCAACAGGCGTCCGCACGCCTGGGCCAGACGCAGACTGGCATCCGCCAGAGCCAGCGTTCGGAAGGGGTTGCCCCCCGCAGCCCTCACCCATTCGGTACGGGCTTCCTGTATCGGATCGTCCGGCACCGCGAAAGGGAGCTTGGCGATAATCACGTGCCGGCAATAATCGCCGGGCAGATCGATCCCTTCGGCAAAACTCGCCAACCCCAAAATCAGACTGCGCTCACCGCGATCGATACGGGCGCGGTGACGCGCCAGAATCTCCGTCACCGGCAGCTCTCCCTGCACCAATGCCTGCTCAGCCAACCCAGCGGGCAGGCTGCTGCGCACCTGCTCGAGTTGCTGACGGGAGGCAAAGAGCACCAGGCAGCCCCCGGGCTCTACCGTCACCAGCTCTGGTAGCTGGGTCGCGACAGACGCCGTATGTACCGTCGGATCGCCGCCGTCTGCAGCGGTCTCCGGCACTGCCAGGACCGCTCGGCGCGCATAGTCGAAGCCACCGGGTAACACCCGGGTGACGAGGTTCTCGGGCAGGCCAGTATCCAGCCGCAACCGCTCGAAGGTACCTAGACTCCGCAGCGTGGCAGAAGTCAGCACCGCGCCGCCACAACGCGACCACAAGCGCTCCGCTAAGCGATTGCCGGCACTGACCGGCGCCACAATCACCCGCACATCGCCGCCCGCGTCGCGCGTCAGCCAACGCGCCAGCGGCGGCTCATTCTCAGCATCCGGTTCCGCCATGTCACGCCACAAGCGCGCGATGGCTTCGGCGCGCCCGAGCCAATGTCCGGCGACTTGAAATCCAGCCTCCAACTCCGCTCGTTCGAGTGGAAAGTCACTGCGATCGAAGGCAGCTTCGAGCGCCTCGTGATAACCGGACAGCCCCGCCACCAAAGCCTCCCAGGCATTGGCCAGCGCCGCACACAGCAGGCGTAGATTCTCGGGCACCACACCGCCCACAAACCGGTGGCGTCTCGGCTCCTCGCTGGGCACTAAGGCGGCCAGCAGCGGCGCCGAACGCCGCAGCAGGTCGCTCGCCGCCGTGGCGAGGGCCGGTAGGGCTTCGAGCTGGACGAGCGCCTCCCCGCTACCGTTCAGGGAACCGCGTTGCCTGGCCACCTGGCTCTCCAGTCGCTCCAGCCAGACCGTGGTCGCCTCAAGCGCGCATTGGGAGCCAAAATGACTGATCGCGGCTTCTCCGAGTCGATGCGCCTCGTCGAACACATAGAAGCTCTCTTCCGGTGCCGGCAGTACCACACCCCCACCGAGCGCCAGGTCCGCCATCACCAGATCATGGTTGGCTACGACACAATCGGCGGCCTCGACCGCGGCTCGCGCCCGGTAGTAGGGGCACGAAGCAATGAGGCGACAACGCCGACCGCCACAGCGGCGGCCATCGATCGACAGCGCCTGCCACAAAGTCTCGGTCAACGGCGCCTGCCAGTGATCGCGATCGCCATCCCAGCGGCCAGTACGCCACGCATCTCCCAGCGCCTGCAGGCGGTGCCGATCGTCGGCACCCGGTGCGAAAACGAGCTCGTCGTCGAACAGGAACTGTCCGGAAACATCGCTGGCGACCTGCGCTTCGCACTGCTCTAGACGCAGCGGGCAGAGGTAGCGCCCGCGCCCCTTGGCGACAGCGAAGTCATAGTCCCAACCCGTTGCGGCGAATAGGTCCGGGATATCCCGGTCGACCAGCTGTCCCTGCAAGGCCAGGGTTCCGGTCGCAATCACCAGCTTCTTTTCCGACTCCCGCGCCAGTGGCAGACCCGCGAGAAGGTAAGCCAGGGTCTTGCCGGTACCGGTGCCAGCCTCGATGGCGCACACCCGCGGCCCGGCCCCGGCCGCAGCGAGAAACCCAGCGATGCCGGCGATCATGTGGCGCTGCCCCGCCCGCGGGCGCAGGCCGCGATGCGCGAGGAAGGCGCGGTAACCGATCTGGATGCGCTCTTTGGCGTCGTCGCTGAGGAGCGCCGTCACTTCATGCATCCAGCTCGAGGCGCCGGCGCAACGGATTGGCGTACATGGCCAAGAAGAGGTCGCGCTCCGCCTCCGGAACCGTTGCTAGACGCGCGGCGAATCTGCGCTCCGACAGCGCCCAGTCCGGCTCGGCCAGCGCGGCTCGTAAACGGTCAGCCCGCGGGTCGGCCCCGCACAACTGCGCGTAGGCTGCAAAATGGCTGGCGCAGAGACGGTAATCCCGCAGGATGGCGCGATCGATCGTCGCGGCCGCGACCTCCGGGCTCGTCAGCTCGGCCTCGGTGAGCGGCGCGCCAAAGGCCACGTGCACGCACCCCTTTTCTCCCACAATGCCGCGATAAATGCTCTGCAAATCTTCATGTTCGCTCTTGCGGTAAGAGCCCAGGGTACGTAGCGCGTGCAGCTCACGGGCCTTGTCCGCATCACAGGGATCGAATTCATAGCTGATCGTCACAGGCACCGGCCGGAGTTCGGCAAGCGCCGCGGCGAAGTCCTGTTCCGGCGCCCGACTCAGTGCCAACATCTTGAGGATCGCCGGTTCGGTGACGTCTACCCCGTCCTTCGCGCGCCCCTCGCGCTGCGCTATCCAGACCGAAGCCTGGTCGTCGACCACCGAATGCCGAATGTACGCCGACAGCTGTTGCAGGGCGCCGAGCTTTTCACGGCGCCCCGTGACTGTGCGCTTGACGATAAAGCTTTTGTTGATGCGCATGAGATCACTGGCAAACGGCTTGCTCAAGAGATTGTCGCCGATCGCAATGCGCACCGTGTCGAAACCATGGTCGTAAAGCATCAGATTGACCAATGCCGGGTCCATGGCGATATCGCGGTGATTGCCGATGAACAAATAGGCGCGGCTCGGCTGGAGCGCATCCAGGCCGCTGAGGGTTAGGCGGGTGGTCACTCGCTCCATGTGGGGCCGCAGCTGCTGCCCGACCAATGCCTGAAACTCCGCTACCGTGCCGATGCCCCGAAAACGTCGCGCCAACGCCACTCGCGCCAGCTTGCGGCCAAGAGCCGGCCAGTGCCGCGCGAGCCTGGGCATCCGCATACGCAACAGCAAATCCGCGAACTCGCGGTCCCGGATCAGCCCCGCGAGGACTGCGGCAACTTCGTCATCCCGGTACGGCCGAATGTCGGCGAACGGATCCGGGACCGCGGAATCCTTCATGCGCCCCCCTAGCTCGGCGTGTACCAACGCACCTCGCGCGCGTACTGGTCGACCAGGTGCACCACGTCCAGCACCAGCGCAAACAAGGCCATGCGCACCAACAGTCCATTATCCGTCTGCCGGAAAATGGCCAGATTGGGATTCCCGTCCAGATCGACATCGAGCTCGTTGGCTTCGGCTCGGGAATCCCGCGGCAGCGGGTGCATGATCACGGTGTTAGGTTCGCAATACTGGGTGTAGATGGCCTGATTGAGGCGCAGCCTGCCGCGATACAGGTCAGCCTGTGTGCGGTCGGGAAACCGCTCTTCCTGAATCCGGGTGGAGTAGACAATATCGACATGGGTGATGCTCGCCTCCAGATTCTCCGACTCTGTCACCCGCTGGCCGGCGGCGCGCAATTCGTCGACCAATTCGGCCGGCATGCGCAATTCAGGGGGAGAGACCAGCTCCACCTGGATGCCCGTGAACAAGGTCAGCAGGCGAGCCAGGGAATGTACGGTGCGGCCATACCGCAGATCGCCGACCATGGCGATGCGCAGACCGTCGATGCCGCGTCCGCGTCCCGCTAACTCCTTCTTGATCGTGTAGAGATCCAGCAATGCCTGGCTGGGGTGCTCGTTGCTGCCATCCCCCCCATTCAGCACGGGTACGCGACTGGCACTGGCGAACTCCGCCACCGAACCGGCCGCCGGATGGCGCATACAGATCACGTCGCTGAAGCCCGACAACACCCGGGCAGTATCCCGGAGCGATTCGCCCTTCACCAACGATAGGCTGTCCATGCCGACGGACTCCCGGACTTCGCCGCCGAGCAAGTTAAACGCCGATCCGAAACTGATCCGTGTGCGGGTACTGGCTTCAAAGAACATGTTGCCCAGGATTGCTCCTTCGAGCACGCGCGTGGCACGGCGCCGTTGGGCATAGGGTTCCATGTTGTCAGCAATCCGAAAGATTTCTTCGATGTCAGACCGCTCGAACTGGGCGACCGACAAAATATGCGAACCCCGAAATTTCACGCACACCACCCCACGGGCATCACGAATGCAATTCTACCAGTCCCGAGGGAGCACGGGGCCGGCAGGGACGGCAAGATTGACGTTCGGGTTACCCGCTTGACGCGACGGGCGCGGGGCCACCGGAGGGCTCGAGGCCGCAGCGCTCCGCGACCTCCCGCGCCCACGCGGCCAATTCCGCTAGCAGCGCCCGCCCGCCAGCATCGGTGACCTCCCGATCCAGACGTACCAGTTCGTCACAAAACGCTGTCAGCCCCAAATATCCGGATTGCGGGTCCGTCAGGCGCCAACGACAAAATTCCAGCCAGTTCTCCGCCTCCAATGCGCTCAGCGTCTGCGGGTAATGGCGAGCCCGGTAGCGGAATAGCAGTTCTCGGTAGCGCGCATCCCCGAACACAATTCGCTGCGCAGCCAAAGCCTCTGGCGAGGCCGAGCGCACCTTGGCGAGCAGAGCCCGGTCCGCGTCGGCGAGAAACCCCGCGTACAGCGCCGTCTCGGCATCCTCCGCACGCACGGCAGATTCCGCAGGCGCGAACACCTGGGCCAGCTTGGCCTCCAGATCCACGCCACTCAGCATCCGCCACTGGCGCTCGCAGTGCTCCAAATCGATATGGAGACGACGCGCGGTGGCTGGATCCAGCAGCTTGGGGGTCAACACCACCGGGCACCGGTTGACATGGATTACCTTTAGCGGCAACCGCTCACAGCCGGGGGGCAGCGCATCGGCGGCGCTGAAGACCCGCGTTCGAATCCGATCGGCGTCACTTTGAATGAGGGCCTGTGCGTCTCCCATCAAATCGAAACAGATCACCCCATTGGCATTACTCGGGTGCCGCGCCAACGGGAGCATCAGCCCCGTGTAGCAACGATCCCGAGGCAGTCTTCCGGAGACATGCAGCACCGGCCGCCGCGCCACCGGATCGAGCAGCGCCTGGACAGACTTTTTCCGGCGGAGCTCGTACAGATGGGCAAAGAGCTGCGGCTGATGCCGACGGACGAGCCGGGCCAAACCCAGGGTGGCTTGCACATCGGCCAGCGCATCATGCGCCTGGCCGTGGTCAATCCCATTAGCCGCGGTCAGATCCTCGAGTCGGAAGCTGGGGCTACCGTCATCATGATCCGGCCAGACCAGGCCCGCGGGTCGCAATGCCCGAGCAACCCGCAACATATCGATGATGTCCCAACGCGAATTGCCGTCGCGCCACTCCCGCGCATAGGGGTCGTGGAAATTGCGATAAAGCAGGTAGCGGGTGACTTCGTCGTCGAACCGAATACTGTTGTACCCCACCCCGCAGGTGCCCGGAACGCCCAGCTCCGCCGCGATCCGAGCGGCGAATTCCGGCTCAGGCAGCCCCTCGCGCTGCGCGCGCTGCGGACTGATGCCGGTAATCAGACAGGCAACGGGATGGGGAAGCAACAGCGGGTCCGGCTGGCAGTAAAACCCGACGGGCTCGCCCATCGGCTCCAGGTTCGGCCCGGTACGAAGACCGGCGAACTGAAACGGACGATCCCGCGCCGGGTCCGTGCCACTGGTTTCGTAATCGTGCCAAAACAGCGTCTTCACGCGCGCATCCTGCCATGATCCCGGGACTGACGCTTGTCCAAAAAGAACGGCGCCAAAGGCGCCGTTCCCGTCGAGCAATTGCCGAAGTATCGGCGATTATTCGGGCATGACCTCGACGTAGCTCAGCTGGCCTACGACGCGGCGATTGCGCTCCCGCCCCTCGGCAGTGGCGTTGTCGGCAACCGGACGGCTCTCGCCGTACGCTTCCGTGCCAATGCGATGCGCCGGGATGCCGTAGTCCTGGACCAGACGCGCCTTGACGGCCTCTACCCGCCGGCGAGAGAGATCCTGGTTGTAGGCATCGGTACCGATGGCATCGGTGTGCCCTTCGAGCACCAGGTCGATGTCGTCGTGTGCCTTCATGGCGTTGGCCACGGCCTGCAACTCGTCACCGTAGATTTCACGAACCACCGCTTTGTCGAATTCAAACAGCACTTTCAGCTCGACCGTAATGGTCCGTTTCTCGGGTTCCGGTGCGGGCGGCGGCGCGACCGGCTGCGGCACTGGGGCTGGGGCCGGGGCGGCCTGCACCACCGGCGCCGGCTTGGGGCCATTGAAGTAGTAGTTCACCGCGAGGTTGAGAGCGCCATCAACCGCATTGTTCTTGTCGTCGCGAACCTTGTAGAGGGCGCGCACGTCGCCGCGGAATTCCAGGTGATCGGTAAACATTTTGGACATACCGAAACCCAAGCCCGCCTGCCAGGTATGGGCTTCCTCGCCGCCCAGATCCAAAGCCTCGGGGACACCGGGCTGGTCGCCCAGATCGAAGTAACTGATCCCCGCCGTCCAATACGGACGCCAGGCCGTACTGTCGGGATTGGCTTCACCCAGCCAGTAGTACATATCCAACTTGGCAACATCCAAGTCTTCGCCATCGACATCGGAACCGGCGCCAATTTCCAGTGCCCAGTCGTTGGCAAATCGGTAGCCGAGGTTGATCCCGCCGACCACAGAATCCGAAGCGCCACCGACGAAGCGGCTGCTGTCCA